>JAXHSS010000182.1:0-2698 GCA_034190675.1 Pseudomonadota bacterium
ATCGGTCCGGGCACCGAAATTATTGCTGGCGAGGGTCAGATTCTCACCGCAGGCGGTGTGGACTCACATATTCACTATATCTGTCCTCAGCAAATTGAAGAAGCGCTGATGTCGGGAGTAACAACCATGCTAGGTGGAGGAACAGGGCCTGCTACAGGGACTAACGCGACAACCTGTACACCAGGTATTTGGCATATGCATAAAATGCTGCAAGCCGCAGAGGCTTTTCCAATGAACCTTGGCTTTATGGGCAAGGGCAATGCGAGCCTTCCCAAGGCGGTTGAAGAGCAGATTGAAGCAGGCGCTATGGGGCTTAAATTGCATGAGGATTGGGGCACAACGCCTGCCTCAATTGATAACTGTCTAGCCGTTGCTGAGCAATATGATGTTCAGGTCGCTATCCATACCGACACGCTAAACGAGTCAGGCTTTGTGGAAGATACGATTGCTGCATTTAAAGGTCGAACCATCCATACATTCCATACCGAAGGTGCTGGCGGTGGCCATGCGCCAGATATTATCAAGGCTTGTGGTGAGTCCAATGTCCTGCCGTCCAGCACCAACCCGACGCGCCCTTATACGATCAACACGGTCGATGAGCATTTGGATATGCTGATGGTCTGTCACCACTTGGATCCATCGATTGCTGAAGATGTTGCCTTTGCGGACTCTCGAATTCGCAAAGAAACGATAGCCGCGGAAGATATTTTGCACGATAAAGGAGCATTCAGCATGATCGCCTCTGACTCGCAGGCTATGGGCCGAGTCGGTGAGGTGATCACGCGCACATGGCAAACGGCGCATAAAATGAAAGCTCAGTTTGGTTTCTTACCAGAAGATGAGTCCATTCAAGCGGATAATTTTCGTGCAAAGCGTTATGTTGCCAAATATACCATCAATCCTGCCATTGCTCATGGCATGTCTGATGTGGTTGGCTCAGTCGAGGTGGGTAAATTAGCGGATTTGATTTTATGGAAGCCAGCTTTTTTTGGGGTTAAACCGTCCATGATCATAAAAGGGGGCATGATTGCCGCGGCGCCAATGGGCGATGCCAATGCCTCAATTCCGACGCCACAGCCTGTGCATTATCGACCGATGTTTGGCGCCTTCGGTGCAGCCACAGCAGCAACAAGCGTGACATTTGTTTCACAAGCCGCGGCTAACTCGGATTTGGCGGAGCAGTTGGGTCTGAAAAAGTCGCTTTACGGGGTGAAAAATACGCGTAATGTGACCAAAGCCGATATGATTCATAATCACTATCAGCCAGAAATGTCCGTCGATCCGCAAACCTATGAGGTTCGCGCTGATGGTGAATTATTAGTTTGTGAACCCGCTGAAGTTTTGCCAATGGCGCAGCGTTATTTTCTATTCTAGCGCTTTACTTGAGTGATGTTTTAGGTATTACAAAACCATAATTGAAATGAGAACAGAAGACGATGATAAAGGTCTATGAATTTGCCGATAATCACACAAGTGATCAAAGCGCTAAATGGAGCTTATCGCTAAGCTATGATGAGCGTACAAAGGCTCGGTTTAAGGCAACGCTTGATCAAGGCGAGGTGGTTGGTATTCAATTACCTCGTGGTCGTACACTGCGCGGTGGTGACTGCCTAAAAACAGAAGCAGGAGAGTTAATTAAGATCATCACCAAGACCGAAGCGGTATCCACCGTAACGGTTAGCGATGAGCTTCTTTTTGCCAAGATTTGCTATCATTTAGGTAATCGCCACGTGCCACTTGAGATTGCTGATGGCTATTGTCAGTACCAACAAGACCATGTTTTGGATGATATGGTGCTGGGTTTGGGTGGCCAAGTGAGTCATCGACTCGCGGCTTTTGAGCCTGAAAATGGCGCCTACCATTCTGGGCATTCCGCTGGTCACCATCATCATAACCATCATCACGAGCCACATTCGCATGGCTCAGGCTCTGATGAGCATGATGATGCCACAGGCCATACGAGCAATAGCTCAGATCAGTCGACGGGTCAGAAAGTTTAAATACCATGTCTTCGACACACCTTTTTAGGCTGTTTCAGCTGATTTCTCCTGCATTGCCAGTAGGTGCATTTGCCTACTCTCAAGGAATGGAGATGGCGGTTGAGCGGGGATTAATCACGGATGAAAACAGCTGTTATGAATGGCTTAAAGGCCTGATCGAAAACAATTTGGCCTATGTAGATTTGCCACTATGTCAGCGACTTTTTCTGTGTCTTGAGCAAAAGAACAGTGCGCAATTTGACCAGTGGAATGCGTGGTTAATGGCGGCTCGTGAAACGAAGGAATTATCGCTGGAAAGCACCCTGATGGCTAAGGCATTAATGCGATTATTAAGCCAAGTCGAGGAGTATATCCGCCAGCCATTACCAGAGGGCTTTGAGCTAAGTGAGCAGCCACTAGATTGGGTGAGTGCTTTTACACTGGCATGTTGGCAATGGCAAATCAGCCTTGAGCAAGCATTTGAGGGTTTGGCTTGGAGTTGGCTTGAAAACCAAATTGCCGCCGCAATCAAGCTGATACCACTGGGACAAACCCAGGGTCAGAGACTATTACTCCAACTCAATGAGCCGCTACAAGTGGCTATTGTAACGGCTAGACAGTGTCATGATGCTGAGCTAGGCCGGATGTCGCCGATGCAAGTGATGATGAGCAGCTTACATGAAACTCAATATTCACGATTATTTCGTTCCTAATTTTCC
>JAXHSS010000183.1:0-2689 GCA_034190675.1 Pseudomonadota bacterium
GCTTCCTGAGAGAGGTTTGCTAATTGCTCAGCTTGATGCTCATTCACTAGGCCTTGAATAAGCTCTTCCATATCGCCTTCCATGATTTCAGGCAGCTTATAAAGCGTTAAATTAATGCGGTGGTCTGTAACTCGCCCCTGAGGGTAGTTATAGGTGCGGATACGCTCTGAACGATCTCCCGAACCCACCAAAGACTTGCGCTGCGCGGCTTGTTCTTTTTGCTGCGCCTGAATTTGCGCATCAACAAGTTTGGCTTGCAGCATCGACATCGCTTTGGCTCGGTTTTTATGCTGTGAGCGTTCATCCTGACATTCGACTACGACACCCGTTGGTAAGTGCGTGATACGAATCGCCGAATCCGTGGTGTTTACGTGCTGTCCACCCGCGCCCGAAGAACGAAAGGTATCGACACGCAAGTCTTCTTTTTTGATTTCAATCTCAGCCATTTCATCTGGCTCAGGCATAATTGCCACGGTACATGCTGAGGTATGAACCCTTCCCTGAGACTCGGTTTCAGGAACACGCTGAACACGGTGAGCACCAGATTCAAACTTTAAGTTCGAGTACACTTGATCACCAATGACACGACAAATAACTTCTTTAAAACCACCGTGATCGCCATCGCTTTGGCTCATGATCTCAATGCGCCAACCGCGCTTTTCTGCATAACGGCTGTACATACGGAACAAGTCTCCACTAAAAATAGCCGCTTCGTCGCCGCCTGTTCCCGCTCGAACTTCTAAAAAGACATTACAGCCATCGTAAGGGTCTTTTGGCAGCATCAGCTTTTGCAGCTCAACTTCAGCGGCTTCAACTTTTTCCTTCGCTTCGGCAATTTCCAGCTCGGCCATTTCGCGCATATCAGGATCATCGTCTTCCAGCATCATCTGCGCGGTATCAATATTTTCTAACTGTAGTTGGTATTCCTGAAAGCATTTCACTACCGGTTCACTTTCCGCGTACTCTTTGGAGAGTTTCATAAACTGCTCTTGGTCGCTGATAACATCAGGGTCAGAAAGCAGAGCTTGGAGCTCTTCATGACGATCCACCACCAGCGCCAGCTTATGCTCGATACTTTTATTGATCATACTTATCTCTTTTCTTTGTCTCTTCTAATCTCTTTCGATCGTTTGTTATTGTTCTTGCCTTCAAATCATTCACCGTGAGCTAGGGTTAATCACTACTCATCGATTTCTCAGCTATTCCCCAATCATTTCTCAGCTACTTCTCAACCCTTAGTCAATAACGCAGCAGGCAGTTAGTCGGTGCGAATTTACAACAAACATCACGCCACACCTTTAGGTTCATTCAATCCCGAGTTGTCTCTTGATCACCTGAATTTGCTGTTGATCTTGTTGCTCAATCGCCTCACGCAGCGCCTGAGTGGGATAATGCGTTAATTTTCTGGTGAGCTGTACGCTGAACTGCTCCATAATCGCCAAGCTGTTGCTAGGGTCTTTTTCCAGCTCTTTGAGCGCTTTTTGCAATAACTCTTCACGCCATTGCTCAGCCATTTGGCGGTAGTTTACCACATCTCCCATTTGTCGCTTGATCTGACGCTTAGCCATCACATCATTGACCTCTTGGTCAATCATCAGCTGCGCTTGTTTTGCGGCCTGAGCCCTAGACTCCACATTGTCTTGAACGATTTGCTGCAAGTCATCAACACAGTACAAATACACATCGCCTAGATCATCAATCGCCTGCTCAATATCTCGTGGTACGGCTAAATCAATCAATAATAAGGGGCGATATTTGCGCTTTTTCTGCACCGACTGCACTAGCCCCGTTCCGATCAGCGGCAAGGAGGAGCCGGTACAGCTAATCACCAAATCCGCTTGCGCCATAGCGCTTTCAAGCTCCTCTAGATTAACCGCCTGCCCTTGAACAGCATCAGCCAACAAACGCGCATTATTGATACTTCGGTTAGCTATCGTGATCGACTTAGGCTGCTGGGTATGTATGTGCTGACTGACCAAGCGAATCATTTCACCTGCACCAATAAGCAAGCAGCGCATTTTGCTCAGCTCACCAAATAATTGTCGAGCTAAACTCACGGCAACTGAGGCAACAGAAACGGAGTTAACGCCGATCTCTGTTTCTCTGCGCACTCGTTTGGCAATACGAAAAACCGACTGAAAGGCCTGCTCCAGCTCTTTGCCGATATAGCCTTCTTGGTGCAAGGTGGCGTAGGCTGATTTCATTTGACCGAATATCTGCGGCTCACCCAAAACCAGCGAGTCCAAACCCGAGGCTACCTCAACAAGGTGCTGAAAGGCCGCACGACCCTGAAAATGAAACAGTGTCTTTTTGACTGATTCAGGCGTGCTTTTTGCGAGCTTTGCAAACCATGCTAACACCACAGATTCATCAATGGCTTGCTCAGCAACCAGACAGATTTCTACTCGATTACAGGTTGAAAGCAAAAAGACTTCGGTGACCGCTGGGATCTGTCGCAAAGCCTCAAGCCACGGCCAGAGCTTGTCCTGCGCGATGTACAGGCGCTCTCGCTCGTCGATGGAGGCAGTCAGGTGGTTTACACCCCAGCATTGGATATTCATGGAGGCATTTTACAAAAAACTTGCGCACTTTGCTCGATACATTTCTAAAACTCACTCAAGGTTGAGAAAGCGCGCATGCGGTGGTTTAATGAGGTAATTATTTTTCTTGAGTTCACATTTGAAACGTT
>JAXHSS010000184.1:0-2669 GCA_034190675.1 Pseudomonadota bacterium
CCGTGATCCTCAGCAAGCGCTGGCGTACTTCGCGTCGCAATAATTTTATTATAGCGTTTATGCTCAATCACCATTTCAATTGCGGCGGCTAAGGCCAGAATCGTTTTACCAGAGCCTGCGGCGCCTGTGAGCGTAATGATCTGCACACTCGGGTCAATCAGTAAATTAAGCGCCATCGCTTGCTGGATATCCAAGGCATGAAGCCCCCAGACTTCGGTATCCATCATCACTTCTTTCTTGATATGACGAATCCGCAATTTGTCGTCTTCCAGCCCGATCACTCGGCCCACAAAATCTGCGCTATCAATGATAAACTCATTCGGGTATAGCTCTTCAACGCCAAGCACCTCGTGAACCTGCTCAGCATCGATCACAAAATCCACGAAAACATCATCACGAAGCGTTTGCACATCGCTGACTTCATTCCAAAAAACTCCATCGTATTCATGGTAGCCCTTGCGCAGCATTTGCACATCGGAAATCAGCTGATCGTTCTGATAATCCTGAGCCTCAAGCCCGGCACTGCGTGCCTTCAAGCGCATATTAATGTCTTTACTAACCAGCACTACCCGCTTTTTCGGTGCCTCTGCTTTCAAACTCAATGCACAGTTGATAATGACATTGTCGTTGAGGTCATTTTCCAGCTCGCCGCCAGATAACCACTCCTCGGTCGGCAAAATAATCGACAACGTGCCCATAGCCTCACCGTTTGCGCGCGTGATCGGCACACCCGCACGAATCGCCTCAGGCGAAGCCGCATCAAGAATCGTATCAATTAAACGAATCGCCTGACGACATTCAAAAGCCTTAGAACTATTGCCGTATTTATGTTTATCAAGTTCTTCCAGAACGGTAATCGGGAGGATAATTTGGTTTTCTTCGAAATTATTGAGAGCGTTGGGGTCGTGGATCAGAACGTTGGTGTCAATGACGAAAATTTTGGGGTTTTTTAGTGGTTTTTTGCGATGCGTTTTTAGCGTAGTGATTTTTTCCGAGGCAGCAGGTTTGGACATGGACTTTCCTTTTTTGCAATGCGTTTCTCTTCTCTAAAATGGCAGATCAGCATAAAAAGTCAAGCACCAAAAACCACTTAACCTTATTTCAAATAATACTCCGTTGATAACCAGCCTTGGCTAAGCTCAAGCTGGGCGCAGTGTTCAAAGTCTCCCGGCACAAAAAAACAGGATGCTTTTTTAGACTCTAAACAATTTAGTTTTTTGTAATATTCAGCCACCAGCTCACTGCAAAACAAACCAGGTAAGTGAATTTGCCACGGTTTGGGCAATAAACCAATCAAGATCGCCAATGTGTAACGTTTATAAGGCTGATGCTGCCACTGCTCAACCCAGTTTGAGGTTAGCTGCTCGAAGCGTTCAGTCCTCTTTACACCTTCTAAGCGGCGAACCGCCACACGGCCAGGGTATTGCTTAATCCGTTGTTTGAGCGGCACCAATGTGATGCCGCGCATGATGGGCTTCCCTGTTTGAACATCCGGTGTTTCAGTGATGGTTGTCGCCTCAAAGAGTAATGGTGGTGAGCCTTGCGGGCAAATCACAATGCCGATATGAGACCATCGGCTATTGGTCATAAAACAAATTAAATCACTGACCGCTCGTGAACCGCGAAAAAGCACAATATCGCCCGTTTGCAGTTGCGCAAGCGAATCATCAAGAACAATCTCTTTGAGCTGCGAATCAAATCGATGAGCCATCATAGCCTCCCTTGATATGCGCCCATCTTAGCGAGCCAATATGACAGTTTGATGAAAATTTCACTCAAAATGTCCAGAAATTTTAAGCCACAAAACGACTGTTTTTTTCTTTCCCTAATGCACGTCTCTGGCAATAATAACGGGATGATCTTCACCCTCTTGCTCGCCTTTTTACTCGGCTTTTTTGCCTGGTTTATCAGCACGCTAGCTGCGGGCGGCGCTGCCACCTTGCTGATTCCTATTATCGCTTTAAGCCATTTTGCTTTTGCCACGGCGCCAATCATCACCGTAGCGGCACTTGTGGCCAACCCAACACGTGTGCTTGCTTTTTATCCTCATATTCACTGGCCCATTGCTTATCGTTTGATGCTTGGCAGCGCGCTTGGTGGCGCATTGGGCGCTTGGTTCTTGGTACAATTGCCACTCAACCTGCTCAAAATACTGATCGCACTCTTTCTTATTAGCACCGTTTTCCAATACCGCTTTGGCCAAAAACGCCAAAGCTTTGCCATGCCCCTCATGGCCTTTGCCCCATTGGCCGCTGTCGTTGCTTTTGTCTCAGGCGTTATTGGTGGTTCAGGCCCTGTGCTTAACCCCTTTTTGCTTAATGCGGGGCTTGAAAAAGAAGCGCTGATCGCAACCAAGTCGATCAACTCCTTGTTTATGCAGCTGGTCAAGCTATTAACTTATGGTCTTGTTGGCCTGTTAACTTTTGAAATCAGCAGCCTTGGACTGGCCATCGGGCTAGGCGGCGCATTGAGCGTTTTTGCCGCCAAGCGACACCTAGCTCACATCAACCATGCAAAATTTCAACAATATACATTGATTTTAATGGTTATAGCTGGAAGCATTATGCTCTTTACTACACTTCTCGACAGCCTTGCATGAACGCACTTAAAGATTGGATAACCGAACATTGGAACGCCCTATGCCAAGGGCTCGACAACATCACCGTGCC
>JAXHSS010000185.1:0-2662 GCA_034190675.1 Pseudomonadota bacterium
GATCGAGGCAGGGATGGTGGGTGTAAACTCTGGCTCCTTATCAAATGCGGCTAGCCCATTTGGTGGAGTTAAGCAGTCGGGTCTAGGTCGAGAAGGCGGCGAAGAAGGGTTGGAAGAATATATTGAAACTAAGTATGTCCGCTTAGGCAATATTTAGTCCTTGCGCTGCTGCGCTCCTTAGACCCTTTTGCGCATTAACAATAAAAAAGCCGCTGGTGTGATCTCAGCAGCTTTTTTGTTTAACGTTTTAGTGGGTTGCTTTAATCCAGCTTTGAAATATCCGCCACATTCATAAACAACTGTTGCAGTGCTGCGAGCAAGGCCAAACGGTTATCGCGAATAGCGGCATCATCAGCCATAACGATCACATGATCGAAGAAGAGATCAACACGTTCACGCAGATCCGCCAATAAGGCTAATGCTTGGCCATAAGCTTGATCTGCCAAGAGAGGTGACTGAGCGGCCTGCTTTTCTTGAATCTGCTGCCAAAGCTGAGTTTCTTGCTCTAGTTCAAACAGAGATTCATCGACTTTGAGCTCCGACACGGCTTGATCAGATTTCGCGAGAATATTACTGACGCGTTTGTTCGCCGCTGCTAAGGCTTCTGCTTCTGGCATATCGCTAAATTGCGCCACCGCCTGAACACGCGCATCAAAGGCGACGGGTCGAGTTTCTTGAGTTGCCTGAACAGCCGCTACAGCCTGAGCGCCAATGCCCTTTTCTTGGTACCACGCGCGATAACGCCCTTCAACAAAGCGCAAAACATCAGCTAATACCGTATCGTTACTGAGCTTATCTGCAAAGCTTGCCATGCTGATTTTTACTAGCTCGGCAAGATCCAGCGGTAACTGCTTTTCGATCAGAATACGCAAAATACCTAGGGTTGCTCGACGAAGTGCAAATGGATCTTTATCACCCGTAGGGAATTGACCAATACCGATAATGCCCACTAGGGTGTCGATTTTATCAGCCAACGAGAGTGCAAGGCCAACTACGGTGCTTGGTAGCTCATCTCCTGAGAAGCGCGGCAGATACTGCTCTTTAAGCGCCACGGCAAGCTCGCCAGGTTTGCCTTCTTTGCTGGCATAGTAATAGCCCATGATGCCTTGTAAGTCAGTGAACTCGTAAACCATATCCGTGACCAAGTCCGACTTCGCAAGAGCGCCGGCCTCTTGAGCCAAAGCTTGGTCTGCTCCAATTGCAGCGGCGATTTTGCCTGCAATGAGGCTGAGTCGTTCGGTTTTGTCGGCCAAGGTGCCAAGCTCGTTTTGAAAGACCATGCTTTTGAGCATTTCGCCGTGTTCGGCGAGTGTTTTCTTTTGATCCGTTTCGAAGAAAAACTTAGCATCTGACAAGCGAGGGCGAACCACTCGCTCATTGCCTTGAATAACGGCTTGTGGGTTTTTGCTGTCGATATTGCTGATGGTGATAAAGTTAGGCAGTAATTTGCCGTCCTTATCCAAAACTGTAAAGTATTTCTGGTTACTTTCCATGGTGTAAATCAGCGCTTCTTGTGGCACGTCAAGGAACACTTCTTCAAACTGACCGGTCATGGCGACAGGCCACTCCACCAATGCGGTGACTTCCTCAAGCAAGTCTTCATCAATTGTCGCTGTTCCACCGAGCTTTTGCGCTTCGGCTTCAATCTGAGCTTTGATCATCAGTTTGCGGCGTTCAAAATCGGCCAGCACATAGGCCGTTTCTAGGGCGGCAGTGTAATCTGCCGCTTGCTTGAAGCTAACAGCTTCAGGGTGATGAAAGCGATGACCTAAAGACTGACGACCTGTTTTTTGAGCAATAATGTCGGCATCGATCACGCGATCATCTAGCATGAGTACGGCCCATTGTGTTGGGCGAACAAATTGCGCTTTGCGATTACCCCAGCGCATGCGCTTAGGGATCGGTAGCTGATCAAGTGATTTATTAATCATCTCGGGTAATAGCTCGGACAAATGCTTACCTTGCTCTTGAAGGGTATAAGCGAGCCATTCGCCTTTATCCGTGCTCAAGCGGCTTAATTGGTCAACGGTTGTGCCACAAGAGCGGGCAAAGCCCTCGGCGGCTTTAGTTGGCTTGCCATCTTTAAAAGCGGCTTGAACAGCAGGTCCACGGCGCTCAATCTCGCGGTCGGGTTGTTTTTCTGGCAGGTTTTCAAGCAAAAATGCTAAGCGACGCGGCGCAGCATAGGTAGTCACGCTCTGCGTTTCAATGCCGGCTGCATTAAGCTGAGCGACGACACCGGATGTCAACGCATCGGCCAAGGTTTTCAAGGAGGTAGGCGGTAATTCTTCTGTACCGAGTTCAAATAAGCAATTCACGGTGTTCATGCTTTTTTCTCCTTTTTCTTCTTGTTTTTTTGTTTCTCGATTTTTGCTAAGACCTCATCACGAATGTCGGCGTCAGCCAGTGGGAAGCCCAAAGCGGTTCGGGAGTCAAAATAGGCTTGTGCTACCGCACGAGCCAGCGTACGAACACGCAGAATAAAACGCTGGCGCTCGGTGACGGAAATCGCTTTGCGTGCATCAAGAAGGTTAAAGGTATGCGAGGCTTTAAGCACAAACTCATAGGCGGGTAAGGCCAGTTTATTATCGATCAGCGACAGGCATTGTTTTTCGCAATCATCAAACAGCTGGAACAAAAAGTCAGTATCCGCGTATTCAAA
>JAXHSS010000186.1:0-2658 GCA_034190675.1 Pseudomonadota bacterium
CCTCTTGCAGCCCATCAGCCACAGTTAACGTGCTGACTTGTTTGCTAAGTTGCTCAGCAAACTTCTCATAGATGGCTGATTGTACATAAACTCGATTGGGTGCAATGCATACCTGCCCAGTATTGCGAAATTTCGCCTTGATCAAACCATCAACGGCTGCCTCTATATCGGCATCATCAAAAACTAAAAACGGCGCATTACCACCCAGCTCTAATGACAGCTTTTTGATCGTGCTTGCGCTTTGCTCCATGAGTAATCGCCCTACCTGTGTTGAGCCAGTGAACGAAACTTTGCGCACTTGATCATGCGTGGTGAGCACTTGGCCAATCATTTTTGCATCGCCAGTAACTACGTTGATCACACCTTCTGGAATACCCGCTTTTTCGGCCAGCGCCGCCATGGCCAAAGCCGTCAGCGGTGTTTGCATGGCAGGCTTGATCAAACAGCTGCAACCCGCTGCCAGAGCAGGGCCTACTTTTCGAGTAATCATCGCCGCAGGGAAATTCCAAGGCGTAATAATGCCACAGACCCCGACAGGCTGTTTTAAGGTCCATAACCGATCATGTGAGCTTGGTGATGGCAAGGTTTTGCCATAAGCACGTTTAGCTTCTTCGGCAAACCACTCGATAAAGCTGTTGGCATAAGCCATTTCACCTTTTGCATCACTAAGTGGCTTACCCTGCTCTTGAACCATAATGTTTGCTATCTCATCAGCAAATTCGGTGAGTAATTCAAACCATTTTTTAAGCAAGCGACTACGCTCTTTAGCTGGGGTATCGCGCCAGCTCAGCCAGGCTTGATGTGCTGCCTCAACCGCATCTTCTACTTCACTTTCTTGCAATTGTGGTACCGTTGCAACCACTTCGCCCGTAGACGGATTAGTAACATCAGCGGTTTTCTCATTTGAGGAAGCGATCCATTGCCCGTTCACAAGGCAGTGTTGTTTGAGTAATGACATAGGTTCTCCTTTTGATTTTGTTCAGATTAGCAACGCCCTTGTGAAAAACCTGTTCTTGTGCTCCCCAAGTTGTTTGTTATTTAAATGTAATTTACTTATAGTGACTTCTTTGCGTAGGACATTCCAATGACGGCTTATACTACCTTTTGTCTTTTGGCTTTCTCCGCGATGATCATCGCCTTAGTGAGCAGCAAAATCATCAAGCTGCAAAGCACCATCACGATAACAGCCAGCGCCTTGATGATCTCATTAACCATCGTCTTACTGGGTCAGTTTGATATTTTCTCCCTCCAAGAAATCGCCGCTCAAGTTGTCGCTCAGATGAGCTTTTCTAACTTTTTATTAGACGGCGTATTAGGCTTTCTTTTGTTTGCCGGCGGTTTGTTTGTCAAACTAGGTCAGTTTAAAGACCAAAAGTGGGAAATCGCCACGCTGACAGCAGTTGGCACGCTTTTATCCACCCTAATCGTTGGCTATGGTTTGTATTACTTTCTTCAAGCCATTGATATTCCCTTTGATCTTATCCATTGCTTTTTATTTGGCGCTTTGATCTCTCCGACCGACCCGATTGCGGTGCTCGCCATTGTTAAAAAACTTCATGCTCCCACAAGAATATCAACGCAAATCGAAGGTGAATCGCTCTTTAATGACGGCTTTGGTTTTGTGCTTTTCGTTACACTGTCAGCCTTTGCATTCAGCGACGTTGAGCCCACTGCTCTTGATGTTGCGCAGCTCTTTGCAGTTGAAGCTTTAGGCGGGATCACCTATGGGTTTTTCCTCGGGCTTTTATTCCACCTGTTAATCAGCTCAACCAATGACCACTCGCTAGAGCTCATGTTAACGCTGGCGATTCCAACCGCAGGCTATGTTTGTACAGAGTTTTTCCACGTATCAGGCCCGCTAGCGATGGTTGTTTCAGGCATAATTATCGGTAACTGGACACGTAAAACAGGCTTTTCTGAGGATAGTAAACAACACCTAGATCGCTTCTGGGAAGTGGTTGATGAATTTCTTAATGGCGTTTTGTTTTTGATGATTGGCCTGACTTTGCTGCTCTTTGATATTCGCGAAAAAGAGCTATTGCCTGCCCTATTTGCCATCCCTCTTGTGCTGTGCGCAAGATATATCAGTATTAAAGTCAGCTACCTTTTCTTTAAACCGTTTCGTCAATACAACCCAATGTCAGTTCGCATTCTCTGGTGGGGCGGGCTGCGCGGAGGTTTGGCACTAGCTTTAGCATTAACCATCCCAACGGGTTATCCAATAGACGCTTTAGACAACCTTGAGGTACGCGACTTTATCGTGGTGATGACCTTTGCGGTGGTTATGTTCTCTATCCTTGTCCAAGGCTCGACCATCACCCCGATGATCAAAAAAGCGACCACCATTCAACAGCGTTATGAAAACAAGTCCGATTCCTAATCAGTGAGCCGGCTGCGTTACTCGAGGTTAATCGCATTAACCGAGTGAGCGTTTTTTTTAAGGGGTTTAAAAGCTTGATACTCGTTGAGCATTTGCAACTATGGCATAGTAATTGCTAAATCAAAAACAGTGCCCCACGCATTGACGCACAAAATCATAAAAATAGAGCGCTAGGGTTCCGACTGTTTCGACAGTGTCTGGTCCGAGAGCACTCGACCTCATCGAAGGTTACACGGCGGGATAAAAGCCCGGGAGACTTATGGCAGATTTGCCAGGGT
>JAXHSS010000187.1:0-2637 GCA_034190675.1 Pseudomonadota bacterium
GGTATGGGCTCATCGTGCCAGGGTCAACATTGATATAAGGGTCCATTTTGATCATCGTAACGGACAGGCCACGCGCCTCAAGAATAGCGCCCAAAGCCGCTGCCGTTAACCCTTTACCGAGAGAGGAAACCACCCCGCCTGTAACAAAAATAATTCGTGGCATAATATTAAAAATGCTTGTTGATGTCTGGCTCAAGATGGGGTGATAGATTAACAGAATAGGGGAATCCAAACAATCAAATTGCGTCTGTTATACCTATTGAGCTACATTAGCCTATTTACCGATGACTTTTTCCACTTTTGGCGTTATGAAAACTTTTTTTCGACTGATTCCCCTATTGACCTTCACCTTATTGATTAGCAGCTGCGGCTGGGTCAGTAATAATTCTGGCAATGAAAGCTATACCGTTCAACTGGTCAATGATTCCATTTCAAGCGAGGACTCCCGCCAAGAAATTAACGCGCCTCAGCTACTCAAAAACTGGGAGAAAACCCGAGATTACTGGCAGTCAACCATTGCAAGATTTGAGGAACAAGTCGACAGAAGCGTAAGTCTGACGCCCGATCAAACAAAAGAAGCGCTTAATCAACTGCAATCCGTTTTAGAAAGTAGTTCAGCAGTGCGCGACCTGATCCGTGATAAAAAAGCCAAAGTAGTTGATTTGCTCGACACCATCTCTGAGCCTGAGTCGACGAACAAAAAAGATGAGGATAATAGCGAATCTGGCGAAACTCCGTATGTCAGCGAGGAGCTGAGCGAGCTTCGCAAAAAATATCAGCGCGAAGTGGCTGATTACGATAGCCATCTGAAGCTTATCGACCTGATTCAAAAGCAAAGCCGGCAGGTTTTTTCTGCCATCACGGCCAGCGAAGAGACCGGCCTGATCAAACAGCTTAATGACCGTGTATTACCCCCTGCTAATTTTAATGCGTTGATCAATGATGCTGGAAAGTCATTGTCCTCTTTTTGGGGCTTCATTTCCGAAGTTACGCGGTGGTTAAAAGACCAAGTGGCTAATGCCTCGAGCAATGCAGGCCTGTATGTCATTGGCTTCTTATTGTCTTTTGCCATTATGGCCGCATTGAATTACTTCATTTCCCGATTTATTGGCTTTCGCTCTCAAGTTGAGAAGCCCAATTTCTCGCGTAAATTAATTGCCAACTTAGCGGAAAATCTTACGGATATTCTGTTTCCCTCACTGCTGATCTGGTGGGCTTTTGTGGTGATTGCCAACCAGCTCTTTGCAACGGATTCCATCAGCCCGAGCGACTCAGCGCCAGCAGCTTTCATTATTGGCTTATTGGCCTTTGTGTTTATCGTCTTTGTTCCTACCTATTTCATAAAGAACCTACTGGTCACCGATGATCCAAAATGGCGCATTGACCAGTTCCGCTTCACGCACATTAACAGTATCCTAAACCGCGTCTTCCAAGTCAGTTTAGTGCTGGGCTTACATGTGCTTTATTCGATTTGGCAGCAATATCTCGAATTACCCAACAGCGCGCGTTATTTCCTCACACTGGTCTTTATTTTGCTGGAAGGCGTATTATTTTTACGCCTGCTATCGCTCGAGCTTTGGCATAATGAAAAGCATGATGGTGAGACGCAGATCAACCCGATTACCCAAATCGCCCGTCGCCTGAGCTTAGTGATTGTGCCTATCGCCATGATTTCCTGCATTGGTGGCTATCTGAATTTCAGCACCATGTTGCTCCAAAACACCATTGTCTCGCTGGCTGTGATTATTTTATTCCTTGGGGTTTTCCGCCTGCTGATCTTCGATTCGATCAATTTCATCGTTCTCCAGCCGATTCTTCGCGAGCGTTTTGGCCTGCGTATCATCACCCTCCAGCGCATCAAAACCACAGCGAATCTACTGGTTAATCCTGCCCTATTCTTGTTAGCGGTTTATGCGCTGTTACGTATCTGGGGTATGCACCATCAAGAAGTCGCCAGTTTTGTCAGCTCACTGCTCTCAGATGTCACGATTGGCAGCGTGGTGATTTCGCCGAGCAATATTGTCTTAGGGATTTTCACGTTCTTTGCAATTGGCTATTTAGTGAAGCAATCTCGCTCTTATATAGCCGAATCCATCATGCCTGACTCAGGCCTTAATGTTGGCTCGCAATATGCCATCTCGTCGGTGGTCACTTATGTCGGTTATGCCCTCGCCATTATCATCGCTATCGTTGTGGCTGGTGTTGAGCTGGGCAATATTGCGCTGATTGCCTCTGCTTTATCGATTGGTATTGGTTTTGGCCTTCAAGAAATTGTTAGTAACTTTGTCTCAGGCATTATCCTGATTATCGAGCGCCCGATTAAAGTGGGCGACTGGGTTAAAATTGATACTCAAGAAGGCATTGTGCGCAAAATCAACTTCCGCTCGACTGAAATTGAAACCTTCCAGCGGTCTAATATCATTATCCCAAACTCGACCGTGCTTTCCTCTGCCGTGGTCAACATGACCCATACCGATCAATTTGGCCGAATCGATCTGCCAATTGGTATTAGTTATGAAGCCGATATCGAAGAGTTTAAAGAGATCGCACTTGATGTATTAACATCTCATGAATCCACCGTGGATAACCCACCGCCTCGCGTGTTTTTTGTAGAACACGGAGATAGCTCACTGAATT
>JAXHSS010000188.1:0-2577 GCA_034190675.1 Pseudomonadota bacterium
CGCGCAACCACTGACCATTAAGCCAACGCAGTTTTTCAACATCAAAAACTGGACCGCCCAGAGACACTCTCTGAATATCAAACTCGGCAACCATTTCATCAAGTGTAAATTTCTCACGCTCATCCGGCATTGACCAGCCCATACGCCCGAGATAATTCATCACCGCCTCTGGCATAAAGCCCATACGCTGATAAAAATGAATACTGGTTGGGTTTTTACGCTTACTCAACTTGGATTTATCTGGATTGCGTAGTAATGGCATATGCGTTAATTTTGGCATCTCCCAGCCAAAATATTGATACAACAAAAAGTGCTTAGGCGCTGAGCTAATCCACTCTTCACCACGAATCACATGGGTTATTTTCATTAAATGATCATCAACGACATTGGCAAGATGATACGTAGGCATACCGTCGGATTTAAGCAGGATTTGATGATCAACCTGTGACCACTCCACTTCGATTGTGCCACGTAACCCATCCTCAATGACGCATACACCCTCATCAGGCACTTTCATTCGAATGACATAAGGCTCGTTTGCTGCAAGGCGCTGCTGGACTTGCTCTTCGGGCAGCGCTAGGTCACCCTTTATACCCGGATTTAAACCTGCCTCGACACGAGCTGCACGAATGGCATCCAACTCCTCTGGCGTTCTAAAGCAAAAATAGGCATGACCTGACTCTACTAGCTGCATTGCATAAGAGGCATAAAGCGCTTTGCGCTCACTTTGACGGTAAGGCCCATATTCTCCACCAATATCTGGCCCCTCGTCCCACTGCAAGCCCATCCATTTCAAGCTATCCAAAATCGCCTGCTCAGACTCGGCTGTACTGCGTTTTTGATCAGTATCTTCAATTCGCAAGATAAACTCACCGCCATGCTGTTTTGCAAAGCAATAGTTAAATAATGCAATATAGGCAGTGCCAACATGTGGGTCGCCGGTAGGAGAAGGTGCAATGCGGGTACGTACTGTGCTCATAAATCTCGATGTTAATACTAATCAAAGCTGGCTATTTTACTGAATCCACCCCAAATAAAACAGCCTCTGACAGAATCAGGCGCGCGAAATCTCTCAGTAATTACTGCACCTAAATGAGGTGGCGACCGCTTATAATGCATCGCCAAGCTCAATTAAACACGCAAGCGCCTTACAGCATCAATCATCATGCTTATCCAAGCGTCTTTTCTCATAAAAAAACGCCGCTGCAGATCACTGCAGCGGCGCTTTAATATTTTTTAAGCGACCAACTGGCCGCTCAGCAAAACAAGTAGATTACTTGCTTCCCTCAGCAAGGTAGAACCAAGTATCCAAAACGGTATCAGGATTAAGTGATACTGTTTGAATACCAGCGTCCATCAACCACTTCGCAAGATCTGGGTGATCTGAAGGGCCTTGACCACAAATACCAACGTATTTGCCCGCTTTATTACAAGCATCGATCGCCATTTTAAGTAGTTTCTTAACCGCTTCATCGCGCTCATCAAACAAGTGAGAAACGATACCTGAATCACGATCCAGACCCAAAGATAGCTGGGTTAGGTCGTTTGAGCCGATTGAGTAGCCATCGAAGAACTCAAGGTATTGTTCAGCAAGTAGCGCATTCGTTGGCAATTCGCACATCATAATAACGCGCAAACCGTTTTCACCGCGCTTCAAGCCATTCTCAGCCAAAAGCTTGATAACTGACTCAGCCTCACCAACCGTACGCACAAAGGGCACCATCAACTCAACATTTGTAAAGCCCATTTCCTCACGCACTTTTTTCATTGCGCGGCACTCAAGCTCGAAACAATCGCGGAAGCTGTCAGAAATATAACGGCTAGCACCACGGAAACCGATCATTGGGTTTTCTTCTTCTGGCTCATATAAACGACCGCCTACTAGGTTCGCGTATTCGTTTGATTTAAAGTCCGAAAGACGAACAATCACTTTCTTCGGATAGAACGCGGCTGCAAGCGTGCTCACGCCTTCAACAATCTTCTCAACATAGAAGTCAACTGGACTATCATAGCCAGCAACACGCTTCTCAACGCTTGATTTCACATCCGATGGCAACGTATCGAAGTTCAACAAAGCTTTCGGGTGAACACCAATCATGCGGTTAATGATGAACTCAAGACGTGCAAGACCCACACCTTCGTTAGGTAGGTTTTGGAAATCAAATGCGCGGTCTGGGTTACCCACGTTCATCATGATTTTGAAACCAATGTCTGGCATTGATTCAATAGAGTTTTCTTTGCGCTCCCAGTCCAAAAGACCTTCGTAGATAAAGCCTGTATCACCTTCTGCACATGAAACCGTTACTTCCTGGCCTTCGTTTAGAACATCTGTTGCGTCGCCACAACCCACGATAGCAGGTACGCCAAGCTCACGAGCGATAATCGCCGCGTGACAAGTACGGCCACCACGGTTAGTTACGATAGCCGCTGCACGCTTCATCACTGGTTCCCAATCTGGGTCCGTCATGTCTGTAACAAGTACGTCGCCTTCTTGAACTTTTTCCATGTCGTTAATGCTCTCAACAACACGAACCACACCACTACCGATGCGCTGACCAATACTACGACCTTCACACA
>JAXHSS010000189.1:0-2547 GCA_034190675.1 Pseudomonadota bacterium
TCATCGACGCATCCATACCACCATATTTCACCTTCCATTTGTAAAAGCTGGCTTGGCTCATCCCGTGCTCTCTGCACAGTTCGGTGACAGGGATGCCCGATTCATATTGTTTTAAAATCGCTGGATTTGCGAATCACTAAATCTTGATGTTTTCATAGAAAATCTCCTGAATTAAATCATAATAAAATTTCCTACTTTTAACTCCTATTATTTATTGGGGGGATTACAACATCATTAACCGAACGCCGGGCATTATCGGCTCGTTTAATGAACAAGGTTTTTCTATTCGGGGCATTGATCAACGCGGCGTCGGTGGAAGTGGTAATGGGCTGCTTATCTCTACGAGTGTTGATGGCGCTACCATCTCAAACTCGAACCAGCTAACCTTTTTTGGCCCCTACTCCACTTGGGATTTAGAGCAAGTCGAAATATTAAAAGGGCCCCAATCTACTCAAACGGGCAGAAATGCCCTTGCTGGTGCCGTTGTTATCCGATCAAAAGACCCCAATTATG
Source organism: Pseudomonadota bacterium (assembly GCA_034190675.1). Lineage (GTDB taxonomy): Bacteria > Pseudomonadota > Gammaproteobacteria > Pseudomonadales > JAXHSS01 > JAXHSS01. Next base: position 514 of record JAXHSS010000189.1, read on the forward strand.
ACGAAGAAGCCAAATTGCGATTAGAGCTTGGCGACAGAAACACTCGCGCTGGAGCCGTTGCATTTAATGCGCCTTTAATTGACGAAATGCTTACATTACGTATCTCTGGAGAATTGCTTAATACCGATGGCTTTGTTTCCAATCCCACAAGAAACACCAATCGATACGATGCTCGAGAGCAAAAAGCGGCCCGAGTAGCACTTCGGTTTGACCCTTCCAAGAACATTGATTCTGTGCTCAAATTCTCACATCAAGAGAATTACGGTGGCCATGATTTCATCGAGTATGAAAACTATCCTGAGGAGCGCATTAACACCTCTGATCATGCTGCTCGCGAAGGATCAACCATTGACTCATTAAATCTTCGAGTTGGTTTAGATGCATTACCTGAATTACGATTTGAATCAGAAACCACCTATTTCCAAGCAAATTATGATCGACTGGAAGATTTCGACAACTCCCAACTCCCGTTAGGCACCCTTTATCGCTTCTCTGATATTGAAAGTGTTGAAACTGAGCTAAAAGCTCTGGTCAACCTGCGCAAACTCTCCTTAGTGGCCGGTGTTTTTTTACGGACTTCACTGATGATGCGCCTGCTGGTGCCAACTTGGGTGTAGAAGACCCACAGTTTTCTGATATTGGGCAAATTACCGCCGTTTTTGACCAACGCGTTGATACAACCAACGTTGCCCTATTCGGCGAGCTGGAATATCAGTTTGCACGTTATTGGCGTTTCATTATGGGCGCCCTTATGACATTGAAGAATCAGATTCTTACTCAGTCAACGAATACAAGGTCAATATCCCTAGCCTGCAGGATTTATTGCCCGAACCTACTTGAGAGCAAATTTCCAGCCGCTTAACTGCGTTTTTACCTAAAATCGGTCTAGTCTATGATATTTCACCTGGGGTGAGTCTGGGCTTTACCTTCCAACAAGGTTATCGCGCTGGGGGTGTACAAACCAACTACTTTAATGGTCAGCGCAATATATATGATCCTGAGTATACCAATAACTACGAGATCGCCTAACGCCCACAATGGATAGATCAACGCTTAACGCTAAACGGAAATATTTTTTAAACAGATTGGAGTGATCAGCAAGTGGACGTATTCGGCCCATCAGGCAATCAGTTAGACTACGATACGGTTAATGCGGTCACCTCGCAGCTGTATGGAGGCGAATTAGAAATCAACTTCCAGCCTACTTGGCAATTATCTGTTTTTGGGGCCTTAGCCTTTGTACATACTAAATTCGATGAATTTGAGAACTCAAACCAAAATTTTGCGTGAAATTCATTTCCATTTGCGCCACAAACGACTTTATCCGTGGGCGCAGAATATAGCTTTAATTCAGGCATTTTTATTGGCGCCGACATTAACTCGACCGACGATTATTTCATCGACCCAGCAAATACAGAGCCAACCAAGACCCCTCAACGTACGTTAGTTAATGCGCGCATAGGCTACGAAGAGGAACACTGGGGCGCATTTGTTTATGCACGAAATGCCTTTGATCTAGACTATTACAATCAAGCAATTCAATCGCGCGGAGAAATTGACATGATCAGAGCAGGAGAACCTCGAACACTCGGGCTTGTATTCAACCTGTACTTGTAAGCACTTTATCGACTTTGTCGATACTTTTAATACTGTCGACACCCATTTTTCTTTAACGTCAACAGCCCAGCTAGAGCTGGGCGATACGTGCTACTTTGTTATGCTCATTGAAAAATTAGCTGAGCCGAGCTGGCTTGGCTTTCTTTTTTGAATGCACTTTGAAGAGCATAACATAGCACCAGCCTAATACAAAAACAAAGCCTGAGCTGATCATGATATGCGCAGTGTTAACATGATATATTGCCCATAAAAAGGGGGCAAAAACTGCCATATATAAACCGAACCTCACCCATGATAACCCAAGCTTTTTTGCTGGAGTTAATCGTGCCAAACGGCGTCTTTCAGGATCGCAATAAACCAAAAGAAACAGGCTTATAGCACTGATGCCATATAACAACCAAAGCATATTGAATGCAC
>JAXHSS010000019.1:0-17656 GCA_034190675.1 Pseudomonadota bacterium
ATTACCTTCTTGGGCGGCAGCGAGTAGGTGCAATACTGTGTTAGTAGAGCCGCCCATAGCAATATCAAGGCTCATGGCGTTTTCAAAGGCTTTTTTATTAGCGATTGAGCGCGGCAAAACTGACTCGTCATCTTGCTCATAATAGCGTTTAGCCACGTCAACAATTAAGCGCCCTGCGCGTAAAAATAGCTGTTCGCGATCAGCGTGTGTAGCCAGTGTTGAGCCATTGCCTGGCAGTGATAACCCTAAAGCCTCGGTTAGGCAGTTCATCGAGTTTGCGGTAAACATACCAGAACAGGAGCCACAAGTTGGACAAGCTGAGCGCTCTACGGCGGCAACCGTTTCATCATCAACGCTATCATCGGCGGCCATAACCATGGCATCAACTAGGTCGAGCTTGTGTCCAGATAAAGCGGTTTTACCGGCTTCCATTGGTCCGCCAGAGACGAAAACCACAGGAATATTTAGGCGCATGGCGGCCATTAGCATGCCCGGAGTAATTTTGTCGCAGTTGGAGATGCAAACTAACGCATCGGCGCAGTGAGCATTAGCCATATACTCAACCGAGTCGGCAATGATCTCACGCGAAGGCAGGCTATAGAGCATGCCATCATGGCCCATAGCGATGCCGTCATCGACAGCAATGGTGTTAAATTCTTTTGCAACGCCACCGGCTTGTTTAATTTCACGAGCCACCAGTTGGCCTAGGTCTTTTAAATGGACGTGGCCAGGGACAAACTGGGTGAAGGAGTTAGCAACGGCAATAATCGGTTTTGAAAAATCATCGTCTTTCATGCCAGTGGCACGCCATAATGCGCGTGCGCCAGCCATATTGCGGCCATGTGTGGAGGTTTTTGAACGATAATCAGGCATAGTGTCTCCGGGAAACTGAGCGTTTAAAGTGTTTTAGTTAAGACTTTCGAATTGCGGTCGTAATTGTATAGCATTTGCTTGGTTTTTGGCAGGCGATCCAGCGGCGCTGGCGTAAAGCCTTGCTCAATAAACCAATGTTCGGTTTGTGTGGTGAGCACAAATAAGGTCGAAATACCCTGTTGCTGTGCTTTTTGCTCCAGTGTCTCAAGCAGGGTTTCACCGCGGTATTGAGCTTGGTAGTTAGGATGAATCACCACGCAGGCGATTTCCGCGAGTCCTTCAGCAAACGGATATAGCGCGGCGCAGCCGATAACCGCTTGGTCGCGTGTCATCACATAGAAATTATAGATTTCGTTTTCAAGCTGCTCACGTGCCCGCTTAACCAAGATGCCTTTTTGTTCTAGCGGCTCGATTAGAGCAATGATCGCTGAAATATCTGCAATCGTCGCGCTGCGGATTTGTTCATAAGGCGATTGGGTGATCAGAGTGCCGCTGCCATCACGGGTGAAGAGTTCTTGGATCAGTGCGCCCTTTTCTTGACTATCAACCAGATGAACACGCTCGATCCCAAGGGCTAAGGCCTCTTGAGCGGCTTGAATATAGATCGAGGGCCCAGTTTGCTGGCGCAGATCATCAGCATCGCATTCGCGAATACGCTGTTGTTGATTATCGCTTAAAGGAATGCCCTTACCGATAAAAATCAGCTTATGCGCCTGTAGCTGCGCTGCGACTTGAACAGCCACTTGTTCAGCGTTGAGGTTATACGACTGGCCAGTAATGGAAACACCTATTGGCGAGAGCAGTGCGATAGCATTGTTTTGAATGATGGCCCGAATAGCATCGGTTTCTACTCGGCGCACCTCGCCTGTATGCTGATAGTCATGACCATTAATAACACCTGAGGGCTTGGCAATGATGAAGTTTCCTGAGCACGTTTTAACACTCGCGCCATATAACGGTGAGCTTGGCGTACCACGGCTAAACATGGATTCGATTTCAAAGCGCATTTGTCCAGCGACTTGCTGTAAAACAGGCATGGCTTGGGGTGGCGTAATACGGCTCATGCTGTCGAAGGCGGTTTTTATTCCGGCAAGGCTGAGCGCGTGGTTGATCTGTTCGCGAGCACCAAACACGAGTACCACTTTGATTCCAAGGCTATGTAGTAGAGCAATGTCATAAGCCGTTGACTCCCACAGTGTGGCATCAGCTAAAACATCTCCACTGATTTTAATGACAAACGTCTTACCACGATGTGAGTTGATATAGGGCGCGGCTTGTCTGAGCCAGTCGGCAATCGGGAGCATGGCGGTTTTTAAGAATATAAACAGATACTATAAACGAACAGGCTAGCCAATGGCTAGCCTGTTGATTTTGAAGGGATTATGAAAGGAGGGTTTAGCGGTTTTTGCGTCGTAAAAACAGCAAGCCCGTTAAGCCAAGCAGTAAGAACCAGTCAAAACTACCATTTTTTGTCAGTGAGTTCGGCAGCTGATTAACCTGATCCTGTGTTCCTGGGCCTGTCATAATAATATCTACGCGAGCCGTATTAGAGAGGCGCATATTGCTAAGAAACTCGTCTTCCTCATAGTCAGCAACCTCGTAGGTGAAGAAGTCATTCGCTGTTTGGAAGATATTTTCGGTAATATAAAACACTTCACAAGTTTCTTTATCAAGCTCAAGCGAGCCGTAAATAGGAGGATCAACGATAACGATTTTCTCTAGGAATAGATCATCTGTCTCCAAGCTGGTTGGGTTTGGATTCGTTAGATAAATCGTCTCACGGTTGAGTCCAAGCTCGACGAGATCCGCATCAGAAGCTGCGTCAGTGTCAACTGTCAGTCTCGCACATTGCTCAGCATCAATCATGGTGTCTGAAATTGAGTCGTCATCGGTATCATTGCTGGTTAAATCGATTCGAGTTTTGAACGTGCCCACAGCAATACGAACTTCATCATCTCGTGCTTGAGGTGGGATATTATCGATATCCACAGTGACAGTTGCTGTGGATTCAATTAACCCATCGCCACTTTCAACTGAGTAGGTCAGCGTTTGAACACCTAGTACTCGATCGTCATTCTCAACCAATAATACATAGTCAGAGAAGTTGTCCTTACGATCTTGTAAACACTCCTCAAGCTGAGATTCGCTATAGCGCTCTTGCTCAGATGGTGCGATTAAGAAATCGTACAAGGCTGGGTCATCAATCTGATAGGTTGTAGCAACAGCGCCATCAATCTGTGTGACCGATGCAGTATTAATACCTGTTGCTAAATCAGCGATATCGTTTTCAAGCACATCAACGATTACCGAGCGGCCCGTTGCATAGTATTGCGTTGTGCTGATGTCTAAGTCTGGGTCATTATCAAAGACTAATTGACGGCAGCTGTTTGGGTTAATATAGACATTTGATGAAACCGCAGGAGAGAACTCTTGGCCTGGGAAGTCATCAACTGCCGTTAGCTCTTGCTTCTCAACGGCGCCAATATCACAAGCGCCACCTGCTGCTCGACTTAAGCCAAGCTGATCTGCTTCTGTACAGGCATAAATGGCGCTGACTTCGTTGTTTTGGTTGATCAACACATCGGTATTGGGAACCAAGACAGGCATTGCTAAGTCTTCACGATAAACTAAGCCATCACTTAGACCAACGAGATCATTTTGTGAGGCGCTTTTTTGTTGCTCTTCGGATAAATCGTTGTAAGTGATGGTTGGAGTTTCCTCAGACAATAGCGGAGTACAACTGTCATCATCCGCTCGGTTATAAAAATAAACGCGATCTTCTAAAGTCTTATACCCTGGGTCATCATCAGCGCAGTTAATGCCTTCATTATCGAAAATAGAGTTATACACTTTAAGTTCGCTATTGCGGTCTGCCTCATTCAAGCCGTAAACACCAGCACCCTCATCGGCCTCGTTGGCAATGAACGTAAGGTTATTGAATGTGATGTCGCCAGGGAAATTACTGATATAAAGTGCACCACCTTGTGACGGGGTATCAACGGGTAAGGCACGGTTTTGGTAAAACGTGACACTGTTGAGCTCAAGCGGCTGATCAGTGCCCGCTAGATGCATTGCGCCACCTGAGCCACCATCAACGGTATTGTTGATAAAGCTAGAGTCCACAATGGAAACGCGGTGCTCATTCAACGCGGCTGAGGCAATTGCGCCACCTGCAGCTTCAACGCTAGACTCAGCAGAGATCGCTGAGTTGCCGATAAAGACACTTTTTACGGCTTCAATACTGGAGTTAACGCCTTGAAGCATGATAGCGCCACCTTGAGCCGCTTGGTTATTGGTGAATTTAACATTATTTAATGTGAGGTTCGCCAAGGTGAAAATAGCACCGCCTGCAGCCGTAGTATTACCATCTTTGAATTCAATACCGCGAATTAAAGTGCTGGCATTGTTTTTGACCGAAAGTAGGCGTGTCGTAGTGCCTTCGGTTGGTTGGATAACGCAAAGCTCAGATTGAGATTTGCTATCCCAGTCCTCACATTCGATCGTGGCACGACTAAATAATTCCAGCTCACTGCTAATCGCGTAAGGTTGACCATCACAGGCTTCAAATGCGCCGTCTTCCTCCTCTATCAGTGTTTTAAGCACGATAATATCACGCGCTGTGTCTTCACCGCTTTCACAGGCTTGAGCTAAGTTGACGGAATTGTTTCGTGAGGAGTAGAGCGCTTCACGCAATGAGCAGAACTCATCATCTAAAGCTTCCTTGGGAATATTGCCCGCATCATCTAGCCCTGGATCTTCGCAGGTGTCGACAATAATTTCGGCAGCGAAGGCTTGGCTAATGAAGCAGCTTGCAGCAATCATCAAGCCCGCAAGAACTTTACGAAAGCGCATCGCACCCGCAAGTGCAGCTAAGCCAAAGGCCATAAAGAAATCAAAGCTACCGAAGCCAGTTACCGCGCCGCGGCTGTAGTTCGGGAAGCTATTATCAGGTGGTGTAATGTTCAAAATTACCTCAGCACTTTGTTTTACGCCAGGTGAGCCATCCAGCTCAATAATATAATCCAGAGATTCTTGACCAAAAATATCTGGCGGTGCGTAAAGCAAGCCTACACGTGGCACGCCGTCTTCTTCGGCATCAACTACGCCATTGCCATCAATATCTTGCTCAAGGTAGTCATCTTGCGCAATGGCGCCTTCTGGGCATTCGGTGACCACCTCAACCGAGCCGCCAAACTCAGGCTCCGATAGGATTTGTAAACGCGCTTGAACATCGGCTTCATCAGCAAAGTTAATGCTGCCGTCATTCACGTCATTGCCCAAAACACCTAGGCAATACTGCTCGCCTTGATCAAGCGATTCGTAAACATCCTTAGTTGCCTGCGTTGGCTGATGCTCAATTGCACCAATATCGCAGAGTGTGTCTTCAACATAGCGACTGATCGAGCGTTGATCTAAGTTTTTACAAGACTCTGCTTCGGTACTGCGTCCACCCGCGTTATAGATACGAGTCTCAACAGCTGTGAGGGCATCAATTGGCAGTGGAATATAAGCATTATCAATATTATTGAATGGCGGGTTAAAGAAGTCGGTCAACACATACCCTTCGGTGGATTTATTGTTTTCTACTTCTGGGAACAGTGGCGCCAAGCACGTGGTTAGATTGCCAAATACCCCATAGCGGAAGATGGTGTCCGACTCGCTATAGTCATCTTGGAAATATGTAGCAAATGGAGAAAGCTCATAATGACAGTCAATGCCGCCTTCATTGAAGGCGATCACTGAGTTATACAGGATAAACTCAATATTGGGCTCCAGGCCGATTTGAGAAATACCGCTGGCCACGGGCGCGCTATTTTCAACTAGAGTAATATTGTTGATCTGGCGTTCACCAGAAAACTTGCCATAAAATCCGCCGCCCTCAACAGTCGATGAGTTTTGGGCGATAGTGGTATTTTCAAGTGTTAAATTTGTCGGCGAGTAGTCGGTAATTTGAACCGTCACAACCGTGGTTGTTGCTGTGCTACCATCTTCTGATGTGACCGTGGTGGTGTAGCTACTTTCTGTGGCAGTCGACAAGACGCCCTGAACCAGCAAGCCGCCACCATAGCCGGTATCATCTTCTGATGAAGGCTCGCCAAGCGCTTCATTACCAATGATACTGCTACGCTGAATATTAATATTCATCACTTCGATTTGCGGATTGACAATAGCAATGCCGCCGCCAGACTTGCCGGCTGTATTGCCTCGGTCTTGCGTGCCAATTTTCACTTCATCAAGAGAAAAGCTGCCTTCATTAGCAAAGATCGCGCCGCCAAAATTATCAGCATGGTTGCCCTGGTAAACGTTAGAGTCGCTTTCTCCATTTGCTAGGGCGCTGATGAGTAAGTCGCCCGATGAGAAAATCGCGCCGCCACTGCCCGAGGCTGTATTATCAAAGAAGCTGGCGTCAGAAATGTTGGCGCGAGCAGATGATAATAAGTAGATACCACCACCTTGGATAGCGGATGAGTTTTGGATAACGACTTCTTCAAGGTTGAGCACTGAGTTGGTGAAGATAGAGCCGCCCAAGCCAGTGAAAGTAAAGGTGTCTGTGGAGATATTGTTGGCATTACCGCCATCTAGCACAACACCAGATAAGCTCAGTTCTACCGCGCGCTCATTATTGACATAAAAGTGACGAGAACTACCGTCTGACTGAATTACCGCTAAATTATCGATCTCTTGAACATAAAATTCAGTTTGTACTTGAACCGGGGCTGTAACCGTAATTTGGTCCAATAATGTATAAGTTTCACCTGCATCAAGTAGTACGGTATCGAGTGTGCCATCAACGTCTTCGCAATCATCCGCGCCTTCTTCTAAGCTCTCGATCAGCGCATCCTGCGTTTCAATTTCTTCAACAAGTCCATCACGTTCAGCACAGTATTCGCCTAGCTGCTCTTTTTGCGAAGCATTAACTTCGGGATCTTCATTTACGCTGGCTAAATCGGCGCATAGGTCTTCAGGCTCGCCGTAGATTTCAGATAGCTCAAAGCTGCGAATCAGCTCGTCGATGGCTTCTAAGTCTTCCTCGGCCTCAAATTTTGCTTTCTCTGCATTACGAATAACACTGACGTTATTGGATTGCGTGATGGCTTCGCGCAGGCTGCATTGCCCGTCATTTGCTGTGATATCTTCAGTAGTGGTAACCTGAATATTGCCTGCCAGAGAAACTAAAGGCAGCACAGAGGCTGCCAACAGCGACAATTTAAAATCGCGTATTTTCATGTGAGATCCGTTGAAGTGTAAAACTTAAAGTATTGATAGTGTAAAATTTTTGTCTCGGTGCAGACATAGTGTTTTTGTAACAAAGGTTTATTGCCTAACCGATTGTGATGGTGATCACTTACCCTTTGGAGGCTTCTTGGCTTATTTGGTTCAGTAAATCGAGCATTTCGCGCTGATTATGCATTGGACCATGTTCACTGATGGAAAGGAAAAAGCGTCGATAGGCAGAGCAACGACGCGGTAGTTGCAGCAATAGCTTTTCCTTAAATGCCTCGCTAAGAGAGATGCCGAATGTTTGTTGATACCAGTCCAAGCTGGCTTTCGCTTCCTGCGGTGAAAGCGGCTCATTAATGCTGAGCTGCACGCCCAGGCCCAACCGAGAGTCGAGATCGGCTAGGCCAGTGGCCGCAGGTTGTTCGGGCTCTTCGACGATGTGTCCAACCCAGCGGGTTGTTGGGCGTAGCATTACCTGATTGAACAAACTAAAAACTCGCTCCTGCCAAGCAGCTGATTGCTGTATTACATGCAGGCTATCGAGTGCAAAAACTTCATAATGCTCAATACCGTCTAATACGGACACTGGTTGCGCTATCAGCTTATCAAGTGGTAAGTAAGCAACGCGCTGGTTTGGCCATTGCTGGCACAGTGCTTGCAAAAGTAAGCGGCCACCAGCGTGCCTTGAGCCTTTGATCAGCAGTTGCTGTTCGCTGCTAGAAGCAAAATGAGTCAATGCCGTTTTTAGTGAGGCATTGCCTTGCCAACAAAAGTGGTCAAAGTTTGCCGCTTGATGGGTGGCTAATGATAGATGAAGTTGTTCTGCCAAGTTGGTTCCGAAGCGTTGCCTGTGGTAAGGACGACATTGTAAACCAGACGAACGGGATGAAAAAGCAATGACGTAGAGAGCCTGTTTCTGTAGAATAGCCGATTATTTTCTTAAGAACGAAGAAGACGGTCATGACGGAAAAAAACGAAGGGTTAACCTATAAAGCAGCAGGCGTAGATATTGACGCTGGAAATGAGTTGGTTAAGCGCATTGCGCCAGTTGCCAGTGCGACTAAGACTCCAGAAGTGATCGGTAACCTTGGCGGTTTTGGTGCCCTTTGTGGTATCCCGAATCGTTATAAAGAGCCTGTGCTGGTTTCAGGCACAGATGGCGTGGGCACTAAGCTGCGCCTTGCACTTGATATGAATAAGCACGACACCATCGGGGTTGACTTGGTGGCGATGTGCGTCAATGACTTGATCGTTTGTGGTGCTGAGCCTCTCTTCTTCCTTGATTATTACGCGACCAGCAAACTGGATGTCGACGTGGCTGCATCGGTTATCACTGGTATTGCGACAGGCTGTAAACAAGCGGGCTGCGCTTTGATTGGTGGCGAAACCGCTGAAATGCCATCAATGTATGGTGATGGCGATTATGATGTTGCGGGCTTCTCAGTGGGCGTGGTTGAGCGCGAAGAAATTTTAACAGGCAAAAATATTGCCGCAGGTGATGTGATCATTGCGCTGGCCTCAAGTGGCCCTCATTCCAATGGCTACTCGCTGATTCGTAAAATTTGTGAAGTTGCCGAAGCTAACTGGTCAGATGCCTTTGGCGACTCTACCTTGGGTGAGGCGCTGCTTGAGCCGACCCGTATTTATGCCAAAACTTTAAAGCGTCTCAACGCGAATCAACTCGCTAAAGGCTATGCCCACATTACGGGTGGTGGTCTTACAGAAAATATTCCACGTATTTTGCCAGCCAATACCGAGGCGGTGATTGATTTGAATTCTTGGCAGTTACCAAAAATTTTCCAGTGGTTGCAGGAAAAAGGTCAGGTTGAGCGCGAAGAAATGCTACGCACCTTTAACTGTGGTGTGGGTATGGTAGCCATTATTAGCAAGAACCACCTTGAAGATGTGCTCAGCTTGTTGAAGCAGCTTGGCGAGCAAGCTTGGATTGTGGGTAAAATTGCCAAATCAGAGAGCAAAGAGCCTCAAGTGAGCTACCAAGGCCTTTAAGCGTGAAGCTGGTTGTCCTAATTTCTGGCACAGGCAGCAATTTACTCAAGGTTCTTGAGGCTTGTGCCAGCCAGTTTATTGCCGGTGAAGTTGTTGCGGTTATTAGCAATAAACCCTCAGCCAAAGGCTTAGACTTTGCCCAGCAATTTAACGTCCCTGCGCATGTTTTAGAGCAGTCTGATTTTCAAAGTCGTGAAGCACATGATCAGGCTATCGCGGATCAGATTGCCAGTTATCAGCCTGACTACATTGTTTTGGCTGGTTATATGCGCATTTTGACTGAGCAATTTATTGCGCGTTTTGACAACCAGATCATCAATATTCATCCTTCCTTATTGCCTTTATACAAGGGTTTGAACACGCATCAGCGCGCTATCGATGATGGCCAGAAGCAGGCAGGATGCACCGTTCATCTAGTAACACCTGAGCTTGATAGCGGGCAAATTCTAGCCCAAGCGATCGTGCCAGTTTTGTTTGATGATCAAGCTGAGTCGCTGGCTAAGCGCGTGCAAAAAGCCGAGCACTTGCTCTACCCGCAGGTGTTGCGCTGGCTAGGTGAAGGCGAACTATCCATTCGTCCTCAACTCACTTTTCAACAAAAAAAGCTCCCTGCATCAGGACTGCAACTGACACCAGAAGCATTGGAAGTGGCTCAAGCTAAGATAAACTCAACTCGAACCCACTAGGTTGCTGGCTTTTGCTAAACGAGTCTTTACACTCGATTAGTCGTGACGTGGACCGAAGCCTTTGTCCTTAAACTTATCCTTAAATTTCTCCATGCGCTCTTGGCGTAATTGCTCGTGACGCTCACGTTGTTCGGGGCTTAGCACAGCGTCCACTCGAGTTTGCGTTTCATCATGCAATTTACGCATTTTGCCGTGCTGCTCGTCATAGATTGCCTTGATCTGGGTTTGTTGTGCATCGCTTAGATCCAGCTTCAACGCCATGCGTTCGACGCGATGCTCAATCATTCGCTCGGCATGTTCTGGGCTCATTGGCGGATGCTCGCCTTTGGGTGGTGCTGCATTTGCACAGGCAGTGACCAAAGTTAACAGAGCGGCTGGGATAAGTATCTTTTTCATTTCTTTTCTCCAAAAGGTGATTACAAGCTCATCTTAAGTGACAAATGTGGAGAAAAAATGGAGAGATAAAATAAAGTTTTTTGCGCTGGATGCACTGTTTTGCCACTGCTATAGTCAAGGATATGGCGTTATCGACTCGACAAAAATTCTTCTTTATCTTAGCAGGCACGGCATTGTTCAGCTTGCTGGTGATTTCTGTGGCCATGCATTGGCGTTTTAATACCGCCTTTGACCGCTACCGAGTTGAGCAGGCCGAGGCGCGCCTTGAGGATATGGCGCCTGCTTTTATACAGTTTTACGTTTATAACGGCAGTTTTGATAGCCTCAGATTTCGCTCTAGAGCGCCGAATGAGCGCTTTATGCACCCCTCTGCAAGAGAAAACTTCTGGCAAAACCGCGTCCTAGATCCAGAAGAGCGAGCAGAACGCTCCTCGCGTTTGCCACCATGGCTGCGCTTAAGAGGTTTGCAGCTGCACAATGCCGAAGGGGCGGTGGTTTTTGGCCTGGATGGGCAAGCACTAGCGCAAAAGAGTTTGGTCTATCAAGATGAGCATATTGGCGAGTTGGTGCTCAACTTGCCGCCACTGATTGACCGCCTAGGTGAACAACGATTTTTTAGTAGTCTACGTTTTGCTTGGCTGGTGGCGTTCATTATTGTGTCGGCCTTTATTTTGCTCTTATCGGCCTATTTGGCCAGAACGACCATTTTGCCGATAGAGGCGATTATCGCTCATGTTCGGCAACTTTCAGGCGGAGATTTCATGGAGCGAAATAAGGTTAAGCGCAAGGATGAACTGGGCGAGCTGGCGCAATATGTGAACGAGTTGGCACTAACCCTAGAGAGCAATGAGCAGCTCAGAAAGCTGTGGACGGCAACGACCGCCCACGAACTGCGCACGCCGGTGACCATTTTGCAGGGTGAGCTTGAGGCGATGCTTGGAGGTGTTCGCCCGATCAATGCGCAACAACTGGAGTCGGTGCGCGAAGAGGTTATTCATCTGGCGAAATTGATCGAAGACTTAAACACCTTAAGCTTGGCCGATGCCGGCTCCTTAAGTTACCAAAAACAGTCGCTTGATTTTTCCTTGTGGTTGACTGAGGCCTTATCGCCCATGAAAAAACGCTTAGACAGCAAGCAGCTCACGCTGGAAATGAAGATCGAAGATGGCTGCGTAATCAATGCAGATCAAACCCGTTTGCAGCAGTTGATCGACAACTTGCTCAATAATAGCCTGAAATACACGGATCGAGGCGGGCAGGTCAGTATTCAGCTCAGCAAGCAAAACCCGTATGCGCTTTTGGTTATTGAAGATTCAGCGCCCGCACCGCCTTCGGAGGATATATCTTCGTTATTTGAACCGTTTTTCCGTGCTGAGTCCTCAAGAAATCGCGCCTTAGGAGGCAGTGGTCTTGGGCTGGCGATCAGTCAGAAAATTGTTGAGGCACATGGTGGACGGATTGAGGCTTTTGCATCTTCATTGGGTGGTTTAGGCCTTCGTATTGCTCTGCCGCTGCACCTTGGTGGACGCTGATGATACGTATATTGATAGCCGAAGATGAGCTGAAGATTGCTCGATTGATTGCGGATTACCTCAAGGCATCGGGTTATGAAACTCAGATGGTGCATCATGGCGATGAGGTATTGACCGAGGTTGAGCGTTTTAGCCCGAATATTGTTTTGCTGGACTGGATGATGCCAGGTCAGGACGGACTAACGATCTGTCGTCAGCTTGGCGAGGCTTCTTCTTGCGGTATTATCATGCTGACCGCCAAAACCGAGGAGGTCGACCGACTGCTTGGCCTTGGTGCTGGAGCTGACGACTATATCTGTAAGCCATTTAGTCCCAAAGAAGTAGTGGCTAGGGTTGATGCACTGGCTCGCCGCTTACAAAAAAACGCTATGCGTGAGGATGTCTCTGCGGGCTTGAACGACCCAACAACCGTCGATGAGCAGCGCCAGAAAATACGTTTAAATGGGGTTATGCTGGATTTAACCCCAACAGAGTTTCGATTATTAGCGGCGATGATCAAAAAGCCCGGGCATATTTTTTCACGAGACACATTGCTTGATATCGCCTATGCGGATTTTCGCGATAATAATGACCGCGCCATAGATAGCCATATGAAGAACCTGCGCCGAAAGCTTAAGCAACAAGAGGCAACAGTTGACTGCATAAAATCTGTTTATGGCGTTGGCTACAAAATCGAGCTGTAAAACGAGCTGTAAAAAAGCCGCGCTTTTTAGCGTTTATTCTTCGTCGCTGACGGTGATTTCAGGTGGTTGCCACTGTCCATCTAAAATAGCCGCTTTTGGCCAATACATTCGCAGCGTGACTTGAAACTCGCCTTCAGGAACAGGTAGCCAATTGGAGGTTGGCGAGTCTTTAGGAGGCTGGTTAGCCATTGTGATGGTGATCCCGCCCTCGCTATTTTTTTCAAGATTCGAGCGGCTGCCTAAGGCATAACGTTGAATCGAGTTTTTTACTAAAAAACCCGCCTCATCATAAACAGTGACCGACCAAAAGGCATTGACCGGCGGCAACTCGTTTTGATCAAACGTCATGGTGTAGGAGGCCTTAGCACCATCCAGCGCATCAAGATCAGCGTCTTGGCTGGCATTCATATAGGTGGCAAATTGATTGCGGTTGGCCCCAAAGCCGACTTGAGCAACAATGGCGCGCACCAAATAGCGCTGATCGTAATCACCCAGCTCGATTTCGGTCGGGTCGGGTGACCAGCTCGACAAGCTGCTCATTAGATCAAACGCCGTACTCAGCACGCCTTGTCCATGGCCTATACCATCGTTTAGCGCCGCTTTATTACTATCGGATAAAGAGGCCACCGTATACTCTGCATATGGCCCAACGCCGATCAAGCCCAGTTTTTTGAGCATGGCATCATCCTCGGCAGGCGGATATTGCTTTAGAAGTTGATCCAATTGGGTAAAAAAGCTGACGCCGTCGAGCTTTTTAACACGTTCTTCGGGTGTGTCTAGGCCTTCGGTAGATTGGCATTGATCTGGCTCATAGGCCGGATACTGCTTGGCGCTGTCAGGGTTCAGTGGCGACAATGTATATGAAGACTGGATGGCGTTCACTTCTGAAAGGTCATCAGGGTTTGTGATTTCTGTTCGACCGATAATCCAGACTAAGTCGGTTGGTGCGGCAATTTCGGTCATGCCCGCAGGTGCTTGTCCAGCCCAGTTGGGGCCGGTTATCAAATAGGTCATGGCTTCGCCACCATTGGTCTGAGAGCCTGGGCCAGCAAAGTTATTTGACCATGCATCCAGCATAGCCATGAGGTAAAAGCGGTCCTCAATTTCAGGTACTGATAACACCATAGGCTGCTCGCTCAAATCCAAAAAAGCAGAGGAGTAGAGCGTATCAACATTGGGTTTTACCACAGCCCGAAAATCGGGGCCAAGTGTTTTAAATTTTTGCACAAATTGATTCATCGGGCCGCCCATAGCGCAGGGGTAGGGCGTTGTTGCCGAGGCAGCGCGAGTTTCTTCCATCAGCATTAACGGAAAACCATAGACATAACCTTGCGCAGCGATCCAATCCGTTCGAAGGCTCACAGGCTCATCAAATATGGTCATTGAGTGACAGCCTGCAATGGTTAATATCGCACTGAGTAATAGACCGCAGTACACGGTTTTTGATGATAAGCGTTTCATGCTAGACCTCACGGGTTTGCTGAAGTTCTTGATCTAATTGCTGGCTAATATCGCCAGGTGTTCCTGTATGTCTTGCAAGCAAGTGGTATGCCACTGGCACAATAAATAAAGTGAACACAGTTGACACCAAAACCCCCGCAAGGATCACGATGCCAATGACGATCCGCGTTTCGGCCCCTGCTCCGTTTGCCAAACCCAATGGGATAGACCCTGCGACCGTGGTAAGCCCTGTCATGATAATCGGGCGAAAACGAGTGTCAGAAGCCTTAACGATGGCCTCTTCAAAAGCCATGCCCTGCTCACGTAGTTGGTTGGCAAATTCGACAATTAGAATCCCGTTTTTAGCGGCAAGCCCGACCAACATAATTAGCCCGATTTGCGAATAGATGTTTAAAGAGCCACCCGTGATAAACAGTCCTAAAAGTCCTCCGCCCATTGCTAAAGGTACAGTAAACATAATGACTATCGGGTGCACCCAGCTCTCAAACTGAGCGGCAAGCACCAAAAAGACCACGGCGAAGCCAAGAAGAAAAATGAAGAAAATTGAGCTTCCGGCATTGATAAAGTCGCGGCTTTGCCCCTTGTAATCCACAATGGCTTCAGCAGGAAGGTGAGTTTCCACCATTTGATTTAAGTAAGTTAGCGCCTCATCCAGCGAATAGCCATCGGCTAGATTGGCCTCAAGCGTAATCGCGCGAATACGGTTATAGCGAGACAAGGTCTGCGCCGCACCATATTCTTTGATTTCTACAACATTTGAGATGGGTATCAGCTGCGAACTGCGGCTTGAGCGCACGTAAATATTGCTGACATCGCTAAAACTGGTTTGTGCCTCGCGCTCACCTTCAACGATGACGTCATATTCCTCGCCATTATCAATAAAGGTGGTGATATTTCGCCCACCCATCATGGTTTCCAAGGTGGTCCCGATATCTGAGACCGTTACGCCCAAGTCAGCCGCTCGCTCATAATCAATAACAAAATCAATTTGAGGGCGAGTTTCCTTGTAGTCACTATCAAGTCCAAGTAAACCAGGGTTATCTTTTTCGATCTCGGTGATCAGCGTATTTCGCCATTGGGCGAGCTGCTCATAGGTTGCTCCGCCAAGAACAAATTGCACTGGCTTGCCTGTACCGCCGCCTAGGCCTTGACGCATAATTGGGAAGGCTCGTATACCCGGTAAATCAGCCAAATTTTGGCGAACCTCGTTCATGATTTGGGTGGCGGGGCGCCGCTTAGCCCAGTCATTTAAAATCACGATAACGAAGCCGCCATTGAAATTCTCTGCTGATCCAAATGATCGCGGAGCTCGCACTAACAGTCGATTCACTTCGCCCGAGTCCACATAGTGCATCAAGCGAGCTTCGATCTCATCCATATATTCTACTATATAGTTAAAGCTGGCGCCTTCTGGTCCAGACACAGCAATGAAAAATGCACCTCGATCTTCTTGAGGAACCAATTCAGAAGGCACTTGGGTATAGATTGCGAGCAGGCCCGCAATTAAAACGGAAAACGCCACCACAGCAAGCACTGAGCGCTTGATAACGCGGCGCAATAAGGATGTAAAACCCGAACGGCTGGCTTCTACGACGTCATCCACTTTACGCACCAAGAGATTGGGCTCGCCCCCTTTTTCTTTTAATAGCTTGGAAGCCAACATGGGGCATAATGTGAGTGCGGTGAAGGAGGAAAACCCAACAGCGGCGGCGATTGAGATCGCGAACTCTGTGAATAGTTGGCCCATATCGCCTTCAAGAAACGTGATCGGGACAAACACAGCAATCAATACTAATGTCGTAGCAATAACAGCAAATCCAACCTGACGAGCACCGTGAAACGAAGCCACCAAGGCTGATTCGCCGTATTCTTGCATGCGCCGCACAATGTTCTCGAGCATCACGATGGCATCATCAACCACCATACCAATGGCCAAAACGAGAGCCAAGAGCGTCAACAGGTTGATTGAGAAACCGCAAATATACATCACGATAAACGTGCCGATCAGCGATACTGGCACAGTGATCGCGGGAATAATCATGGCGCGAAGGCTGCCTAAAAATAGGTAGATCACTAAAACAACGCAGGCAATCGCAAAAAACAAGGAGTTGTATACTTCGCGAATTGAGGCCTCGATAAACACCGCCGCATTATAGCTTTGCTCAATCGACATACCCTCGGGGAGGTTTTGGTTGAGCCGATCAGTCAGCGCTATCGTCGCATTAGCTACGTCAATGGTGTTGGCTGTCGATTGACGAATAATGCCAATGCCAACCATGGGGATTTCATTACCGCGAAACATGGTCCGCTCTTCCACTAAGCCCAGCTCAACACGCGCCACATCACTTAGGCGAACCAAATAGCCGTTATCCCCTTTGGCAATGACTAAGCCTTTGAAGTCTTCAGGTGTTTTAAAGTTTCGATCAATTCGAGCTTTGAACAGCATTTCGTCTGACTCAAGAGAGCCAGCGGGAAGCTCAAGGTTTTCTGAGCGAAGAGCGGTTTCGATATCGCTCACGCTCAATCCGCGAGCCGCTAATTCTTGGCGGTCGACCCAAACACGCATTGCATAGCTCAAGCCGCCGCCCACTCGAACTCGGGCAACGCCATCGAGGGTGGAATATTGATCCACCAAATAGCGCTCTGCATAGTCTGTTAGCTCAGGCACCGACATTTGGTCGCTGGTTAAATTCTGCCAGATAACGACATCATCATTGCTATCGACCTTTTGTACTTCGGCAGGTTCCGCGTCGTCTGGAAGGTTGTCACTGACACCGGCAATTCGGTCACGTACGTCGTTCGCTGCCGAATCAATATCGCGGTCAATAGAAAACTCAATAGACACTCGCGATTGGCCATCTTGAGAAGAGGAAGAAACGAACTCAATGCCTTCGATCCCGGCGATGCGCTCTTCAATAATTTCAGTGATTCGGGTTTCTACAATATTCGCCGGCGCTCCTGGATAGCTGACTTCTACGGTCACTACAGGCGGGTCAATGTCTGGGTATTCTCGAAGAGAAAGGCGATCAAAACTCACCAAGCCAAATGCGATAATGAGTAGCGACAGCACGCTGGCAAAAACAGGTCGTTTAACCGAAACATCGGACAATATCACGGCTTATTTTTCATTCTGCGCGGTGGCACGTAATAAATCGATTAGCGGCTCACCATTGTCGTACGCTTGAATCATCACCGCACTACCCTCGCTGAGCCGTAATGTGCCATGTGTGACAATGACATCGTCCGTGGCCAGACCTTGGGTGATTTCCGCTAGGCCTTTTTTTCTGATGCCTAAAGTCACCTCTTGTAGAGAAACCGTTGGCTGTTCAGCCTCTGGGTTTTGGACTTGATAAACAAAGCTTTTATCAGCGCGTGACAGTATTGACTCTTCCGGTATAGTCAGCGCGTTTCGAGGGTTGCTTTTTAGTTGCACGCGCAAAAACATGCCAGGCTTAAGTAGCCCCTCCTCGTTATTGATCAGGGCTCTCACCGCGATACTGCGCGTAACACTATCAACTCGACTATCAATGCTTGAAATGGTGCCAGTAAATACCTCATCAGGGTATGCTTTGGCTTTTGCGATGATTTCATTGCCCTTTTTTAAAGCCGGTAGATAAACCTCAGGCACAGAAAAGTCGAGCTTCATAATGTGGGTATCATCCAGCGTTGTGATTAACGTGCCGGGTTGAAGCATAGCGCCAACACTGATCGAACGCAGGCCCACGTAGCCCGCAAAAGGCGCCTTAATAACCCGCTCATCCAGTTGGCTTTGAAGTGCCCTTAGGCGCGAAGTTGA
>JAXHSS010000190.1:0-2536 GCA_034190675.1 Pseudomonadota bacterium
CCTTGTCTAGCGCTAGATACTCTTACTTCCTGACCTCTTTTAAACTGCTCATCTGTGAAGCCAATTAACTGATCGTTATAAATTAAGTATGTCATAATATTCACCTTTGGTTAGTTAGTTTCGTTGAATCACCTCGACCCAACAATTTCTATTCTACACCTAACGCGCGTTAAGTAAATAGGTTTTATCAATTTATTTTAAAAAATTTTTAATTGTTCGAAAAAGACAGTAAACGCGCTAGCTAACTTTTGCTAACTTTTGCTTATGAGCGAATTGTCAAATCCAAAACACGAAAAGTATTGTCAAAATATACATGCTCGCATGAAGCAAGTTGATGCGTACGCTGATGCTTATAATCGCGAGATAACAGACAAGAGCGTGGCGGGTCTTAAAGCATCGTCATCAAAGTTAATGAAGCGTGAAGATATAAAAAGAAGGATAGCTGAATTGCAGAAAGAAACGTCAGACGCTCACGGAATCACAGTTGATAGCATTATTGAAGACCTAAAAGAGGCTCAAAAGCTGGCGAAGGAAGAAGGCCAAGTGGCTGCAATGGTTAATGCAATTAAAGAAAAGGCGCGTATGGCGGGTGTTCAGCCAGCAGAGAAGCATGATATTAACATTAATGGCGGTCTAGCTTTCACAATCAATCCTGTCACCAACAAAAAATAATTCTATGCAAGCTCGTGACCCAAATAATATAAATATTGAGCTGCTAGAGCCTATTTGTTGGCTATTATCGAAACCAAAGCGATTTAAAGTTGCTGTTGGTGGACGCGGTTCAGGTAAGTCTATCGGCGTTGCTGACGTGATGATTATGTGTGCAGCCATGGGGCAAAGAATCATCGGTTTGCGTGAGTTTCAAAATAGTATTTCTGATTCTGTTCATCAGGCTATGAAGGATGAAATAGATCGCATGGGTATTGGCGGCTTTAATTCGTTAGCCACTGAGATAAAACATTTGAGTGGTGGCAGCGTTATTTATCGTGGCTTGGCTCGTAATACTGGCGGTATCAAATCACTGTCTAAAATAGACAAGGCATGGATAGAAGAAGGTCAATACATATCAGAAGAAAGCTGGAACATTTTAACCCCTACAATTCGTAGCGGCGCTGGCGATAAAAAAATAATCACAATCAACGGAGAGCAATTTGATGATATTCCTGAAATATGGATAACAATGAATAGAGGAAGTTCAGAAGATGCTATAGCTAAGCATTTATTAGAGCGAGCAGAAGACTCGTTGGCTCGCACTGGTCGTTATGAAGATGACATTTGCATGATTGTTGAGATGAATTATGACGATAATCCATACTTTCCTGATGAACTGGAAATGCAGCGTCAAGATGATTATCAAAAGCTCTCTAGAGCGATGTATGACCATATTTGGAATGGTCACTACCTAGATGATATTGAAGACTCAATTATTAAAACAGAGTGGTTTGATGCGGCAATTGATGCGCATAAGAAGCTGGGCATTAAGCCAACAGGTGTGCGTGTTTTAAGTTTTGACCCTGCTGATACAGGTGATGATGCAAAAGCGATTGCAGAGCGACATGGAATATTGATAAAGCATATCGAGGATAAAAATTCAGGCAATTTACAAGATGGTTCAGACTGGGCAGTTGATGAAGCATTACAGCGCAATGTAGATGCTTTTGTTTATGATGGTGATGGCTTAGGCGTTGGTATAAGGCGTGATGTTGAAAAGGGGCTATCTGATACAAAAATCAATATCGAGATGTATAAGGGCAGCGAAGGAGTTTATCAGCCTGAAAAGACAGTTCATGGAGACCGAAAAAACAAAGACACTTACTTTAATTTGCGTGCGCAAGCAATATTCGCCTTGGCTAAACGCTTTGAGCAGACTTACAAAGCGGTTGAATTTGGCGATTACATACAGCCTGATGAGCTAATATCGATTAGTGGTGATATTAAATGTCTTAAACGGTTGAGAGCTGAGACTTGTCGCATTCCTTCTGTGCCAAACGGTGCAGGCAAGCTACAGGTGATGAGTAAGCAAAAGATGAAAAGTAAGCTGAATATCAACTCACCGAATATGTTTGACGCGCTAACAATGGCGATGTGGTACACGCCTGATCTTAAGCGCGAGAAGAAGCGCAGGCAGCGTAAAAACACACTAGGCAATCAAGGCTGGATGGCATGAAGAAATTATCAAAAACACAAAAAGCAGAGCTGCTAGACAAAGCGAAAAAGCGCTACCAAGCTGGCACAAGTCATTGGTCGGATCAGTGGGAACATGTGAAAGAGATGCGCAAAATGACGACTCGCGGCGGCCAATGGGACGAAGGCGTAAAAGCAAAGCGCATAGAAGAAGGTAAGCCTTGTCTCGAATATGACATGGTGACTCAGTTTGTTAATCGCTTAGTGGGCGACCAGCAAGAGCAAGAAGCCATCATGGAAGTTTCTGCAATTGAAGCAGATCAGACGCGCATTCAAGGTGCGGGGTCAAAAGACTACACGCAAGCGGAAGTTATTCAGGGCGTGCTTAAAAATATTCAGGACAACAGCTATG
>JAXHSS010000191.1:0-2491 GCA_034190675.1 Pseudomonadota bacterium
TAGCCCTTGGCCTTGGCCGTCTCCTCCGTCATGCCCACATTAGCAAACTGCGGATGCGTAAAAATCACCGTGGCCACCGTATCAAAAGCTGGGCGCAAGCTAGGGCGCTGATCAAACAACGTTTTGGCAAGATACATGCCCTGCTCAAGTGCCACTGGCGTTAAATCATATCCAGGAATCACATCGCCAACTGCATAAATGGACTCAACCGAGGTTTGGTAATCCTCATTTACCGCAATATGCCCGTCGGCGGTCAGCTCAACCCCCACAGCATCCAAGCCCAGCTTTTCAATATTGGGCTTTCTGCCTGTGGCCATTAACACTTGATCCACCTCAACGACTTCGCCACTCGACAAAGTCACCGCTTTTTTGCCAGTCGCTGTCAGCTCCACAGAAACTGGCGTAATACCCGTGTCACAACACAAGCCGGGCTTCGCCATTTCTGCCAACAAAAACTCAACCATTTCCGCATCAAAGCTTTTAAGCGGCTTTGAGCGATTAATCCAACGAACCTTAACACCCAAATGTTCATAGGTGCTAGCCATTTCACAAGCAATATAACCACCGCCGATCACCAGCAGGCTCTCAGGCAACGTGTCCAAGACAAACAGCGCGTCTGAATCCAAACAATGCTCAACCCCAGGAATATCCAATAACGTCGGCTGACCACCCGTTGCGATCAAAATGCGTTTTGCGCCAATTGTTTGCCCATCCACATCCACGGTATGCGCGTCAACTACACGGCCAAAACCGTCTATCACCTCAACACCCGCATTGGCTAGCATGCGGCGGTAAATCCCCTGTAAACGATTAATCTCATTATCTTTTTGACGGTGAAACTGCTGCCAATTCAACTCGCCCACCTGCATTGACCAGCCATAAGCCTGAGCCAGCTCAAATGCCATCGGCAACGAGCCCGCATAGTGATACATCTTCTTCGGAACGCAGCCCACATTCACGCAAGTACCGCCCCAAAAACGTTGCTCAATAATCGCCACTTTTGCGCCAAAACCTGCCGCAATTCTCGCTGCGCGAACACCACCCGAACCACCACCAATCACAACCAAATCAAACATGAGCATCACAAAAAACTAAACAAGTCTCAGTCTAGGCCAAAGAAAAACAGATTTCGAGTGCAAAGTGCAACCATCAGTCATGAACTACCAGTTAATGCTTTCAAGTTTTAGTTTTAGGCCAACTTGTTTAACGATTCTTATCACTGAGTTTTTCACACCAATATGCCACTCTTCAGATTGAGATAACGTTCTTAGCTTTTGTAAGTCAGAGCCATCTTTTTTGGCAAAGTAAATTGTTTTTTCATCGGTTTCAGTATTTCGAGTGAGAATTAGCATACGACTCTTAGGCTCACGCGGTTCAATATTTTGGTTGTTCTTAATAAAGCTAGAATAATTAGTCGCATAAAAACTCACCTTGCCATCTTCTACTGAGGTTTCATAAGCAAGGCTTAAAATTTGAACGTTTTTAGATTGGGGGAATAGGAACTTTCCCGTATCGCTAACAGGATCGTATATATAGACATTCACTAATGATTTGTCCTTGCTTCCTAGAAAGCCATGGCTCTCATTGCTCCTAATGCTTTTATAATACAAGCCAGTAACAGGATCATAAACATCAATACTTGGGTTGTAATACCCTCCAGCAAAAGCGGTTACAGAAAAAAGCAAAGCGATTAGGGTGATTTCGAACTTCATAATTACTCCATATCAATATCAGATGAGTGTACCTGCAAGCTATAATTAAGAATAACGATTTAAAGATTATTGATAAATGCTTTGAACAAGCTAGAACAATTCCCTTATTCAATCGCCGCTGCTTCCATTATTACTGGCCGAAACACATTTGAGCACCATCATTTACAGAAAGCTCGATTGCTGGCAGGACGCAAATACCGTCTTTTTTAGCTTTCTTTTTGATCGCCTTGTATTCACCAATATCAAATTTATTGTGATTGGTTATCACAGCAACACGGATGGATGCGGACTTGAGCGCTTTTACATAGCTACCAACAAAATCATTCTCCTCGCCACTATAAGAGAATTCCTTGTCCGCCTTGGTATGCAGGTGGAAGTCAGCCCTGACCCAATCAATACCATGTTCAAATGGATCTTTCACCCAGCCTGACATTTCGTCCTCTCTAACCATAAAAGTCACCTTATTCCACATACCCCATCATGCCATCGACATCGGTAGACTTGATGTACTGGGCTGGGTTTTCGATATCCTTTGCTACTTCATCAAAGTGTTTTTCGCCGCATTTGATTTTCGCGCCTTCAAGATGGCGAAGGTCATCCCACCATGTGCTGCCTTTAGTCTCGACAACGAAGTAGAGCTTTTCTTCGCCATTATCTTCAACAACCACTGCCCAGTCAGGGTTGTAGGTGCCTAATGGCGTGGGCACTTTGAACCATGCGGGTAACTTGGCGTAAACCTTGACCTTCTCATTCCTTTCCAAGTCTTTGGCAAATCGTTT
>JAXHSS010000192.1:0-2488 GCA_034190675.1 Pseudomonadota bacterium
ATTTTGAAAGCAAGTTATTAAACTGTGCATCACCTGTGCTGTCAGTATGGCCACGAAGCAATACGCGCTCTTCAGGATAAGCTTTAAGAATCATCGCAAGTGCATTGATTTGGTCTTCAGAGGCTTGAGTTAAGCGGTCTGAGCCTGAGGCAAAGTTGAGGCGATCAACGATATAAGCTTCACCTGTTTTACCGTTCTTTATCGCGTCAATTAGCTTCTCTTCTGCACCGCCTTTTGGAATTTCAATGCTTTCGCCATTCGGAAGTTTCACACGGAACAGGTCTAAAATGGCATTACCAGCATCTTTCAGAGAGGTTTTTGCATACGTATAAGCACCTGATAACGCATTAGAAGCGCCTTCACTGGCTTCACTTGCTGTTTCAGCAGCTGCATCGCCTGCGCTCTTAAGGGCATCGCCAGCACCATCTACAGCGCCTTCAACGCCGTCTTTTGCTGAAGTGCCAGCGTCACTGGCTGTTTGCGTTAGTGTATCAGCCGCTGAGTTTAGAGCGTCGCCTGTCGCATCGGCGGCGTCTGCTAAACCTTCTTTAGTTGCTTCTGCGGCATCATTAAGTGCTTCGCCCGTTGCGTCAACGGCGTTTGATGTAGTCTCAGATACTGTATCGGCTGCTGAACTAAGCGCCTCACCAGTTGCATCTGCAGCGTCTGTAATCGCGCCCGTTGTTGCACCAGCAGCGTTTGATACAGCGTCACCTGCTTTGTCTAACATAGAAGACAGGCCACCTTCATCATGCTCGCTATCAGTCGAGTTGTCGTCATGGTGGCCATGTTCAGATCCGTGTTCTGAGCCGTGGTGGCCGCCTTTATGGTCACAACCGCGAAGGCCGTAGAAAAGCGCAATTAGAATTAAGGCTAAAATAGCCCATGGAATAATTTTTTTGAGAACTGACATCATTGTCTCCTGTTGTTTTGAGTCGCGATTATAGCGCAGAGCAGCACAGAAGCGGGAAAATCAATAGTTAAGAATTGTTTAATTTTTTCGAGAAAAACAGACCTCATTAAGGAGAAAATCCAATGGTGTCAAAATCCAGACCATGCTTAGGTGTAAAAGGCGAATTTACATCAAGAATCGCTTGAGTTTTGGTGCAATATTGGTAGAATCGCGCTTTTCTTCTCCCAAGATCCCGTTACAAAGCATTCTTGGTTGAACAATTTTTGAAGAGATACAGCATGAAAACATTCAGCGCAAAACCTGAAAACGTTAAACGCGACTGGTATATTGTTGACGCGGAAGACAAGACCCTCGGTCGTCTATCAACGCAAATCGCAACTTACCTTCGTGGCAAACACAAGCCTGAGTATACACCTCACGTAGATACAGGCGACTACATTGTTGTAATAAATGCGGAAAAAATCCGTGTTACAGGCAACAAGTTTGAAGATAAAAAATATTGGCGCCACTCGGGTTTCCCTGGCGGAATCAAAGAGACGAATTTTGCTAAATTGCAAGATCACAAGCCAGAGCTCATCATTGAACTCGCCGTCAAAGGCATGATGCCTAAAGGTCCACTTGGCCGTGCGATGATGAAGAAATTGAAAATTTATGCCGGCACTGAGCACCCACATGAAGCTCAGTCTCCGCAAGCCATCGAGCTATAAGGGGGTGACAGATGGATTATAACTACGGTACAGGCCGCAGAAAAAGCTCTACTGCACGTGTTTTCCTTAAGCCAGGCAGCGGTAACATCACCATTAACGGCAAAACAATTGATAACTACTTTGGTCGTGAAACAAGCCGCATGGTTGTTCGTCAGCCGCTAGAGTTGGTTGAAATGGTTGATAGTCTTGATGTTAAAGTCACTGTTACAGGTGGCGGAAATAATGGTCAAGCAGGTGCGATTCGTCACGGCATTACTCGTGCTTTGATGGAATATGACGAGACGCTTCGTCCAGCACTTCGTAAAGCGGGCTATGTTACTCGTGACGCTCGTGAAGTTGAGCGTAAGAAAGTGGGTCTTCGCAAAGCGCGTCGTCGTCCACAGTTCTCAAAACGTTAATGTTTTTGGCGGCAGGTTTTCGGACCTGCCGTTTTTCCTTTCTCAATTCTTTGACAAACATTCGTTAATTATTAACTGGGGTTAACATGTCGGCAGTCAGCAAACGTTCAACAATGATTTTTTATTCGGACTCGCGTTCACTCAATTCGCATCGTGTGCGTGTTGTTTTGGCCGAGAAAGACGTAACCGTTGAAATTATTGATGTTGATACAAACGCGATGCCAGAAGATGTGCTCAGCCTAAACCCATACAGCGAACTGCCAGTTATGGTTGACCGTGAATTGGTATTGTATGAGCCACAGGTCATGGTTGAATATTTAGACGAGCGTTTTCCACATCCGCCTTTACTTCCTGTTTATCCAGTAGCACGTGCCGAAAAGCGTTTGCTGATCCACCGTATTGAACGTGACTGGATCGCCTTGGTTGAGCAAATCATGGATCCTAAAAAGTCGGATACTGCGAAAAATAAA
>JAXHSS010000193.1:0-2460 GCA_034190675.1 Pseudomonadota bacterium
ACGATATACATTAACGATGAGCCGCAGAAATGCGGCTTTTTTATTGCCTGCAAATTAGCCAATAGCGCATTAAACACAGGGCTTGCGTTCAGACTGTTATTTAACTTTTCAATGGTCGCTTGGGAAGCGATCAGACCTATCAAAATGAGGATTAAACATGCCAAATGAAACCCTAAAACCCTTACTAGAAATCCTCGCGGAGTATGGCCTGTTGGCCTTCGTGGTCGCCACTATCCGTTACTTGATGGGCGGCAACAAACAGCACAAGGGGCGTCAATTTGTGGTTTGGGTCACGACTATGTTAATCGGCGTTACTGCTGGCTATGTCGCTCAAAGCGTATCAATGCTGGCTGAATTTGATATTGCTATTACAACCTGCGCAACGCTTTTTGGGCATGAGGTGATCCAGAAGATATCTAAAGACCCGCTAGCGTATCTGAACAAGTTAAACCCGTGGGAAAAGGGCGATCACTATGAAGAATGATTTATCGTGGATGATAGAAGCCAAGCAATACATTGGCCTAGCCGAGATCAAAGGGGCGCAACATAACCCTATCATTTTGGGCTGGTTGCGCAAGCTCAAGGCTTGGTGGACAGATGACGAAACGCCTTGGTGCGGTACTTTTATTGCTGCCGTACTTGTACGGACAAGTCGCGGAACGCCAAAGCATTGGTATCGTGCCAAAGCCTATTTGAAGTGGGGAACTAAACTAGGGCGACCCGCTTACGGCTCAATCGCTGTGAAGTCTCGAAAGGGCGGCGGTCACGTATTTTTTGTGGCGGGTGAAACGCCAGATGGCGACATTGTAGGGCTTGGGGGAAATCAAGGCGATAAAGTATCACTAGCGCGTTTTAGTCGTGAAGACATCATTGACTATATGTGGCCTCCTACGGCAAAGGGTGAGAAGCGCTTGCCGTCTATGAGCCGCTATCGCTTGCCTGTGTATACGCACGATTTACAGCCGCCAGCGAGTGAAGCATGAGCGTATTATTCAGAATCTGGCCGTATCTAGCCGCCATTGTTGCCGTGTTGTTTTCGTTTTATCTGGCTTATTCGCATGGTTATTCAGTAGCCAAAAACCACTATGAGCTTACCATTTCGAAGATGGAAAAATCAGCACTTGAGCAAGAACTCAAAGCCAAAGCCAAAGCCGCCAAGGTGCGATCCGAGGCTGATAAAAAAGCCGTCGAAAAAATCGCTAAAACAGAAAAAACACTATCAACTCAATTAGGAGGGCTGAAAGATGCACTGGAACTTACGCGCAATGACTGTTTACGTGCTCGTTTTGATGAGCCTATTTCAATCTGGCTGCGCAATCTCGAACAACAGCGTCACCCCTGATCGACTAGCGATTTATCCTAGACCACAGCTGAAAGCCAAGAACTGCGCTGAATTGCTGGAGCTAGTGCCGCAGTATGAAGCCTTGCTGAGCCGCTACGAAACGAACATTAACGCCATAAAAGAAACCTTGGAGCAATGAAATGAAAAATATCATACTCGCAATAATCGCACTCTCATTAGCCGCTTGTAGCTCAATCCCTGAGCCAACCGAACCTCATTTGGCCGAATGCGCGAATACCGCAGAATGGGTTAAAAGTGGCAGTGAGTACGGCCTTCTAATGTGTCAATATTTCTTCCCGATTCCCCAGGCGCCTCGTGTTGAGGTGTCAAGGAATACTTGACAGCTCGTTTACACATTTTTATCAATCATGCCCGCAAGCCAATGGTTTCGTTCAACACGGTGCAGGGTTCTAGTCATCTTCTTGCAATGCCCTTATCTTCTTATCCGATAATCGCCCAAACGTTGCTTGGCACTTTTCAAACTTATCTATCTTGAAGTATTTGCCGTATTTCTTATGCCTCATAAATTGTCCAGTTAATTTAAGTTGAACGGTCTTTCTTGGCTTTAAATCAAAGCCTCTATAGATGACTGTATAATTCACTGAGCTAGACACCCTTACATAAAGCTAAATATCTGCTTTTATGTCATTCGTTCCGTGCGTTACAAATTTGTGAATATCGAAAAACGGGTCTTCTTTTTTGGAGCTTCTGCGTTCGCCAATAGCAACTCCAGCGTTAAAAACATGCTCTACGTCTTGCGTTTTTACGAAGTCCATCAACATTAGGCACAGCTCTGCCAGCACAGGGGCGGCAACCATGAGTCGAGCATCTGAGCACACCCCGTTACGACCCCATGCGTGGTGGGTTGAGCACTTTAGTCTATGCTGCCCCTTTGTGGATGACTCCTCTGTATCCACTATGCCGCCTGTGATAACCATAGGCTTAGAGGCATGTTTATAGCCTAGCCTCCAGTGTTTTGTTGATAGGGAAGATAGCAGCTTGTCTATCTTCAAAATGTGGTGTGTCATTGTCTACTCCTGCTCAATTATTAGGACAGCGGGTATATCTTGTTTGCCAGATCAATCGTGACATCATCTGCTTTAAGGTTTTCAATCTTA
>JAXHSS010000194.1:0-2448 GCA_034190675.1 Pseudomonadota bacterium
CTAAAAGATATTTCAGTGGTTATTCACGAAGGTGATTCTGTAACATTGACTTTGAAAAAGTCAGGTGTTGGCCCTGTAGTTGCAGGCGACATTCAGACAGATCACAACGTTGACATTATCAACCCAGAGCATGTGATTGCAAACATCACAAACGACAGCACTGAGCTTGAAATGCAATTGGTTATTGAACGTGGTCGCGGCTATGTATTAGCAGCAGACCGTGAAGATGAAGAAGAAGTAAAGGTTATTGGCCGCTTGCTACTTGATGCATCGTTCTCACCAATTTGTCGTATTGCTTATGACGTTGAAAACGCACGTGTTGAACAACGTACTGACCTTGATAAATTGATCATTGATCTTGAGACCAACGGTTCTGTTGATCCTGAGCAATGTATTCGTCAAGCCGCGACTATTCTGCAGCAACAGATTGGTATTTTTGTTGATATGGATAGCGCGATTAAGCCAGAGAAACAAGAAGCAGAAGAAGAAGTTGATCCACAGCTACTTCGTTCTGTTGACGATCTTGAATTGACAGTTCGTTCTGCTAACTGTCTTAAAGCTGAAAGCATTTACTTTATTGGTGATTTGGTTCAGCGCACAGAAGTTGACCTTCTTAAGACCCCTAACTTAGGTAAGAAGTCACTTTCTGAAATCAAAGAAGTCCTTGAATCTCGTGGACTTGCACTAGGTATGCATCTTGATTCATGGCCACCAGCCAGCATCAAAGATGATGAACGACTTAACACCAAATACTAAGAAAGGGTAAAGATTATGCGTCATCGTAAAAGTGGACGTCAGCTAAATCGTAATAGCTCACATCGTAAAGCGATGTTTAAAAACATGGCTGTGTCATTGATCGAACATGAAGCGATTAAAACGACTTTGCCAAAAGCAAAAGAACTTCGTCGTGTTGTTGAGCCATTGATCACTTTGGCTAAAGAAGACTCGGTTGCAAACCGTCGTCTTGCTATGGCTCGCACAGGTTCAAAAGAAGCTGTGGGTAAACTGTTCAGCGAATTAGGTCCTCGCTACAACCAGCGTCCTGGTGGTTACATGCGTGTACTTAAGATGGGTTACCGTACAGGTGACGCGGCGCCTATGGCTTATGTTGAGCTAGTAGACTCCCCAGAGGCTTCTGACGCTGAATAAGATTTAGCTCAAAGACTTTGATAAAAGCCACCTTCGGGTGGCTTTTTTAATGCCTAATATTTGTATACTCTTTTTGATATGAGTATTCGCAAAATTATCCATATCGATATGGATGCTTTTTTTGCATCAGTCGAACAGCGGGATAACCCAAGCCTTGCAGGCAAACCTATAGCGGTTGGCGGTCAAAGCCATCGAAGTGTAATTGCTACAGCCAGCTATGAAGCGAGAGTGTTCGGTGTTCGCTCGGCTATGCCGACGGTGAAGGCGCGACAGTTATGTCCTGAGCTAGTAATTGTTCCTGGGCGAATGGCCGTTTATCGCGAGGTGTCAGAGCAGATACGAGCGGTTTTCAAACACTATACGGACATCATTGAACCATTGTCCCTTGATGAAGCCTACCTAGATGTAACCGAGAATAAAACCTCGCAGCGTTATGCGACGCGCATCGCGCAATCAATTCTTAAAAAAATAACAAAGGACACTCATTTAACCGCATCAGCGGGGATTTCGTATAATAAATTTTTGGCAAAAATGGCGTCAGATATTAATAAGCCAAATGGTTTTTATGTGATTCGTCCTGAGCAGGCTGCACGTTTTTTAGAGTCGCTGCCTATTGAGAAATTTCATGGTATTGGCCGCTCTACTGCCGGCAAAATGCATGGGCTTGGCATCACCGATGGGCTGTCACTAAAAGCGGCCAGTAAAGTGCTTTTAGTGCAAGAATTTGGGCGTCGAGGCCAGTTTTTTTATGACATCGTGCGTGGGCATGACCCACGTGAGGTGAAAACAAGTCGCCTGCGTAAATCCATTGGCGCTGAACGAACCTTTAATGAAAACCGCCAAGGCATAAACGCCTTAGAGCAAGAACTTATACCTTTAGTGGCGAAATTAGCTGAGCGCATGAAGGCGGCGCAGCTATTAGGACAAACCTTAAGCTTAAAGCTAAAAACAGCAGATTTTCAGATTCATAGCCGCTCGATCACGTTGGAACAAAACTTGGAGACCGAAGAGGCGCTACATTATTGGGCAAAGCAGCTTTTACAGCGGTTGATCCAAGAACATTGCATGTATCGGCTGGTGGGGTTGCAGCTTTCTAATTTTAAAAATGTCAGCGCAGAAAACCAACAGATGCCATTGCTCTTTGATGAATAAAGCGCAGTAATTAACTACCAGTTTTGTAATCGGCTATTAGGTTTGAGGGCGTGAGTTATTCTTCAGCTAAGAATCCGCCACTTTGTCGACGCCATAACTGAGCATAAATGCCTTCATTTGCGATCAGTTGCTCATGGGTGCCTTGTT
>JAXHSS010000195.1:0-2399 GCA_034190675.1 Pseudomonadota bacterium
AAGGGTTTTGCGTTAGCATTTGCATTTTGATTAATCTGGGTAGAAAACATGGCAACGATTGGTACTCCTTTTTCTTTATCGGCTACACGTGTGCTACTGTGCGGCTCGGGTGAACTAGGTAAGGAAGTCGTCATTGAGCTTCAGCGATTAGGTTGTGAGGTGATTGCAGTTGATCGCTACGCCCACGCGCCGGCAATGCAGGTCGCTGATCGTAGCCATGTGATTTCGATGCTTGATGGAGCGGCTTTACGTCAGGTGATCGAGCAAGAGCAGCCGCAGTTGATTGTTCCTGAGATTGAGGCTATTGCAACCGACACGTTAGCCGAATTAGAGCGCGAGGGCTTTCATGTGATTCCTTCAGCACGTGCAACACAGCTCACGATGAACCGTGAAGGGATTCGTCGTTTGGCAGCTGAAACGTTAAATTTGCCAACCTCGCCATACCGTTTTGCTGATGAGTTACCAGCTTTTGAAGAAGCTGTCAGAGCAATTGGTTTTCCTTGCGTTGTGAAGCCTATTATGAGCTCTTCAGGCAAGGGGCAAAGTGTGATTAAAACGGCGGACGATGTCGCCAGTGCATGGCAATATGCTCAAGAAGGTGGACGCTCAGGTAAAGGCAAGGTCATTGTTGAAGGCTTTGTGGGTTTTGATTTTGAAATTACTTTGCTCACTGTGCGTTGCAAGGCGGGTAATCAAGTTGAAACACGTTTTTGTGCGCCTATCGGTCATCGTCAAGCAGACGGCGATTATCAAGAATCTTGGCAACCACAGGCGATGTCAGAAAAAGCTCTAGCGGAGGCTCAGCGCATTGCTCAGGCGGTAACGGATGATTTGGGCGGCTTGGGTGTTTTTGGCGTTGAGCTATTTGTCCTTGGTGATGAGGTGATATTCAGTGAAGTGTCTCCACGACCGCATGACACGGGTTTGGTGACATTAATTACCCAAGATTTGTCGGAATTTGCTCTGCACGCGCGCGCTATTTTGGGGCTACCAATTCCAGCGATCCGCGAATACGGCTCGGGCGCTTCTTCGGTCTTGCTGCTTGAAGGCGACTCAAGTTCTGTTCATTACGGTAATTTAGCCTCGGCATTGAGCCAACCTGATACGCAGTTGCGTTTATTTGGTAAGCCGGAGGTTCAGGGTAAGCGTCGTATGGGTGTTGCCTTTGCGCTAGCTGATACCGTGGATCATGCACGTGAACAAGCCAATGCAGTGATCCAGCAGATCGACATTACCATGGATTAACGCTGACCTTTGTTTCATAAAAAACCGCGCCTTGGCGCGGTTTTTGTTTTTTTAAGCGATTATTTTTTCAGCGCTTGGCTTAGCATATTGCCGAAGACGGAATCAATATTGGGCGGCAAGAGCACGATTTTTGCATTTTGACCCTGAGCAAGCTCGTTTAGGGCTGCAATATAGTTTTCAGCCAAGATAAACTCACCGCCTTTGGCGCTTTCTTGCATGGCATTTTGAATTTGCTCAATCGCCTCTGAATTGCCTCGCGCAAGCGAAACTTGTGCTTCAGCTTGAAGAACAGCTGCCTGAGCTTCGCCCTCAGCTTCCAGAATGTCGGCTTGCTTTTTACCCGTGGCGATTTCGATCATCGCTTGACGCTCACCCTCGGCACGCAGGATGTCAGCACGACGCTTTCGCTCTGAGGCGGCTTGTTCTTCCATCGCTTTTTGCATGGACTCTGATGGTTGAATGTCTTGGATTTCAACGGTTTTGAGCAAAATGCCCCATTCATTGATGTCATTTGAAATGCTGTTTTGTAGTTTGCTGCGAATTAAGTCGCGAGAAGACAAGGCTTCATCCAGTTTCATTTCACCGATAATTGAGCGTAATGAGGTCTGGATCAAATTCATGATCGCACGTGAATAGTCTTCGATACCATAGACCGCTTTGTGCGGGTCGGTAATGTTGATAAAGGCGACAGCGTTGGCCAAAATCTGCGCATTATCCATGGTAATTGCAATTTGACTAGGAATGTCGAGAGTAATGTCTTTGGTGGTTAATTTATACTCAACTTGCTCGACTAAAGGCACAAGCAAATGCAGACCAGGGTCGAGTGTTTTGGTATATTTGCCCAATCTTTCAACCACGTATTTTTTACCCTGAGGGACTATAACAAAGCCTTTAAAGACGATGAATATGACGACAGCGATAAATGCGATAAGAAAATATCCAAACTCCATGTTGCCTCCTAAATGTGCAGTTTTGTATTGTGTGGACGATTATGACGCGTGTTGAACAATGATCTCATTGCCCAGAAACTCGACGATTTTTACTTTATCACCGCTAGTGAACGGACGATCTGCCTGATTTGGGTGCACTCGAGCAATCCAAGTGTCTGTGCCCATCATGGGTAGAATGAATTTTACGCGCATGGGGATTTCACC
>JAXHSS010000196.1:0-2391 GCA_034190675.1 Pseudomonadota bacterium
AATTTGATGCGTCATGATGAAAATGAATACAACCGCTGGCAGGCTGGCCAAGCCTGGGCGATGAATATTCTTCAGGCGAATATTTGTGCCTGTGCCACAGACCCTGAGGCATTTTCAGATTATGCAGACGTTTTAGCCGATGTGCTAGAAAATGACTCAGTGGATTTGGCCGTTCGAGCGGAAATGCTCAGCTTGCCTTCTATTCAACAAGTCTTAGAAAAACAATCGGTGATGAACCCAACAGCCACCCATGAGGCCCTGACCTCCTTTGAGCAATATCTCGGTGGTCGTCTTGAAGCCTTGTTGTTAAAGCCGTTGCAAGTGGTTGAAGAAGAGCCCTATGCGCTCGATGCTCAATCAATTGCTAAACGTCAGTATCGTAACCGTTGTTTGAGCTTATTGGTTGCCGCCTTACCGCAGAAATACGCTGAAGCTGTCGAGAACTTATACGCAAAAGCGAATAACTTAACGGATCGTCTGACGGCGTTAAAGCTGGCCGTTCATCATGGACATGATAAGCGTGAGGGGTTATTGCAGGACTTCTATGCTAGCTGGAAAGAAGAAGCGCTGGTGATTGATCATTGGTTTGCTGTTCAAGCCAGCCAGCCTCGTGATGAGGTGATTAGCATGATCAATAGCTTACTCGGCCATGATGCGTTTGAGTGGACGAATCCAAACCGTGTGCGCTCGGTTGTGGCAAGCTTTTGTCGCCTGAATCTCAGTCAGTTTTACCGAGAAGATGGGAAGGGGCTTGAGTTGTTAGCGCAAACCATCGGGACCATTGATGCTAAAAATCCGCAATTAGCGGCCAGATTAGCTGGGTTCTTTAATGATTGGGGTAAGCTCGATGAGCCATTAAGAGGCTTTGCTGAGAAGCAAATTGAGGCATTGATTGATAAAGGTTTGTCTGAAAACTGCTATGAGATTTTATCTAAAAGCTTATCGTGGTATCGAAGCCAAGACTAATCAGGTGCTCTAATGGCTCGGCTAATGAGCAAATAATAAAAAAGGCAGCCAACAAGGCCGCCTTTTTTGTTGTTGCAGTTTTTATGATTGCGGTGCTTTAGAGGATTAGAAGAACAGATCGTAGCCGACTAATGGAGGCACGAAAGCAACTAGGATTAACGATAAGCCCATAACAACGATTGGGAGTAGGAATCGCTCATAGCGGAACCAGAAGTTGTCACGCGGTAATGGCTCAGCCCTAGCAATAGCTGCATTTTCTTCGCCGATCACATGTCGAGTCAGTAGGTGGTTCAGTGCCACTGGTGGACTGAGATAACCGAGCTCGAATGCAACCAAGGTGATGAGCCAGAAGTGCAATGGGTTAATACCGTTAGCAAATGCGACAGGGGCAATAACGGCGTTAACGAGTATTACCGCACCGTAGGGCTCCATAAACATACCGATGACAACCAAGGTCACTACAACGATACCGAGCATACCCCAGAAGCTGTTAAAGTCTGATGGGAAGCTGTTGATCAGGTCTGAATGTTCAATCAAGCCGCCAAGTGCCGCCGTAAAGAACATCAAGAACAATAGCGCGCCAATGTGGTTCGTGGTTTCGGTTGAAGCGAAGCGGTAGGCTTGCTCTGTGGTTTTTGCGCTTAAGTGGCTGTCAACTTCGTCATGAATACTATCAAAGTTAGTGTTTAGCTCACTATCCATCGCGTCACTAACGTCATTTGAGAAGACTTTTTCATAAAATAAAATAGTCAACATCACGATCGGAAGGATGATTGGAGCACTAAATTCGTCAAAGTTTTGATCGAATACATAGCTATAAAGCAAGATTACGCCTGCAGTAATGATCACATAAGGAAGCAGCGGGATAAGTGCAGCGAGTGATTTAGGGAAAGCCTCGCTTACAGGTGCAATACTGATCGGCTCTTGGCGCGTAAGTTGTGTAATAACAAAGAACAAGAAGGCCGATATCAAGAATACATAGGCACCCGTTGTAAACAGCTCATTGGTGGTTACTTCATCGTTTAGCGACGCAATGATCACGATCAATAGACAAGGTTTCAAAACCACGCCCATCGAACCTGACATAGCCGTAGTCGCCAAAGCGAGCTGACCACGAGTATTGGCCATGCGGATTTCTTCAAAAATGATGGCACCTGCGGCAATAATGAAAATACCTGATGCACCTGTATACGCTGTAGGAACAGCGGCGATCAAAAGCACGATAAAACACAGTAGCTCAGATGACATTTTCCACGGGCGAATAATGTTTAGTGCTAACTGAGGAATACGTGACTCTTTTAGTAACATACCAATGAAGATATACAAAGCCAGACTAAGCAATAAATCACCCGCTTTACCAACAAGGTCAGCAATAAAGACGCTTACACCTGAATGGAAGCCCATAAAAACGAGAAAGTTTATCGC
>JAXHSS010000197.1:0-2376 GCA_034190675.1 Pseudomonadota bacterium
AAACACTTGAAGCCATCTCTGATGCAGAAGTCGTTGTGCTGATGATTGATGGCAGCGAGCGAATTACTGACCAAGATTTGCACCTGCTGGGTTATGCTATTGAAAAAGGCCGAGCCATTGTAATTGCGGTCAACAAATGGGATGGCTTGGACTCAGATCATAAAACTTGGGTGAAAAACGAATTAGATCGCCGTCTACGCTTTATCGACTATGCAGAGATTCATTTTATTTCCGCTTTGCATGGCACCGCTGTTGGCGATTTATATCCAGCTGTCAAAAAAGCTTATGCAGCGGCAAATGAGCGCTTTTCATCAAGCCGTTTAACTCGCCTATTAGAAGATGCCGTTAGTGCACATCAACCGCCACTGGTTAATGGTCGACGTATTAAATTGCGCTATGCACACATGGGCGGTAGCAATCCGCCGAAAATTATTATTCACGGCAACCAAACCAGCTCGGTGCCGGAATCGTATAAACGTTACTTAGAAAACACCTTCCGAAAGCACTTAGCTATCGAGGGGACACCAATCCAATTTGAGTTTAAGAGCGGGTCTAATCCGTTCGAGGGTAAAAAAAATCAGTTAAGTAAGCGACAAATTGTAAAAAAACGTCGTTTAATGGGCTATCATAAAAAGCTTGAAAAAAAGCGAAAGCAAAATAAGCGTAAGTAATTTTTTTCTTTCTGCGCCAGTTGCTTAGCACAACTTAGGAGAAGGCTATGTCTCAATACCCTCACTTATTAGAGCCTCTTGATCTAGGCTTTACTACTTTAAAAAACCGCGTATTAATGGGGTCAATGCATACCGGCTTGGAAGACCGTTTTTGGAATTATGGCAAGCTTGCGGAGTACTTCGCTGAGCGTGCGCGAGGCGGTGTTGGCCTAATGGTAACGGGCGGCATTTGCCCGAACTGGCGTGGCTGGCTCGGACCATTTTCAGGCTCAATGACCAACTGCATTGATACCCTAAACCATCGCAAAGTCACTAAGGCTGTTCACAAAGAGGGTGGCAAGATCTGTATGCAAATCCTACATTCAGGGCGCTACGGATACCATCCTTTCACTGTCTCTGCCTCGGCCATTCAAGCTCCGATTAACCCATTCAAGCCAAAAGAGCTGAGTGAAGCGGGGATCGAGCGCCAAATTAAAGCCTATGTTCGCGCTGCGAAATTAGCCAAAACGGCGGGCTATGACGGTGTTGAAGTGATGGGGTCAGAAGGCTATTTCATTAACCAGTTCCTTTGTACTCGCACTAATAAGCGAACTGATCGCTGGGGCGGTAGTTTTGATAACCGCATGCGCTTACCGATTGAAATTGTTCGTCGAATTCGTGAAAAAGTAGGCGAAGATTTCATTGTTATTTACCGCCTTTCTATGTTGGACTTGGTTGAAAACGGCCACCAGTGGCAAGAAGTCGTTCAGCTGGGCAAGGCCATTGAGCAAGCAGGTGCAAGCATTATCAACACGGGTATTGGCTGGCATGAGGCTCGGGTACCAACCATCGTAACTTCTGTGCCGCGTGCGGCATTTGCGAAAGTCACAGAAAAATTCCGCTCGGAAGTGAAGATCCCCGTGATCACGACTAACCGTATTAACACCCCTGAAGTGGCCGAAGAAGTTTTGGCCAGCGGTAAGGCGGACATGGTGTCGATGGCAAGGCCATTTTTGGCAGACCCGATGTTTGTCAAAAAGGCTATGGAAAACCGTTCTGACGAAATTAACACCTGTATCGCCTGTAACCAAGCGTGTCTAGACCATACATTTAGCATGAAGCGCGCCAGTTGTTTGGTGAACCCGCAGGCTTGTCATGAAACTGAGCTGACGATTAAACCCACTACGGCAGCCAAAAAAGTCGCCGTTATTGGTGCAGGGCCAGCAGGCTTATCAACGGCCGTTACATTGGCTGAGCGCGGACATAATGTGAGCGTTTTTGAAGCGAGTGACAAAATTGGCGGCCAGTTTAACTTGGCTTCAGAGATCCCAGGTAAAGAAGAGTTTAAAGAAACGCTGCGTTATTTCACGCGCATGATCGAAAAGCTTAAGATTGACCTGCGTTTAAACACGGTGGCTGAAACTCAGGCGCTAATAGCTGAAGGTTTTCATGATATTGTCGTAGCAACGGGCGTTCAGCCAAGAACACCAAAGATTGACGGTATTGATCATGAAAAAGTCATTATTTATGACCAGCTTTTACGAGGTGAAAAGCAGGCTGGCCAAAAAGTGGCCGTTGTCGGAGCCGGAGGTATCGGTTTTGATGTATCAGAATATCTAGTGCACTCAGGACCTTCGCCGATGCCTATCGATGAATGGTATGAGGAGTGGGGCGTTGATGAGGACTTTGAAACCCGAGGCGGTATTCGAAAGCCAGAGCCAGAAGC
>JAXHSS010000198.1:0-2364 GCA_034190675.1 Pseudomonadota bacterium
TCCTGTTTATCCAGTAGCACGTGCCGAAAAGCGTTTGCTGATCCACCGTATTGAACGTGACTGGATCGCCTTGGTTGAGCAAATCATGGATCCTAAAAAGTCGGATACTGCGAAAAATAAAGCGCGTAAG
The DNA here is from genome assembly GCA_034190675.1 of Pseudomonadota bacterium. GTDB lineage: Bacteria > Pseudomonadota > Gammaproteobacteria > Pseudomonadales > JAXHSS01 > JAXHSS01. The sequence goes on from JAXHSS010000198.1 coordinate 131, forward strand.
TCATTGAAAGATAGCATTATTACCATTGCCCCAGTCTTTAGTCAAATGGATTATTTCATGGACGATGAGTTTACGATTGTTGATAGTTTGGTTGCGCCAATTTTATGGAGACTATCAATTTTGGGGGTCTCTATTGAGAAAACGCACAAAGGTTTGCATAATTACATGAACCGTTTGTTCGAGCGTGAAAGCTTCCAGAAAAGTTTGTCAGAGTTCGAACGTGAAATTCCGAACATGACACCTGAAGATGTTACCGCGTAAACCTTATTTAATTCGAGCTATTTATCACTGGCTGATGGATAGCCAGTATACTCCTTATCTAGCCGTAGACACGCGTGTGCCTGGCTGCCAAGTCCCTATGGAATATGTGAAGGACAACCAGATCGTATTCAATATTTCGCCTTTGGTTGTCGATGACTTCCAGTGGGATAACGACATTATCCAATTTTCTGCTCGATTTAGTGGTATTCCTCGTAATATCATGGTGCCAGTTTCTGCTGTTCTTGCTTTAGTCAGTAAAGAAAACGGTGAGGGAATGACCTTTGACATTGATATTGATGCCTTAAAAGCTGAGGCTGCGTTGAAGGAGCAACCTGCCAGCGAAAAAAAGAACCCTAAGGCTCACTTAAAGGTCGTCAAATAACTGACTTGACCCAGCCCAGTGACGCTTCTAAGCCTCGCTTATGTGTTGTAGAAACGCAGCTTAAGCAATTCTTTGATAAAAACCCAGACCTCGCCCAGCGCCAAATATATGTTGGTTTTAGTGGTGGCGCGGACTCTAGCGCGCTATTGCATGCGCTTATGCAGCTCAAACGTATAAATAATATTACCGCCTTACACGTAAACCACCAGTTGCAGGCTGATGCTGATGCTTGGGAGCAGCACTGTGGTGTGGTTGCCAAGCGGCTCGGGGCAGACTTTGTTTCAACCAAGGTGGTCTTAGACTCAACGCAAAACATGGAAGCCGAAGCGAGGCAGGCGCGCCTATTTTGGTTTGCAAAATTTGTGGATGAAGATGGCGTATTGCTTTTAGGGCATCATCAAGATGATTTAATCGAAACAACGCTATTTCGTTTACTTCGTGGAGCGGCTTTGACTCAGCTTAAGGCAATGGAGCCCGTCAGCAAAATTCAGGGATTATATATTGCACGGCCTTTTTTGTCGGTTACTCGTCAGCAGCTGGAAGAATACTGCCAAGCGCATGGCTTAACCTATGTCAGCGACCCGAGTAATCTCGACACTTCACTTGATCGTAATTATTTACGCCATGAGCTTTTACCTTTATTAACTCAGCGTTTTGCACAAAGTCGCCAAGCCTTGCTTTCATTGCAAGCGCAAGCACAGGCCTTATCCACTATAGAGGAGCAAAAGGCGCAGCGCTTTTTAGCGGCGCAATATGATGAATTTCAATGTGACTATTATTTGCCGATATTTGCGCTAACAGCGCTCAATGCGCTTGAGCAACAGTCCGTCCTGTACCTATGGCTGCATAGACAAGGTCTCAGTATTAGCCAACCGTTGGCAATGCAGGTATTAAACGCTATTAACCAAGGGGATAAGGTTAAGTGCTGTCTTGATCATGCTCGCGATTACTGGCTGCAAGCTCATCATGGCGGGTTGTATCTTTATCAAGCGGTAAAAGATGTGACTTTACAGGAAGCGTTTGATGAGGGCTCTTATCGCTTTGAACAGGGCTCTTCACGGTTAATCATTGATTTGCCCTTGGGCCAGTTAAGCATGCCCATCGTTGATGGACAGATTGAAGTGAAGTTTCGCCATCAAATGGATGAAACTGTCCGCATTGAAGGGCAGGGGTCGCGTCGTATCAAAAAATTCTTTCAGGATTTTGCCATTGAGCCGTGGCTACGCCATCTCGTCCCTTTTGTTTTTATTGATGGGCAATTAGTGGCTATTGCCGACTACGCTTTTCATCCCGGTGTTTTTCAAGCGGATGGCAGTTTACAATGGCACACCCAGCGCTACAGAGTAAAAAAGCCAACCCGTTGGTTGAGCAAAATATTTTCGAATTAGTCATATAACCCTATTTTTCTTATTGTTTTTACGCGCCATTAGTTTTAAACTTTCAGTAAATATTGAAAATTTAGAGCTATGGAAACTGAACAACTCATTAATGATTTTATTCAACACTGTGGTGAAATGGGCAGCCAGTGGGGTTTTAACCGCACAGTAGGGCAAATGTTTGGGCTGCTTTTGTTATCGGAAGTGCCGCTCAC
>JAXHSS010000199.1:0-2350 GCA_034190675.1 Pseudomonadota bacterium
GCTGCAAGATCTTGGCTCTTAGGCGAAGCACAAGCTTAACGCATGATCAAAATAGGCACGTCGCTTGTGCTGATCATTCGGGTGGTGTTGCTGCCGACGAAAAATTCGCGAATTCGCGAATGACCATAAGCACCCATGACGAGTAGCTCAAGATTGTTGCGACGTAAATATTGATTTAAGGAGTAATGAACTTCACCTTGAAGCAAATCTGAAACAACATTAAAGCCATGTGATTCCAGTTCAGCTTTCGCGTCGGATAGCTGCTGTTTGCGATCATCACTTGCATCACCGACCATCACTAAATGGCAGGTTAGTCCTTTTAGTAAGGGGCTTCGGGCAATTTTATTTAAGTTGCTTGCCGATTGCTCAGAGCCATCATAGGCGAGCAAAAAGGCATGCTTAGGCTCGCGAAATTCCTGCAATGTGACCAAAACAGGCGCTGTTGCTGCACGAAGTATTTCCGTTAAGTGCTTGCCGATAGAAAAAGGCGTTTGAATTTTGTCGTGGTGCATGCCTTGGCGACCAAGCACGAGCACACGGGTTTCTTCCATCTTATCCAACACGCAGTCGACAAAATAGCCATGCATTTGCGTTGTTTCTGCTTCGTTGATGCCAAAGCTGTGGATACGTTCAAGCGCGTTTTCTAGCATCAGCGCACCATGCTGATAGGCAATTTTAGCGCGTTGTTCGTCTAAATCGGCGAGTTGCTCCATCAGGTTTTCTCGGCTTCCTGCGGCTAGGTTGCCTGACAGGTTTGAGCTGGACTGGTATTCACTTTTATCCAAGACATGGAGTACTTCAATCGGCGCTTTGACAAATTCGCTCACCCAACAGGCGGCATCGCAGACATCGCGTGAAATAACAGATCCGTCGATGCAGGCCAAAATCTTTTTCATAATTGCTCCTTAGTTTCCTGCGAGTTAGTGACCCGCTAGGAATTTTTCGACCTCGTCTGGCTTATCATGAATGCCAAACTGGTCAACGATCGAACGGCTGGCTTCATTCATGCCAATGAGCTGCACGTCAGTACCTTCACGCTTGTATTTTAAGACAACCTTATCGAGGGCAGCAACGGCGCTGACGTCCCAAAAATGCGCTTGTGTTAGGTCAATAATAACCTGTTGAACGGCGGCTTTGAAGTCGAAGGATTGGACAAATTTCTCAGTTGAGGCAAAAAACACTTGGCCAATAACGGTGTAATGATGCGTCTGGGTTGTGCTCGCTTGATCCTTGATGACCATGAAACGTGCCATTTTATTGGCAAAGAAAATCGCTGACAACAATACGCCAGCTAGCACGCCTAAAGCTAGGTTATGCGTTGCGATAACGACAATAACGGTTGCTAGCATAACGATGCTCGAGGAGGCAGGGTTTTTCTTTAGGTTTAGGATGGAGTCCCATGAAAAAGTGCCGACTGACACCATGATCATGACAGCAACAAGCGATGGCATAGCGATAAGCTGGAGCCACTCATCTAAAAAGACCACCAAGATTAATAAGAAAAAGCCCGCGATGAATGTGGACAAACGACCGCGACCACCCGATTTTATATTAATCACGGATTGACCGATCATTGCGCAACCTGCCATGCCGCCAAGTAAGCCCGCGCCAATATTGGCAACGCCTTGGCCTTTACACTCGCGGTGTTTATCGCTTTCGGTATCCGTCAGGTCATCAACAATCGTGGCGGTCATCATAGATTCGAGCAAGCCAACTAAAGCCAGAGGCACTGAATAAGGTAATATGATCCACAGTGTCTCCCACGTCATTGGTACATCTGGCCAAAGGAATATCGGAAGGCTATCGGGTAGAGCGCCCATGTCGCTTACCGTATGCACATTCATTCCGGCAAAAAATGCAGCGGCAGAGATCGCAATGATCGCTACCAAAGGCGAAGGAATGATTGAGCCAAGCACAGGAACATAAGGCAATAGGTAAATGATCGCCAGTGCGCAAGCTGTTAGCGCGAAGACTTCCCAGCCAACGCCGTCGTAGGTTAACTCGGGTAATTGCGCCATAAAGATCAGTATCGCCAAGGCATTAACAAACCCCGTCATCACTGACTTTGAAACAAAGCGCATTAAGCTGGCCAGCTTTAGATAGCCGGCAATGATTTGCAAAACTCCCGTCAGCAAAGTGGCCGCGAGCAGATATTCTAAACCATGCTCTTTGACCAGTGTGACCATTAAAACGGCCATAGCAGCCGTTGCCGCTGAGATCATGCCTGGGCGGCCACCGACAAAGGCAATCACAACGGCGATGCAGAATGAGGCGTAAAGTCCGACTTTTGGATCAACGCCTGCAATAATAGAAAAAGCAATCGCCTCAGGAATTAAAGCCAAGGCTACGA
>JAXHSS010000002.1:0-37777 GCA_034190675.1 Pseudomonadota bacterium
TGGGCTGGAACAAGGCCAAACGCCGCTAAGATCAGGCCAGCAAACAGCTTTTTCATAGATTCCTTTGTTAATTCGGTTCAGTAATGCGTCAGTATAACCAGCTCAACTACGCAAATCAGCGCTCAATTGCATAAACTGTACATTCCGATTAAAAGCGAAGCTGAACAAATAGCGGTTCATGGTCACTAACCGCCTCGGTCGGATCACAATAACGTTTATCCGTTGCGCAGCTAACTCCTCTAACTAGGCCATAGCTTTGCACCAACTCACGAGCGGCGGCATTAGCAAAGGCATGATCAATCATCACCCCTCGGCGCTGATGAGTGTAAGAAAACTGCTCTTTTTCAGGCAAAAAATCCGTCAATAACTGCAATGGCGTGTCTTCAATCAATAGCTCAATGGGCTCAGACTCCAGCGTATCTCCGTCGGCATAACTGTTCCAATCACCTAGCACAATCAGTGGCTCCTGGGCGTTCATATCCTCAAGCGTATCTACAAGACTTTCGATCTGTGCAAGGCGCTTCATCTGAATTCGTCCGCCATCATGGTCATGCAAACCCCGCATGGAGCGCATATGGACATTGATCACATTGAAAATGCGTTCATTGTCATGGTGACGTAGGCGTAACCATAACGGTGGGCGGTCATGAATAAAGCCACCTGTGGCACGCTTAGAGCGTCCATCAACTTGAAAGGTCGAAACGAGTTCAAAAGGTGATGCCACTAAAAAGCCGTTATCTATGCCCTGCTGGTCATTACCTTCAATCAAAATGGCTCGGTAATCACTTCCCAGATAGCCATTTAACTGCTCGGCCAGCTCCTTCAAGATGCGTTTTGATTCCACTTCTTGAAAGGCAATGATATTCGGCTGACAAGGCAGGTTATCAATAAACTTAATGATATTGACCAATTTTGTGGCGTAGTCGCGTTTACTGTAGGTTTTCTCATAGCGAGCACCGTCATTGCGGTGATCGAATAATAAATACGCATTTAGGCTGATGACGGTGATCAGCTCGTCAGAACAATCAGTTAGCATACGATAACTCGGCGGCTTAAGAGGTTGGCTGGATGTGTTTTGTGCTTGGTTTTGCTCGCTAGCAACAGGAGGCAGGTAGGAATCGACAGAGCCTTCGCAGGCAGACAAAAGCAGCAAGGCAAACATAAAAGCTAGTGGACTTTTGGCTAAAGCGGCCAAACGCAAAAGCCCGAGACTCTTTAGTGAAACGGTCTTTAAAAACCTTTGAATGATTTGCATGGTATGTTCCTTTTGTTTTTTTATCATGTCGTTGAGCAAGACGCCGTTAGGTTAGGCGTTGCGCTCGTAACACCCTATTTGATCTTCACGCCTGCAAACATGGCATCCAATCAAAAGGCGATTTATAATAGCAGATTGTTTTTTAGATTGTCTAAATCTCCTATGCCCAAGAAACTCTTTATCGAAACTCATGGTTGCCAAATGAATGAGTATGATTCTAGCCGTATGGCGGATCTACTCGAGCATGCCGAAGACATGGAAACCACGACAAATGCAGAAGAAGCTGACATCATTTTGCTTAATACCTGCGCTATTCGCGAGAAAGCTCAGGAAAAAGTGTTTCATCAATTGGGCCGCTGGAAAAGTCTGAAAGACAAGAATCCAGATCTGATCATTGGTGTCGGTGGTTGTGTGGCGAGCCAAGAAGGCGAAGCCATTCAAAAACGCGCGCCGGTTGTGGATGTTATTTTTGGGCCGCAAACGCTTCATCGCCTGCCTGAAATGATCGCTGATCGCCGAGAACAACGTCATCAAGCTCGAGATGAAACACGTCAAGCACGTAAGAAATCACTAGGCATTCCGGTGATGGATATTAGCTTTCCTGAGATTGAAAAGTTTGACCAACTACCTGAGCCAAAAGTCGATGGTTGTAAAGCCTTTGTCTCGATTATGGAAGGTTGTAGCAAGTACTGCACATTCTGCGTTGTACCCTACACCCGTGGCGAGGAAGTCAGCCGTCCTTTTGAAAGCGTCATCGAAGAAGTACAGCATTTAGCTGAGTTGGGCGTTCGAGAAGTGAACCTATTAGGTCAGAACGTTAATGCCTATCGCGGCCGAGATGCCAATAATGCCGTCGTGAGCTTTGCTGAGCTGATTGTTGCTGTCGCTGAGGTTAAGGGTATCGACCGTATTCGTTATACCACATCGCATCCAACAGAGTTTACCGATGATATTATCGCTGTGTACGCTGAAGTTCCTGAGCTGGTGAGTCACCTGCATTTGCCTGTACAAAGTGGATCTGACCGCATTTTGAAGCTGATGAAGCGTAATCACAACGCCGATAGCTACCGTGAGCAAATTGCCAAGCTTCGAGAAGTTCGCCCGAACATTAGCATGTCTTCTGACTTTATTATCGGCTTCCCGGGTGAAACAGAGGAAGACTTCAACGAAACCATGCGCCTCATTGCCGATATTGATTTTGATCATTCATTTAGCTTTATCTATAGTGCCCGCCCAGGTACACCTGCGGCTGATTTAGAGGATCACACCCCGATGGAAGTGAAAAAGCGCCGTTTGAGCCTATTACAATCACGGATTTTGCAATCTGCGCAACGTATTAGTGAAAACATGGTAGGCAATACCGAGCGCGTTTTGGTCGATGGCATTTCCAAGAAAAACCCAGCGCAACTGTGTGGTCGAACGGAAAACAACCGCGTAGTTAATTTTGATAGCTTTGATTACAGCTTGATTGGCCAGTTTGTCGATGTGCAAATCACTCAGGCCTATACCAATTCACTGCAGGGTCAGTTACTCGAAGGACAGCCTTCATAAAGCCAGCCTTATGAGTGACAGCATCATAAGGTGATTAAGCTTAAAGGTTTTTCCCTCTCTAAAAGGCAAAAAAAGGTGCGCATGGTGCACCTTTTTTAATGAATCATCGGCTGGCTATCAGCTAGCTACTCACTCATTATGCCGTCATTTTACTTAGCAGCTGACTCACGCTTGACCGTTGATAGCTCACGCCAAGCATCAATCACTTGCCCTTTTTTGCTGCTCTCATAATCAATACCAAAGGCTTGGCAGACCTCTTCAAAAGGAACGACCTTACCCTTTTTAACCACCGCTGCTTTAATCAAAATATGAGCATGCTGCTTACCGTTTCGGGTAAAAAACTGGTCGATATACATATATTTCTCATCCCAGCCGAATAAGCGCGTCTCTACCGAGAACTTTTGCATTAAACGAATTTCGCGAATGTAGGCCACTTCTGCGGCTGCGACGATAAAATTGTATTTATGCTTCATCACCAACTTTGTAAGGCCAGCATGCATAAAAAATAACCAGCGTGCGCGCTCAGCAAAAACCAAGTAGTTAGCGTTATTGATGTGTAGGTTGAAATCAACCCATTGAGGCCATACGCGAAAGTGCTCAACTGTTTTGTCCAAAGGGCCTGATACAGCTGGCTTGTTCTTGTTCAACAAGACTTTAATAATTGTAAAAATCATAACCGTTCACTCAAAAAAAGAGTGCGTATTATAAACGCTCCCGAACCGGCTTAAAAGAACGGCGGTGCTCAGCCAAAATCCCGTATTTTTTAATGGCTTCTAGGTGCGCTTTGGTGCCATAGCCTTTGTGGTTGGCAAACTGATATTCAGGATGTTGATCATGTAGTTCATGCATCCATGCATCACGCGCCACTTTGGCTAAAATAGATGCCGCTGAGATAGCCGGCTCTTTCAAATCGCCCTTAACAAGGGCTTCACTAGAATAGTCCCACTTTGGCAAGCGATTCCCATCCACCAGAACATGCTCTGGGGGCATCGTTAAACCGTCTACGGCCATAGTCATCGCTTTTAGCGTGGCTTGTAAGATATTGATCTCGTCAATTTGCTGAGCTGAAACAAAAGCGATATGCCAAGCCAGCGCTGAAGCTTTGATCTGCTGAGCTAAGACTTCCCGCTTTCGCTCAGAAAGCTTTTTTGAGTCAGTCAGAAAGGGCAGATCATAGTCCTTAGGCAAAATAACCGCAGCGGCAACAACTGGACCAATTAGTGGGCCGCGCCCTGCCTCATCGACACCCGCAATGTTGATCATGATCTCACCAAATTCGCCACAGCCTGAGCGGCAACTTTATCTCCGCCTAAATTCACTGATTGATGCAGCGTATAAAAAGCCTCAATAATGGCTTGACGTTGATCAACGTTTTGATAGCGCTCAAGCATTGCATCCGCTAGTTGGCGTGGCGTAAACTCCTGAATATATTCAGGAACCCATTCTTTACCCGCCAGAATATTTGGCAGTGTTACAAAATCGGTTTTCACGAGGCGCTTGGCCACTTGATAGGTTAACCAATTAAATCGATAAGCGGCGACCATCGGCACCTTACAAAACAAGCCTTCCAATGTCACCGTTCCTGATGCCATCAAACAAACATCGGCGGCCGTCATGGCCACCGCAGCGGGTCGATCTGTGGTTTGCACCTGCGGATAGTCAGCCAAAAGCGCCTGAATATCTGGCGCTACTTTGCTATTTGCAACAGGTAAGATGAACATCGCCTGCGGTAAAGCCTGGCTGATTAAGGCAGTGGTTTTCAGAAAATCAGGTAATAGCTGTTTCACTTCAGAGCGCCGGCTACCGGGCATTATGGCAAAAACGGGCAGCTCTTCCTCCCCTTCTTGTTGAAGACCTAGCTGAGCCCTTGCCGCCGCTTTATCTGGCTGCATGGGGAATTTTTCAGCTAAAGGGTGGCCTACACAAACCGAGGGGATTTGATGCTCTTGATAAAACGAAGACTCAAAGGGAAATAGCGTTAGCATGAGATCTACAGCTTGCTTAATCGCGTGAATCCGTCCTTTACGCCAAGCCCAAACCGAGGGACTAACATAATGCACCGTGCGAATGCCTCGCTCTTTCAACTTTCGCTCAAGACCTGTGTTAAACGCTGGTGCATCAATACCAATAAAGACATCAATATTGGATTTTACCGCCGTATCGATCAGCGATTGTCTCAGCGCAAAAAGTTTTGGAATACGAGGAATTGGCTCGATAAAGCCCATCACCGATAGCAGCTCCATATCAGCCAAAGGCTCTAGGCCAGCTGCTTGCATTTTCCCGCCACCAATACCGATAAAGCGCGTATCAGGAAGTAATTGGCTTAACTCTTGAATGAGGCCTTCACCCAAGTTATCACCCGATTGCTCGCCGGCAACGATCATGATCGTGGTCATGGTAAACGCCCTCTATGAATTCACAGCAAGCTGCGTTAGCGGATAATGCCTCGGTCTGATCGGCGAATCGAATCGGCAAAGTTTTTGACTTCAGCAAATTGCTGTTCCAATGGCTCAAGCGCGATTAATGCTTTTTCCAAGGTGTCCGCTTCACGATAAACAATTTTGTAGGCCTGACGCAGTGCCGAGATCAGCTCTTTGCTATAGCCTCGACGTTTCATACCTTCAAAATTCATGCCCACAGGACTCGCTGGGTTGCCATGAGCTAAAACAAAGGATGGTACATCTTTGCTAATCGAGCTGTTCATGCCCACCATGGCATAATCGCCGATCTGACAGAACTGATGAGCTCCTGAGTGGCCTGCAATGATCACGCCATTACCCACTTTCACATGGCCGGCGAGCGTGGCCGAGGTGGCGAGAATGCAGTCATCGCCAATAACGCAGTCATGCGCGACATGCACGGTCGTCATCAATAAATTACGACTGCCAATCACGGTTTTGCTTTCATCTTGAATCGTGCCTCGATGCAGGGAAACCCCTTCACGGAAGGTATTGTCATCACCAATAATCAGCTGCGTTGGCTCGTCAGCGTATTTTTTGTCTTGGCATTTTTCGCCGATCGATCCAAATTGGAAAAACTCATTGCGTTTTCCAATGGTAGTTGGGCCTTTGATGACAACATGGGAATGAATTTTGCACCCTTCGCCAATGGTGACATCTTCACCGATATAGCTAAAGGGCCCCACTTCTATAGATTCATGCAGCTGTGCTGACTCATGGATAATGGCAGAAGGATGGATCACAAAAATGGCTCCTGCTCAGATAAAATAATGCTGGCTTTCGCAGCGTTTTGACCGTTAGCTTTGGCCTCGCATTCGAACTTCCAAATGCCACGTTTATGCGCTGCGATATGCGCCATGGTTACTAATTGGTCACCCGGAATCACAGGCTTTTTAAAGCGTGCGCCGTCAATGCCCGCTAGGATATAAATAATGTCTTTCTTTTGCTCTTGTTTGGCCGTTTCTACACCAAGAATTCCGGCAACTTGAGCCATAGCCTCTAAAATCAAAACACCCGGCATGATTGGCTTTCGCGGAAAGTGGCCCTGAAAAAAAGGTTCGTTAAAGGTAATGTTTTTATAGCCAACGATTTCTTTACCCACCTCGAGTTGTTCAATTCGATCCACCAACATAAACGGGTATCGATGAGGGAGGTACTCTAATACACCTTGTATATCAATCATCACGTTCAAGTTCCTGCAATTGTTCCTCTAATGCCTGAAGGCGTTTATACATATCGCTCAACTGATTAAAGCGAGCCGCATTGCGTAGCCATTGACGATGCGGTTGGGCCACAGTAGCTGATGAGTATTGCCCGGGCTTGCGGATGGAGCTATTGACCATCGTGCCACCACTTAAGTAAACGTCATCAGCAAGCTCAATATGGCCGGCCAAACCCGAGGAGCCACCAATAATGCAGCGCTTACCAATTTGCGTGCTACCCGCAATACCGACTTGCGCCGCCATAGCCGTTCCTTCACCCACAACAACATTATGCGCGATTTGAATCTGATTATCTAAAATCACACCCTGCTCAATGATCGTGTCTTCGATCGCACCACGATCAATCGTGCAATTAGCGCCTATATGGCAGTCGTTTTGAATGATGACACGCCCTACTTGCTCAATTTTCACCCAGCCGAGCTTTGACGGCGCATAGCCAAAACCATCCGCACCAATCACAGTGCCTGAGTGAATTTGCGTTCGCTCACCAATATGGCAATCATGATAAAGAGTGACATTCGCAAATAAATGAACAGTATTCGCTAAGCGGCTATGGGCACCTACTACACAACCTGCATCTATTTGCACCTGCTCACCGATGCTAACACCTTCTTCAATAACAACATGAGCACCAATATGTGCAGAAGCCGCAACAGAAGCTGTTGGGTCAATATGGGCTGTTGGGTGAATCGAGGCAGATCGTTTGGGCGCTGTAGCAAATAGCGCAGAGGCTTTAGCGTAAGCTAGGTATGGATCGTCTACAATTAAGGCATTGGTAGGGCATTGCTGCGCTTGTTTTGCTTTGCAAATCACCGCACCTGCCTGAGTATCTTTGAGTAAGGCAGTAAATTTACTTTTTGAGATAAAGGTCAGCGTATCTTTATCGGCTCGTTCAATAGATGCAAGGTGATGAACAACTGCGTTGCCATCGCCTTGTAGTTGAGCGCCAATAGCAGCTGCAATTTCTGCCAGGGTCACAAAGATTCCTTACATAAAAAACTTATTTAAGTCGTTTGGTCACTTCTTCAGTAATATCCAAACTTGGATTTACATATTGTACGGCTTGACGCGCAATAATCAAATCCAGTTTTCTCTGTGCAACAATCGTGTTAATGATTTCTTCAATCTTTGGCATCATCGTTTGCATGTATTTTTGAGTTTCTTGCTGTGAAGCAACCTGCTGCTTATACACAATTTCTTGTAGCTCAAGCTCTTTAGTTTTGTACTGATGCTCAAACTCAAGCTTTTCTTTATTGTTCATGTTTGCGCCGGTTGATTTAAACTTCTGTTGAAGACCTTTAAGCTCATTTTGCAAACGCTTAACTTTGGCTTCTTCTGATTTAAATTTGTTGGCCAAGCGCGCCTCGGCTGCTTGCCATGATGATGATTGGCGCACCGCCATTTCAATATCAACGACAGCCACCTTGAGTTCGGCGTGGCTCATTGCCGCAAAGCTAAAAAATGCACAGACTAAGAATAGCTTTTGCATAATGTTCATAGAATAGTCTCCTTTTTATTTAAAACGTTTGTCCCAGCGAGAACTGGAAAAATTTTCTTTCATCACCTGATTTCGGATTAATCGCCTGCCCCAGACTAAAAGTTAATGGACCAACAAAGGTATACGCCGACAAGGTGATACCATAACTTGAACGCAGCTGCTTATAATCAAAGCCCTCATTCGGATCGCCCGATTGTACCAAATCTGGTGAGTCAACCAAGTAAACATTACCAATATCATAAAAAATTGAGGTTCTGACATTGTCATAGTCCTCAAAAAACGGCATTGGGAAGATCAAGTCCAAACCGCCATGCAGTTTAAAGTTACCGCCAATCGCGTTTGGAAATTGGTCAGTTTTACTGAGGTCGTAAACGCGGTCGCCATTTTCATCAGTAACCACATTGCCATTTTCATCAAACTGAGTCAGCGCGATAGCTCGTGGACTTTCAGGCCCCAACGTATTGCGTCGATAGCCTCGTACCGAGCCTAAACCCCCTGAATAAAAGTTTTTGAAAAACGGCAATCCACTACCATCGGTTAAACTATTACCGTAGGCCGTGTCGCCCCTTACTAGGAGCGACCAGCGATCAGAAAGTTCAAAGTAGCGATCAATATTCGCATCTAGAATGTAGTAAGGAGAGTCACTGCCGGGCACCGCAACTTCTGCACCCAAGCGTGTATACAAACCACTGGTTGGCAAAAACCCACGGTTTAGTGTATTGCGACGCCAGCTTAATTCCGTGGTAAAGTTCAGATAATTATCACCGTTTTCCTCGATATAGTTTTCAATATCAATCGCGGTGTAAATACCGCTGATAATCTTGCTATTGTCCACACCAAAGCCCAGAGTAACGCGCTCATAATCACCAACGGGATAACCAAAGTTTAGGTAACCGCCCAAACGGTCAATCGACCAATCCAGCGTCGAGTTACTGACATCATCAAAGTTTGTTTCTGAGTAATAAGCACCCCAGCCGCGGCTAATTCCGCTTGGTGTGTAATAGGGGTTGGTAAAGCTCATATTAAACGAGGTACGAGCTTGGTCTTTATTGACGCTAAAGCTTGCACTGTTGCCTGATCCGAGGAAGTTTTTCTGACTGACGCCTAGGCCAAAAGAAAAACCAACACTTTCAGAAAAACCCAGGTTAGCGGTAAACTCACCTGATGGGCGCTCTTCAACCGTCACTTCCAAGTCCATCAGATCAGGCTCACCCGCCACTGGCATTGCTGCGATATCAACTGACTGTAGATAACCCAAACGCTGTAGTTGCGCTTTTGAAAAATCAATTTCCGATTTATCTGCGGGCGCCCCTTCAAGCTGACGCATTTCTCGACGCAGTACCTCATCCGAGGTGTCAATATTGCCCTTGAACACAATATCACGGACATAGACTTTTTCACCCGGGATCACTTGATAAATCAGCTTAGCGGTATGACCCTCTTCATCCAGCTGCGGCTGCGCATTAACGCGCGCATAGTAATAACCCAGATCACCCAAAAGATTCAGCATGGCGGTTTCACTTTCTGAAACACTACTTTGCTTATACACCTCACCTGGTGAATAAGCCAACGCGGCTTCAAGCTCAGACTGCTCGACGGGCAAATTGCCAACAAATTCAGATGCGGTCACTTTATATGGCTGACCTTCTGTCACAAACAACGCAATATAGACTTTCTCACGATCAGGCGTTACGGAAACCTGAACTTGCTCAAAATCAAAAGCCAAATAACCGCGCTCTAAATAAAAGCTTCTTAAGCGCTCAATGTCTGCGCCAAGGCGGTCACGTGCATACTTGTCATTACTGGAGACAAATGACCAAAAACCACTGGCGCTGAGTTCCATTTGCTTGAGTAGAAGCTCGTTGTCAAACTGCTCATTACCGATAATATCAATTTCCTCAATACGCGCATTGCTGCCTTCTCGAACATCGATCTCGATTTTTACTTGGTTACGCGGTTGAGGCTCAACATTGGTTTTAACTCCAGCACCATAACGACCCTGAGCCAAATAAGAGCGCTCTAGGTCTTTACGAATACTTTCAAGGGCGGTGCGTTTAAAAATAGCACCCTCTTCTAGACCTATATTCTTCAAACCGTCAAAGAGCTGATCATCTGGAATACTATCATTGCCTTCAATCACAATTTCACTAATACTCGGACGCTCAACAACCTTGATCACCAACACATCAGACTCTCGGCTAACTTGCACGTCATCAAAATTACCCGAGTCAAAAATGCGGCGGATTAGCTGTGCGATTTGTTCGCTCTCAGTATCGACGCTTTGGCCAGCGCGAACCGTGAGCAACGAATAGGCATAATCGGGCGCAACACGTTGCAAGCCTTGAAAACGGATATCTTTAACAACAAAACTTTCAGCCCAACTGATCACCGGCACCAATGGCACCATGATCGTTAAAACACCGGCTCCCAGCAAAAAACGTAACCTAGACATAATACTCATTTATAAATTCATCAGATCTTTAGAGATCGCAAAAAAAGTTAAAAACAATACCAACAACAAACCAAACTGCGTCAAGCGCGCCTGCCAGTGGTCAGATAATGGCTTACCACGCACCCATTCAGCCGCCATCAGCAATAAATGACCACCATCTAGCACAGGGATGGGTAATAAATTCAGCACGCCAAGCATCACGCTAAACGCCGCTAAAAACAAAACAAAACTCTGAAGCCCCGCATCGGCACTGCTACCAGCTGTCTTCGCAATGCTAATTGGCCCGCCAATATGATCCGTCGATAATTGCCCCGTCACCAATTTGCCAAGCATCACAAGCTGAATTTGCACCATTTCACTGGTTTTGCTGACACCCTGAATCAGGCCATCCACGAGACCGAGCTTAAGCGTTTGTGGCTGGTAATATGAGGCCATTACATCGCTGTCTAAGCTTGCGCCCATTTGGCCGATACGAATGCCATCATTCTCAACAGTTCTTGGCGTCAAACGAATCTCAAGCTCATTTGAGCCACGTTCTACGCGTAAGTTCAACTCGCGCTCAGGGTTGGCTCGCACGATCTCTGTCATTTCCTGCCAATAGTCGATGGGTTTACCATCAATCGCAACAATGCGATCACCAGCTTTAAGGCCTGCAAGGCTAGCAGGATAGCTGTCAACCACGCCACCGATCACCGCAGGTAATTGAACTTGCTTTGGCATCAGGCCAAGTCGCTGAAAGGGATTATCTTTTGGATCAACAAAAATATCAGACAAAGTAAACGAGGCTTGTTGATCAACGCCTGAGGCATCAATAAAACGCATATCCAATGTTTTTGCGCCGCTACCCGCTTCAAAGCTCATAGCTTTAAACGCATCTGACCAGCCGAGGATTCGTCGATCATTGAGTGAGACAAGTTCCCAACCCGACTCGACCTGCCCCGCAGCAGGGGATTCCGCTATGGCATCACCAATAACTGCAGGCTGATACTGATAGCCCGAAGTAAACAAGGCAAAATACAGCACCACGGCTAACAGTAGATTAATCAATGGCCCTGCAGCCACAATGATGGCTCTCTGCCAAAGCGGCTGATGATTAAAACTTACTGGCAACAGCTCTGGCGAAACCTGGGCCTCTCGGGTGTCCAGCATTTTGACATAACCACCCAAAGGAATGGGCGCCAAGGCAAACTCCGTACCTTTGCGGTCATAAAACGAATAAAACGGCTTGCCAAATCCAACGCTGAATCGAAGCACCTTCACACCGCATGCTCTGGCCGCCAAAAAGTGACCGAACTCATGAACGGTGACTAAGATTAATATCGTGGCGACAAAGCCAAGTAGCATCATCATGCCGAAATCACTCGCTGGCTAATAATCTGCTCGGCTAAAGCGCGAGCACGAGCATCTGCATTTAATGCATCATCTAAGCTCGTAATGTCGGCAACCTGAGTCTGCGCCATCACTTGCGCATTAATTTCAGCAATATCTAAGAAGCCGATCTCATTAGCCATAAAGCGATCAACAGACACCTCATTTGCTGCATTCAGTGTCGCTGGCATCACGCCGCCTTGCTTGAGTGCGTCAAAGGCTAAGGCAAGGTTTTTAAACTTGGATAAATCGGGGGGTAAAAACTGCAATTGCATGGCCTGACTGAAGTCCATTTTAGGCAGGTCCAAGGCCAAGCGCTCAGGCCACGCCAAGCAATAGCCGATTGGTGTCATCATGTCAGGTAAACCCAGTTGCGCCATGACCGAACCATCTTGGTAGGCGACCATCGAGTGCACAATACTTTGCGGGTGAATCACCACCTCAATTTGCTCAACAGGCAAACCGAATAACCAATACGCCTCAATGACCTCAAGGCCTTTATTCATCATGGTGGCTGAATCAATCGAAATTTTTTGGCCCATTGACCAACAAGGATGATCACAGGCCTGCTCCACGGTTACCTCAGCGAGCTCAGATAGTGGCGTTTCAAAAAATGGGCCGCCACTGGCCGTTAAAATCAGTCTTTCTACGCCGGCTTCAACCAAGCCCGCTTTGTCTTTTGTCTCAGCTAGGCATTGGAAAATGGCATTATGTTCGCTGTCTACGGGCAGGATCGTTGCGCCAGAGGCTTGCGCGGCATCCATCATCAAGTTGCCCGCCAGCACCAAGGATTCTTTATTGGCCAATAAAACACGCTTTGCTGCCTGAATCGCAGCTAGGGTTGGCAATAAACCAGCAGCGCCCACAATCGCGCTGACTACTTGGTCCACCTCAGGCAAAGACGCAATATGCGCTAGACCTGATTCTCCCACATGAAGCTCGCAGTCGATCGACTGAACCGAGAGCCAATCATTAAGATCAGCTGCATTCGTAGGCGTTGCTAATGCTACATGGGCAGGTTTGAACTGCAGAATTTGTGATTTTAAGCGCTCAATATTGCGATTGCCGGACATGGAAAACACCCGATATCGCTCAGGATGCTGCTCGATAACTTTCAGCGTACTAACGCCGATCGAGCCTGTGGCGCCGAGGATGCAAATATTTTGCGCTGTGCTCATGCCAACCAGCCGTGCGCAAGGGCAAATAATGGCAAGGCCGCAATTACCGAGTCGATTCGATCAAGAACACCGCCATGACCTGGCAAGAGCTGGCTACTGTCTTTCATATTGCGGTGGCGCTTAAACATGCTTTCAAACAAGTCGCCGATCACGCTAGCCGCATGAAGCAGTACGCCCGCAATGATCATACCCACATAGCTATAGGCTGGCTCAATTTGCGTGTTCGCAATCACCAAGAGCAAGACCACCCAAAGCAGGCCTCCGAAATAGCCCTCCCAGGTTTTTCCTGGGCTAACATTGGGCGCAATTTTACGACGACCAAATTGCCTTCCCGCAAAATAGGCGCCGATATCCGCCGACCAAATACAAACAAAAGCAAACAGTAATAACCACGGTGATTCATTATACAAATACAACCCTGACCAGAAGGTTGCCGCGGCCAACACAACACCCACGACAAAGTTAATTACAGGGAAATTCAGTGCACGAGTCTCCGGAAAGCGAAGAATTACGCGCAACGCATGCAGCCAAAACAGGATATAAAATACCGTTAGCCAATAAGGATTGGTTGGTACTAGGCTGATAACCAAAAACATCGCTGAGAAAAAGCCTAAGAAATGCCACCAAGTTGGCTTATCCATAATTAGGCGCACCCACTCCCAACCCGCGATAATGGCAATACCCGCCATCACCCAAATAAACTGCTGAGGCGTTGAAAAAAAGACAGAAAAAATAAAACCTAATAGTAAAAATATCGCCGTAATGACGCGCTCTCGTAACATAATAACTAACTCAAACTGGCGATTTGCTCAGAGGTCATACCAAAACGACGCTCACGCTGTTGATAAAAATGAATGGCTTGATCAAAGGCTTGTTCATCAAAGTCAGGCCAAAGTTGATCAGCAAAAAAGAGCTCAGAATAGGCCAGATCCCATAATAAAAAATTGCTGATACGCTGCTCTTTCGCCGTGCGAATACACAAATCAACAGGTGGCTGACCCGCTAAACTGAGCTTTTCTGCGATCAGCTCTTCTGAAATCGCTAAAGGGTCCAGCTGCCCAAGTTGAACCTGCTCAGCAAGCTTTTGCATCGCCTGTGTTAGGTCCCACTTTCCGCCGTAGTTTAACGCCACATTGACTGTCATGCTGGGCTTTGCCAAAGGGCGCTGTTCGATTGCCGCCATTTGCGACTGCACTTTGTCAGAAAATACTAAGCGATCGCCAATAAAGCGCACCGCAATATCGTGCTCATAGAGCTCACTGACTTTGTTTTCAAGCGCGTCTGCAAACAGGTCCATCAGAAAATCCACTTCCCTTTTAGGACGCTGCCAATTTTCACTGCTGAAAGCAAAAACCGTGAAATAACGAACACCCAGCTGAGCCGCATGGATAGCGACTTTGCGCAAGGCTTTTTCACCCTCAATATGGCCATCGCCCATTTCAAGGCCGCGCAATCTTGCCCAGCGATTGTTGCCATCCATAATGACAGCAACATGTTGTGGTATAGAATTCTGAGTCATGGACGGTTAGATCGTTAGAAGCTCTTCTTCCTTAAGCGCTAAAATTCCGTCAATCTTCTCGACCGCTTCATCCGTCACTTTTTGTACATTCGCTTCACCTTGACGCTCTTCGTCTTCGGTGATTTCTTTTTCCTTTAAAAGCTCTTTGATATCGCTATTGGCGTCACGGCGAATATTTCGCACCGCAATTTTGGCATTCTCAGCCTCAGCTTTAGCTTGCTTAACCAGCTCTTTACGCGTTTCTTCCGTTAATGGCGGCATCGTGAGGCGAATCAAATCACCCGTTGTGCTTGGTGTAATACCGACATCAGAGGCCATGATCGCTTTCTCAATTTGCGGAATCAAATGCTTTTCCCAAGGTGAGATCACCAGTGTGCGACCCTCTTCTACTGAAATGTTTGCCACCTGAGCCACTTTAGTTGGCGTGCCATAATAATCAATGGTAACGGGATCAAGAATGCCCTTATTGGCACGACCAGTACGAATACGTACTAGCGCATCATTTAAACTATCGACACTTTTGCTCATGCGCTCACGCGCATCACTAATAATTTCGTTAATCATCACTATTTTCCTCAAATTGAGACTGAATTAAGGTACCTTCACTGCCGCCCATCGCCAAATTCAAAAGAGCGCTCGGCTTGTTGATATCACAAACGCGCAAAGGCATGTTTTCATCACGACATAAACAAATCGCGGTAAGATCCATCACGCCTAACTGACGGGCTAATACCTCGTCGTAGGTCAAATTATCAAAGCGAACAGCATCTGGATTGGTTTTTGGATCGGCATCATAAACACCGTCAACATTCGTGGCTTTAATCACCACATCGGCGTCGATTTCGATACCGCGTAGGCTAGCTGCCGTATCTGTTGTAAAAAATGGATTGCCCGTACCAGCAGAGAAAATCACCACATCCCCTTTGTCGAGATATCGCAAAGCCGTTCTACGATCATAGTGCTCAACGATGCCGCTCATTGGGATCGCTGACATAATTCGCGTGCTTATGCCTGCTCGCTCAAGGGTGTCGCGCATTGCAATGGCATTCATCACGGTGGCCAACATACCCATATGGTCACCAGCCACACGATCAAGGCCTGCTTCATTGAGCTGTTTACCACGGAATAAATTACCGCCGCCAACGACAATGCCAACTTGGACTTTGATACCCACCAATTGGCCAATTTCCAAGGCCATTTTGTCTAATACTCGTGGGTCAATACCAAACTTTTCGCTGCCTGCCAGTGCTTCACCACTGAGTTTCAACAGGATTCGCTTATACTTTGCTCGCTCAATCTGCTTCGCCATGTCTAACCTCAACACCACCAAAAGTGGTAAAAAAACGCGCTCTATAGTTTAGTGAAATGATAAAAATATGCAAAAGGTTTCGCCAATAGCCGAGACGAGCCGATCACTTATCTAAACCCGTTTCCTTTCGTGTAATTTTTAAGGCCACTTTGTCATAACCACGAGAAGAGCTTATGCGCTTGATAAAACCCATAATGTAAGTTAAGCGTGTTTGATAGTAACGTGGCTTGGGACGCTGTGACTCAAGAATATCGATCACATCTTTAACCACGGCATCAGGCTCAAGCGTAAAAGGGATTCGACCCGTCATCGCCAAGCCTTTGTGCATTGTTTCGTAGGCACGCTGATGCGGGCTGTCATGCATAATAGGCTCGATATACTTAAGAAAAAACTTCTGTTTATTTTGCCGAATTCGAGAAACAATGGGACCAGGCTCAACCAAACCCACCCGAATATTGCTATCAGTCAGAGCCAATTCCTGTCGCAGTGCGTCAGTATAGGCCTCAAGAGCATGCTTGCTAGCACAATAAGCTGCACGAAAAGACATCGCAGCAATACCCATCACCGAGCTGTTTTGAATAATGCGGCCATCACCCTGCGGACGCATAAATCGCTTAAGCACTTGATTGGTGATATAGGTCACTGCAAAAAAATTGGTATCAAACTGCTCACGCAGCGCTTCATCAGGCAGGTCTTCAGCAGCACCTACTTGCGAATACCCCGCATTGTTGAATACGCCATAAAGCTTGCCGTAACGCGTTTGTATATGATCCAGCAATGCATCTACTTGCGCATAATCTGTGACTTCAAGAAACTGAGCATCAACACCTAGGTCTCTCAGACGCGCCACACCTTCCTCTGATCTGGCTGTGGCGATCACCGGATAACCACGCTCATGCAATAGCTGCGCTGCGCGCCAGCCAATACCTGAAGAACACCCCGTAATTAACACGGGCTTGTTTGCATAATCCATAAACACCCCCTATTGGTGACAACAGTATACGGGCAAAAAGGCTTAAACGCTTCCACCAGAAAACCACTTTCTTAGCCCATTTGAGTTTCACCGCTTAGAGACCTCTTAGCGGCGTTTAACCCGCTCAGTGCTGGCCATTTCGCATCATGTTTTTAAGCAATGATCTGCTGTTTAACGCTGAATCCAACAAAAAAGGGAGCCAATGGCTCCCTTTTTTGTCTGGTTGATCAAATGCAGGTTATTAACCCGCAATAAGATAAACCCTTAGACTTTAGCTGCAGCGGCAACTTCTGCTGCAAAATCCGTCTCTTCTTTCTCGATACCTTCGCCCACTTCAAAGCGCGTAAAACCGATCAATTCTGCACCAGCATCTTTGATCAATTTAGCAACAGTGATGTCTGGGTTTTTAACGAAAGGCTGGTCAACCAAGCTCACTTCTTTCTTGAACTTGCCAAGACGACCTTGGATCATTTTCTCAATGATTTCAGCTGGCTTACCTGACTCTTGCGCTTGCGCAACAAAGATGTCTTTTTCTTTTTCAATAATTTCAGCTGGGATATCGTCTGAATGCGCAACCATTGGGTTTGTCGCTGCAACGTGCATCGCTACGTCTTTACTAAGCGCTTCATCACCACCTTTAAGTGCAACCAATACGCCAATTTTCAAACCGTGGGCGTATTCACCGATCACACCTTCAACATTTTCTACAATCTCAGCGCGACGAATTTGGATGTTTTCACCAATCTTCTGGATCAGACCCTGACGAACGCTTTCTACCGTACCGCCATCGATTTCTAGCTCTGCGATTTGCGCAACGTCTGTAACGCCCGCTTCAAGCGCTGCTGCAGCTACTTTAGCTGAGAATGCTTCGAAGTTGTCATCACGTGCAACAAAGTCAGTCTCACAGTTGATTTCTAGCATGATCGCTTTGTCACCTGTATTAGCGAATGCAACTTTACCTTCAGCTGCAACACGACCCGCTTTCTTAGCCGCTTTCGCTTGACCAGATTTACGCAGGTTTTCGATAGCGACTTCGATATCGCCATTCGTTTCTACTAATGCTTTTTTACACTCCATCATACCCAAACCGGTACGCTCACGAAGTTCTTTTACTAGGGCTGCTGTAACTGCCATGATTTGCTCCTAAAAAATTTATACGTAATAAAAACAAAGGCGGCCGTGGCCGCCCTCGGAATAACTTACTCGGCTTTCGCTTCTTCAGTTGCCTCAGCACCCGCTTCAGTTTCCTGAACCGCTTGCTCAGCGACTGTGTCGTCTACCTCAACAAAGCCGTCTTCTTCTGTACCTGTAACTGATGCATAATTACGACCTTCGATGCAAGCATCCGCAACAGCGCGAACAAAAAGCTGAACTGAACGAATCGCGTCATCGTTACCTGGAATAACGTAATCGATGCTGTCTGGATCGCTGTTAGTATCAACAACACCCACAACTGGAATACCTAGCTTGTTTGCTTCAGCAACAGCAATGTTTTCATAGTCAACATCAACAACGAAGATAACGTCTGGCAAACCGCCCATATCTTTAATACCACCAAGTGAACGCTCCAGCTTTTCTAGCTCACGCGTTTTCATTAGCGCTTCTTTTTTCGTCAAACGGTGTAATGTACCGTCTTCTTTTTGCTGCTCAAGCTCTTTAAGCGTATTGATTGACTGACGAATAGTTTTCCAGTTAGTCAACATACCACCTAACCAACGGTGGTTGACATACGGCATACCCGCACGCTCAGCTTCTTCAGCGATAATCTTTTGTGCTGCACGTTTTGTACCAACGAAAAGCACTTTGTGCTTTTTCGATGCTTCAGAGTTAATGAACTGAAGCGCATCGTTTAATGCAGATACCGTGTGCTCAAGGTTGATGATATGAATCTTGTTACGCGCACCAAAAATGTACTCTGCCATTTTTGGGTTCCAGAAACGTGTTTGGTGACCGAAGTGAACACCAGCTTTTAACATGTCGCGCATGCTTACATTTGCCATAATATTTCTCCAAATTGGGTTAGGCCTCCACACTCCCCAAACCTCGACTGAATTGAACAGCACCCAAGGCTTAGTTTGTTCAGAGCGTGTGTGTTTTCATAAAAATTGCTAGCTCTGACGAAATAGCATTTATAGGCAGAAATCGTTACAATGCTTTTTCGATTTCCACGGGCGCGGTTTATACCATAAACACCCCTTAGGAACAACCAAAAAGCCTTTTTATTGCACAATTTTAACGAATTACCATGACGCTAATCAAAGATGCCACCGCCATTGAAAAAATGCGCACCGCAGGCCGCCTAGCTGGCGAAGTTTTAGAAATGATTACGCCCCATGTTCAGCCGGGCATCACCACCGCTGAACTAGACAAGCTTTGCCATGACTACATTGTTGATGTTCAACAAGGCATTCCAGCTTGTTTGGGCTACCGCGGATTCCCCAAATCCATCTGCACATCGGTTAATCACGTGATCTGTCACGGTATTCCTGATGATAAAGCGATCAAATCGGGTGATATCATCAACATTGATGTGACGGTCATTAAGGACGGTTATCACGGCGACACCAGCAAAATGTTTGTTGTTGGTGATGCTATGCCCTTTGCAGAGCGCATTGTGCGAGTTGCTCGCGAATGCATGATGGTCGGCATTGAAATGGTGAAGCCCGGCGTGCGTTTAGGTGATATTGGCTATGCGATCCAACGTCATGCCGAAAAAAACCGCTTCTCTGTTGTGCGCGAATACTGCGGTCATGGTATCGGTGAAAACTTCCATGAAGACCCACAGGTTTTGCATTATGGCAAACCTGGAACAGGACAAGTTCTCGAAGAAGGTATGACCTTCACGATCGAGCCGATGATTAACCAAGGTACACGCCAGACTAAGTTGCTCAACGACGGCTGGACAGTGATCACAAAAGACCGCAAGTTGTCTGCTCAATGGGAGCACACCTTGGCCGTAACAGCCGATGGCGTAGAAATTCTTACCCTGCGTCAGGAAGAAAAATTATAATGAATATGGTCGATCCCAGCGCGTTTGTCATTGATTTTGAATCACCAAGCCCTGAGCGCATCAAGCAATACCTTGCTGATCAACGTCAACACCTAGAAACCGCATTTTATGAGCTTGATAGCTCAGCGACGGTTTTGGTTCAACGTTATGCGCAGGTCGTGGATCAGCTGTTAATTCAGCTTTGGCACCACCACATGGGCAACACACCAGCGGCTCTTATTGCCGTGGGTGGCTATGGCCGTAATGAGCTCTTTCCGTTTTCAGATATTGACCTTTTAGTGCTGGTCGATGAATGGACTACGCAAATCGAAGAAACGCTGTCCGACTTCATCCGCTCACTTTGGGACACGGGGCTAAAAATTGGCCACAGCTGTCGCACCATAGACGAGTGCGTCGAGCAAGCAAAAGGCGATTTGACCATCATAACGAACTTGATGGAATCGCGCTTCATGGTGGGTCAACCCATCTTGCACGACCAACTTATTGAGCGCACCAGTCCTCGTCATATCTGGCCTGCCAAAGCGTTTTTCCTAGGCAAGCTTGAAGAACAAAAACAGCGTTATGCTCGTCATAATTTCACTGAATACAATGTCGAACCCGACATTAAAAACGCACCTGGCGGCATTCGCGACATCAATACCGTATTGTGGATCGCCAGACGTTATTTCAATGTTAGCACCCTTGGCGACCTTATCGCCCACGGTTTTTTAACAACTGCAGAAAAGCACAGCCTTGATCAGTGCCGCGAGTTTTTATTCCGCTTGCGCTTCGCCTTACATTTGCATACCCAAAAAGAAGAAAACCATCTGCTCTTTAACTATCAAAAAAGCATTGCCATTGCGCTGAAATACGACGACGGTGAACAGCAAAATAATCAAGGCATTGAGATGATGATGCAAGATTATTACACCAATGCTCAGCGCGTCTCGCACATCAATGAGCTGTTATTGCAGTTTTTTGAGCAAGACCTATTAGCTAGCGAGTCCGAGCAAACGGTTATTGAGCTAGATGAGCGTTACGAAATCCGCAACGGCTTTTTAGGGGCAAAAGACCCGATGCTTTTTGTCAAAGCACCAGAAGCCATGTTGGAGATTTTCAATCGCTACGCCGTCACGAAAGAAATCCAAGGTATTCAAGCCATGTCCATTCGTCAGATTATGGCGAACTTGGACTTAATTGATGACGCCTATCGCGAAAACCCATTGCACAACGAGCTTTTTGTTAACCTATTTAAGCATTGCAAATACCATCTCACCACGCCGCTTCGACTTATGCGCCGCTATGGTGTTCTTGGCAAATACATGCCGCAGTTCGACATGATTGTCGGCATGATGCAATACGACCTTTTTCACATATACACCGTTGATGTCCACACCCTCAAGGTGGTCGAAAATATGCGTCTATTGCGCTATGAATCAACGGCCGAAGAGCTACCATTGGCGACAGATATCTACAGCCAGCTACCTAGAAAAGAGCTTTTGTATTTATCGGGCGTTTTCCATGATATTGCCAAAGGCCGCGGGGGCGATCACTCAGAACTTGGCGCTGCAGATGCGCGAGAGTTTGGCGAGCAGCATAATCTTGGCCAGTGGGATACTGAGCTCATTGCCTGGCTAACCGAACACCATCTGTTGATGTCGATCACAGCCCAAAAGAAAGACCTATCTGATCCCGACGTGATCCATGAATTCGCGAGCATTGTTGGCGATCTTACCCACCTCAATTATTTATATTGTTTAACTGTTTGCGATATTCGCGCAACGAATCCAAAACTCTGGAATGCTTGGCGGGCAGAGTTGCTGCAAACGCTTTACAGGCTAACTAAACGACAGCTGGTTCATGGCCTAAACAATCCAATTGCGGCAAAAAATCGCGTGGCCGATAATCAATCATCAGCAATGAAGGCCCTCATCAGTGAAGGCTTTGCCGAGGCTCAAGTGGCTGAGCTTTGGGCCCCCTTTGGCGATGATTATTTTCTTCGTGAAACTTGGCAAGATATCGCCTGGCATACTCGCGCGATACTCAACCAAACGAATGACAAGCCGCTGGTGCTGATGCAAGAGGCGACTTTTCGCGATATGGACGCAGCAACGCAGATCTTTATTTATACCCCTGATCAACCTCATTTGTTCAGTCATGTGGTAAAAGCCTTGGATAAACTGGGCCTTTCTATTTTGGATGCACGAGTGATGACCAGCGAAGGCGGGCAAAGTCTCGATACATTTATTGTCGAAAACCAAAGTCGTATGTGCCTCAACAACGAAGCTGACCAGCAGGTGGTTCGCACCACTTTGCAACAGGCCATTACAGACCCTGCCAGCTTAGAGCAATACAGTCGACCGGCTCACCTACCACGCCAATACAAGTTTTTCTCGATAAAGACCCGCGTGTTCTTGTCAAACAATCTCCAAGATTCGAATACAGTAATTGAAGTTCATACACTCGATCTCCCTGGGCTTTTGGTGATGATGAGCGATATCTTTAATGACTACAAATTTTCGATTCAAGGCGCTAGAATTGCGACTCTTGGCGAGCGTGTAGAAGATTATTTCTTTGTCACTATGGAAAATGGTGAACCACTGCGTGACCCTGAGTTATGCCAAACTCTTAGTGAAAAAATTACGCAGCGCTTGGAAGCTGCGATTAACGAGCAAACAACATGGTAAAAGTTTACGGTATTAAAAACTGCGACACTGTTCGCAAAGCATTAAAGTGGCTTGAATCAAACCAAGTTGACTTCCAATTTGTTGATTACCGCAAAGACCCTCTTGATGAGGACACACTGAGCTTATATGCGAAAACCAGCTTAGGCGCGCCGTTAATCAATACTCGCAGCACGTCATTCCGTGCGCTCGATGATGACCAAAAAGGCCGTCTAAAGGCTGCGTCACCCGATTATAACTTATTGAGTGAAAACCCAAACATCATCAAACGCCCGATCGTGGAGACCCAAGATCAAGTCATTATTGGCTTTGATGAATCCCTTTATCAGCAATATTTACCCGCATAACGCAGAGGAGCTTTTATGTCGACATTTCATAGCCTAGGTTTTGGTATTGGTACGAAAAACGCCAAACTTGAGTGGCTGGAAGTTTTTTATCCACAACCTGTTCTAGCACCAGAAGCCTCATTGGTCGATGCGATTCAATCCGTTTTAGGCGATGCAACAGGCACGATTGAGCCAAACCGTGAACAGTGGTTGGCACTTGCTGGTGCATTGGAAAACCCTGCCCTAGAAAAAATCGCAAAAACCTGCGCTGAAAGCGTGCGTCCGGCAGTGCTGACTTTGATCGCAAAAGACAGCAAGCCTGAATCAACACCAGAAGCTTACCTAAAGCTTCATTTGCTATCACACCGTCTGGTTAAACCTCATGGTGTTAGTCTTGAAGGCATTTTTGCGTTGTTGCCTAACGTCGCGTGGACAAATGAAGGCGCCATTGACCTTAATGAATTATCTGACCGCCAGCTTCAGGCTCGCGCTCAAAACCGCATGCTGTCGGTTGAATCCGTTGATAAATTCCCGAAAATGACGGACTACGTTGTCCCTACGGGTACTCGTATTGCCGATACGGCTCGTGTTCGCCTTGGCGCTTACGTTGGTGAAGGCACCACGATCATGCATGAGGGCTTTATCAACTTTAATGCGGGTACGCAAGGCAAGAGCATGGTTGAAGGCCGCATCTCAGCAGGCGTATTCGTTGGCGAAGGCTCTGACTTAGGTGGTAGCTCATCAACAATGGGCACTTTGTCAGGCGGCGGCAATATCATCATCAGCCTAGGCGAAGAATGCTTGCTGGGTGCAAATGCAGGTACAGGTATTCCATTGGGTGATAAGTGCACAATTGAATCTGGCTTGTATATCACGGCTGGCACGAAAGTGATGCTTTTAGATGATCAGAAAAACGAAGTCAAAGAAGTGAAAGCTCGTGAACTGGCCGGTCAATCAAACTTATTGTTCATCCGCAACTCGGTAACAGGCCGCGTTGAGTGTCGCACGAATAAATCCGCTGTCGTACTGAACAACGAACTCCATGCCAATAACTAAACAATCAACCACCTTAGAATACACCTGCGACCTGATTCGTCGGGCGTCTGTTACACCTAAGGACGAAGGCTGCCAAGATTTTATGATCGAAAAGCTTGAAGCCTTAGGTTTTGAGATCACTCGCCTGCCATTTGGTGAAGGCGATGAACGGGTGGAAAATTTCTGGGCTGTTTATGATGGCAGCAAGAGCAATGGCAGTGAAACAACCGCGCCAACCTTGATTTTTGCAGGTCATACCGATGTCGTTCCCACCGGTGATCTAAGCGCATGGGATAGTGATCCATTTGAGCCAACTATGGTTAATGGCGAACTGGTCGGTCGCGGTGCAGCTGACATGAAAGGCAGTCTAGCCGCTATGCTGGCTTGCTGTGAACGCTTCATACAACAGCACCCTGCATTTAACGGTCGTATCGGCTTTTTGATCACTTCGGATGAGGAAGGTCCTGCTACCTATGGCACGGTCAAAGTCGTTGAATGGCTACAAGAGCAACAACAACGTATTGATTATTGCATTGTGGGCGAGCCTTCAAGCACGGCGACACTGGGCGATGTCATTAAAAATGGACGCCGCGGCTCATTGAATGGTTATTTACGCATTAACGGTAAGCAAGGACATATTGCTTACCCTCATCTGGCTGATAACCCCATTCACCGCAGCAGCGAAGCTCTGGTCAAACTGGTTGCTGAGCAATGGGATCAGGGTAATGACTATTTCCCGCCGACCAGCTTTCAGATTTCGAATATGAACTCAGGAACAGGCGCAACCAATGTCATTCCTGGTCATACCGAGATGGTATTCAACTTTCGCTACAGCACTGAGACAACAGCAGATCAGCTGCGTGAGCGTGTTGCGAAGATCCTTGATGGCTGTGATATTAACTACCAACTGGACTGGGTTCACAGTGGCGAGCCATTTTTGACACCGGCGGGCGAGCTAACCGATGCTTGCGCATCCGTCATTAAGAAAGTTACTGGTACTCAAGCCACGCTTTCAACCACAGGTGGTACATCAGATGGGCGCTTCATCGCAAAACTTGGCTGTCAATTAGTCGAGCTTGGCCCCATCAACAAAACCATTCATCAAATCAATGAGCGTGTTGATGCTAACAGCCTTGATCAGCTAACAGAGGTGTATCAGGGCGTTTTAGAATCACTGTTTATCTAAACACGTGAACCGAGCTGCGCCAGAGGCTTACAAGCTTTCGGCGCGGTCTTGCTATTCCGTTGAAACATTTACATCATCATTTCATCAAAAAACACCGCCCAAAGAGGCTCTCGACGCACAAAAGTGTATCGTTAGGTAATCCGCTCTTGGAGCGGTTGTTGAAATCTATTACAGTAAACTCACTGAAATTTTATGCTAGCACTATGTCTCGACTCCTGATTTTGAGCTTCCTTAGTAGCCTATTACTGCTTTCTGGCTGCGGCCAAAAAAAACAAACCATAGAATATGAAAACCTCGATTCTTGGTTTTCTGTCCCACTACTCGATAAGTTTTTCTCGCAGTCAGCGCTAGGCAGTTTTTTGGCTTCACCAGATGGCCAAAATTTTAAAATGCCGCCGAAAGTCAAAGAGGAAAATGCGCGTGTTTTCTTTTATCGCCCACACAATACTTGGGGCGAGCAAGAGTGGCAAGCACCTAAGCTTTACATCGATGGCGAGGCCTTATTCAGCCTAAAAAGCGGCGGATATACATGGGTTGAAATTCCACCAGGTGAACGTCACATTGTTGGCCGTCGCCCGATGGCATTTATTCAGCTGATTGAAATTTTCGAGCTTGATCTGGACCTTCAAGCCGGTCAAGACTATTACATCCGCTATTCAGAAGACGATAAGCTGAATATGAGTAAATTACTTCAAAGCGGTGATTTATATATCGATAAAGAGTCCATTCAGGTGATTCCTGCCCGCGTTGGACAGTACGATATCAACGGTACCCGCTACTATACTCCAGGCTTATATCTTGGCAAAAAAGATGATTTTGACGCCTACGAAGATACGTTGAACTAAACCTTTGCTTCAGGCTTTTCTGCCTTTAGAGCAATAGAAATAAATAAAGTAACACAAATAAAAAAGCTACTCAGCAAAACTGAGTAGCTTTTTTTATGGACTTAATTATTTGAGGTTAGTCTCGCTGATACGTCGCTTCAAGTGTTGCTGAATCAATCGCCAATTGGTTCACAAAATAACCCACTAAGGCACTGGATGGGTTCTCAGGCAGCTCTAACCTCTGCGATAAGGCAAAGACAGTAAACTGATAACGGTGAGCACCATGGCCCTTTGGCGGGCATGCTCCACCAAAACCTGCATAACCGAAGTCATTTGATATCTGCTCACTCCCTTCGGGCAGATTTTCACCTGACGCATCGCCGACTCCCGTGGCCAGCTCGTTGACATCGCTCGGCAAATTAATAAGCTGCCAATGCCACCAGCCGCTACCCGTTGGTGCATCAGGATCATATGCAAAAACCGCAAATGCTTGAGTCTTCTCTGGAGCGCCTGACCAAGACAAGTGCGGCGATAGATTATCACCACTACAGCCAAACCCAGCAAACTCTTGGGCTTGGCTCAAAGGCTGGCCTTGCGACATATCTGTGCTGGTTAGTGTGAATGTTGAAGCGCAGGCCGTTGTGGATAACGCAAGAAATGATGCTGCCAAAAAATGGCGTTTAACTTTGCTGCTCATAGAGCCCCCTATTTGATCTTGAGATGATTTGAATCTCAATTGTAGCCAGTCATTGATACCTTGATTAGCCCAAATTAGGTCATCTAATCGCCCGATTCAATCAATTAAGCTTTACGTAGCTGACTTGGGGTTGTATGAAACAACTGCTTAAATTTCTCGGTAAATCGAGAGGGCGAATGATAGCCACATTGCTCAGCAATTTGACTAATGGAATGATGCGTTGTTTGCACCAAATCCAGCCCCATTCCCAAGATCACTTGATCTTTTATCTCTTGAAAACTTAAGCCCTCAGCATGAAGCTTGCGGCCAAGCGTCGATTCGCTCATCGCCAATGCCGAGGACACGGCGCTCATGCTAACGTCTTTAAAATCCATTGCTCGAATAAGCGAAAACACTTTGTGGCTCAGGCTAGGCGGCTCCGCAAAATGAGCGACTTGTTCATAACCAAGACTAAACAAGGTGAGCAAAATCTCTCTTCGTCGCGCAGGCCATAGTGTTGCGGGCGAAAACTGAGACCACTCAATAAATTGCAGTAAAACCCGCTCTAGAAAATCGTTAATCTGACCTTCAACTACTGGCTCTGTCGGGGCTTTAGAAAAGCTAATGGCAGCGTGCTGTTCAGGCAGCATGCTAAATGATGATGCACTAAAACAAGAGAAATCGTCATAATCAAATTCGATAATTAATGCACGATATTGATCATTATTGGGGATATTTCGCACCATCACTTTTGAGTTATTCGATAAAAACACAAAATGGCCAGAACCACAGCGCATTTGACGATCTCGGCCAAGCTCTTTTTGCCCAGAAAGGACACAGATTAGCAGAGGCTTAATGATCGGAACATTCGAAATCCGCTGCTCATGTACGCAAGAATAAGCAGAAAAAGGCAATAGGGCTTTAGTATCTTTGATTGCGCTTAGTGCTTCTATTAATCGATTCACTCATTACCTCTTTGATCGAGCATGATCAGACAGTCTGTGTTATCAAATCAGCCGTATTCTACTATCTTAAACCAGCTTCAAAGTTTTTTTAAGCAAGTAGAGCACCCTGCTACTCACAGCTAAAGCGCTCTATACACTAGATGTTCAGTCGCTCTTTTCGTCATACTCCGATAATTCTGCTGGCGGCTTTTTATGCGGATGAACTTCGGGCAAGAAATCATTAAAGGTTTTTCCATAAATTTCCAGCATGGTAATGAACAATGCCGCAATGATGGGACCGATAATAAATCCAAAAATCCCAAATACCCCAATTCCGCCCAGCGTGCTAAGGAAAATCAACAGTTCATGCATTTTCGTATCACGACCAACCAATTTCGGTCGCAAAATATTATCGATCAAACTTACCACGGTTGAAGAGTATACGATTAAGAAAATGGCCTCCCAATACTGATTTAACAAAGCCAAAATAATCGCCGCCGGCAACCAGATCAGCACCGAACCAATCAGCGGCACAATAGACAATATAATCATGATCGCTGTCCAAAAAAGTGCGCCTTCAATCCCGACAACCCAAAAGCCAAAACCAGCCAAGCTGCCTTGAATGATTCCGACAATCACAGTGCCTTTTAACGTAGCTCGTGTTACCGATGTAAATTGATCTAAAATCCGGCGTTCTTCTCGATCACTAAGCGGGAAATAATATAAGGCTTTGTTCATAATCTCCTCACCATCTCGTAAGAAGAAGAAAAAGCTATATAAAAAAATCAAAAACATCAGCACCATAGTGAGTGTGGACACCGTAATACTGGAGATATTTTGGAACAAAACACTGCTGATACTACTGATAGTTGCACCTAATTTCTCAACAATTTCATTTTTATAGACTTGTAATGACTCTAAATAGGGGATTGTCTCTACCAATTCAGTCCAACTATTATTAGACTCTATAAAGTTTTGGATCCAAGGTTTTGCACGGGAGCTGATATACAGTGCTTCATCGATAATTAACGATGACACAATAATCAATGGAATGAAGACCATCACTAGAAGTAGAATCAGGCTTATTGCCGCACTTAATGAAGGACGGCCTTTAGTGATTTTTAACAAAAACTCATACAGCGGATAGGACAAAGCAGCAAAAACTGCAGCCAATAACAGTGTAATAAGGAAGTTTTTGATAATTCCAATGAAGAGCAAGGATATCAAAAGGAGCAAAGCAATAATGATGAGCTTGTTGACAGACTGGGTTTGCATGGGCTTTGTGGATACTTTGTTAATTAATTTGTTAAGTTGAAGTTTTTTTGCAACGGCTAATGTCAAGCTATAATAACTTCAAATAAAGGAGTAAGAAATGGCAACCATTCTTTTTCGTTATGTTTTTCCCCTAATGATTTCACTGATCTGCACGATCGTAACCATCGAATATGGGGACTACCTTATATACGACCGCGAACTAATGGCAGCCGAGCCCTATCGCTTTTTGACGAGCCAATGGACCCATGCCACCTATCAGCATTATCTGATCAATGCCATCGGATTTACCTTAGTTGGCTATATTTTCTACAAATACGTTAGCACCATCGTATGGTTGATCATGATCTTTTACACCACGCTGGCTGTGAGCATCGCTATGTTCGCTTATGACACAGAGCTAATGTACTACACGGGTTTCTCTGGCGCTCTCTATGGCCTGTTAGTGTTTAGTTTATTCCGTGCATTCCCGCATATACCGAAGATCTGCATTATTGCCTTTTTATTCATCATTATCCGACTTTACCTAGAGCAAACTGGGCTATTTGATGTGAATATCAATGCCGAATTACTCGGTGGAGAAGTTTGGGTCAACTCTCATCTTTATGGCGCTCTATCGGGTGTTATTGTTGGCGGGTTATCCCTGCTCTTTGGCAGCTCATCTGACAATTATTAAGCATGAATATTTTGGTGACCTTTATCCCAGCCTCTCACAAAGAGGCCGTCAAATCCGCCCTATTTGCCGCTGGAGCTGGGCAATTTGAGCAATACACTCACTGCGCTTACGAGCAGCTTGGCACGGGGCAATTCCGCCCCACCGAATCTGCCACACCTTTTATTGGCGAAAAAGGCCGTGACGAGCATGTAGAGGAATATCGAATAGAGTTTTTCTGTGAAGAAGATTCCATTCCAGATATTGTTGCGGCGCTGTTAAAAACTCACCCCTACGAGCAGCCTGCTTTTTACGTCATTGACCCGATACACTGCTAGCTGAGCATAAGTCATAGTCTATCAGCTAGCTTCGCCGCCACCTTCAAAAAAAGCCAAGCCCTCAGCGATCGTGAAAAAAGAACCCAGAATCAAGCAAGGTGTTGGCTTGACCGGCTGGCTCAACTGGTGTTCGATGGCTTGTTTTACCGTATCGAATTGGTCGATCTGTGCTCCAGGTTCGATACTAAGAACCTGCGCTCTCAACACATCGACTCCAGCATTACGTCCCGCATCCAGATTAACTAAACTCCAATGCTCAATCATTGGTTCAAGCTGTTGCAGTACACCCAAAGTATCCTTATCTTTAAGCATGCCAATAATCACCGAGTAACATTTGCTCTGATCAAGATGCGTCATAAACGCCTCAACCGCCTGCGGGTTATGACCCACATCAAGGAGAAAGGAATGTGATCCATGTTTAACTGCTTGAGCGCGGCCTTTTAGCTCAAGCGAGCCCAAAACTTCTTGTATGACTCCAACTTGCCAGTCAGAGCGCCACTGATAAAGAGCTTGAATCGCAACGGCCGCATTTGATGGAACGAAAAATGGCGGCAAAGAGATCTCAATATTTTGCTGTTGATTGGCGAAATTAAATGCATGCCCAGTGCCAGAAAGGTGAAGGTGACGGTGAAGATGAAAGTCACGATCAATCACATGCAGATGCTTGGTTAGTGCTTGAGCCTGCTTGAGCACCGATTGCGGGCAATCCTGAGCGCCAATAATCAAAGGCTTATCGCAGCGCGCAATGCCCACTTTTTCAAAGCCTATGGCTTCTCGAGTTTCACCAAGAAAATCTTGGTGGTCTAAGCCGATGCTGGTGACAATGGCTACATCAGAATCAATAATATTCACGGCGTCTAATCGACCACCTAGCCCCACTTCTAAAACCCAAAGGTCTAACTCTTGGGCTTCAAACAACAAAAAAGCGGCCAGCGTGGTGAATTCGAAAAACGTTAATGGTATTTCTTGTCGAGCGTTATCAATGCGCTCAAACGCCTCAATCCACTGCTGTTCTGTTTGCTCTTGATTATTGATCAATGCACGTTCAGTGAAGCGCAAAAAATGAGGGGAGCAATACAAGCCAACGCGCTGTCCATGCGCTTGCGCGATTTGGGAAATAGCGTGAGCTGTCGAGCCTTTACCGTTAGTGCCCGCAATGGTTATCACGGTGGCGTTCGGCTTGATAGATAAGCGTTGAGCAACTTGAGCAAGTCGCTCCAAACCCAGCTCAATTTCACTAGAATGAAATTGCTGAATAGTATCCAACCAAGTCGCAAATTCGGGCAAGCCCATTACTTCAGATGATCCGCCAAAACACCCAGCATCGTGCTGATTTCCTGGCGCATATCTTCTCGAGAAACAATGCGGTCAATCATGCCATGCTCAAGTAAAAACTCGCTGGTTTGAAAACCTTCAGGCAGGGTCTGTCGAACCGTTTGCTCAATAACGCGAGGACCTGCAAAGCCGATCATGGCACCCGGCTCAGCTAGGTTGATATCACCCAACATCGCCAAGCTAGCTGTAACGCCACCATAGGTAGGGTTCGTCATCACTGACACATAAGGCACACCTAATTGCTTCATTTTTTCAAGCACGGCACTGGTTTTTGCCATTTGCATCAGAGAAAACAAAGCTTCTTGCATTCTGGCACCACCAGAGGCGCTAAAACAGATCAGTGGCTTTTTCTCCGCTAAGGCTTTTTCTGCGGCTGCAGTAAACTTGCTGCCTACAACAGAGGCCATCGAGCCACCCATAAACTCAAAAACAAACGCAACGCAAACGACGGATTGACCCTCAAGCTTACCCTCGAAGCTGAGTAAGGCTTCTTTCTCACCGGCTTGTTTCTCAGCAGCTGTGAGTCGATCTTTATAACGCTTACTGTCCTTGAATTTCAACGCATCCTGAGATGCCATTTCTTCAAAAATTTCTGTCGCGCTACCCTGATCCAAAAAAGCCAAAACCCGTTCACGAGCGCCAATTGGCAAATGGTGATTACATTTGTAGCAAACTTCTAAATGCTTATTTAACTCTGGCTTGTAAAGCACAGCCTCACATTTAGGGCATTTTTCCCAGACACCTTCGGGTATATTAGACTTTGGCTCTTTATCGCTGCCAAATGACGGGATAATACGGCTCCACCAGTTATCACTCATAGGGCTTCAACTCCAGTAACCAAATCCTCAGTTAGTCCACCAACCGCAGTTGACCACTGGCCACTTTCTGCTTGGCTCAAGGCTTTAATATAGGCACTACCGACGATTACACCATCTGCATGCTGGACAATGGCTTTAGCACTGGCTCCATCTGAAATACCAAAACCGACGCAAATTGGCGTTTTGATATAGGCTTTTAAGTGATCAACATGCTGCTTAACGTCTTGCGCATCTAATGCGGCTGAGCCTGTCACGCCTTTAAGCGATACATAATAAACATAACCAGCTCCTTTTTTCGCTACCTCTTGAATTCGCGAGTCTGAGCTTGTCGGCGCCAGCAAATAAATACTGTGGATACCTGCGGCCTCAAGATAAGGCTGGAAGATTTGCGAGTCTTCAGGTGGTAAATCAACGGCCAAGATACCATCAATACCCACTTGCGCCGCTGCCTGAGCGAAACGCTCATAACCATAGGCTTCAAATGGATTCAAATAGCCCATTAATACAACGGGTGTTTTCTGATCTGTTTCACGAAAGTGCTGTACCATCTCAAGCACGTGCTGCAAGGTCATGCCTCGCTCAAGTGAGACTTCACAGGCTTTTTGAATTACGGGGCCATCCGCCATTGGGTCTGAAAATGGCACGCCCAATTCAATGATATGTGCGCCAGCGGCAACCATCGCATGCATAACATCAACCGTTGCTGCTTGCTCAGGAAAGCCCGCTGTCACGTAAGGGATAACCGCTTTTTTGCCCTGTTCAGCAAGGGTTGAAAAGCACTGATCAATACGGTTCATAGCAAATCTCCTACATCGATACCGTCAAGTTTTGCCACCGTTAAAATATCTTTATCGCCACGGCCAGAAATATTGATAACAATTCGCTCATCTTCTGCCATTTGCGTTGCCAGTTTTTTTGTATAGGCAAGCGCATGGCTGGTTTCTAGAGCTGGCATAATGCCTTCAACACAAGTCACCTCACGAAAAGCATCCAGCGCCTCTTCATCTGTAACCGCATCATAGGTCACTCTGTGCTCATCTTTTAACCAAGCGTGCTCAGGTCCGACACCCGGGTAATCCAAGCCTGCAGAGACAGAATGCGTACCTTGAATTTGGCCATCCTCGGTTTGCATTAAATAGGTACGATTGCCGTGTAAAACACCTGGCGTACCCACTGAAAGCGGCGCCGCGTGTCGGCCTGTGGCTACGCCATCTCCGCCTGCTTCAATGCCATAGATCTTAACGCTCTCATCATCCAAAAACTCATGGAACAAGCCAATGGCATTTGAGCCGCCACCCACACAGGCAACCAAGGCATCGGGTAGACCGCCAAAAATCTCTTGGCATTGAGCTTTCGTCTCTTGGCCTATAATCGATTGAAAATCGCGCACCATCATCGGATAAGGGTGAGGTCCTGCAACCGTGCCAATGATATAAAACGTATCATCAACATTGGTTACCCAATCACGAAGCGCTTCATTCATCGCATCTTTCAATGTTTTTGAACCTGACTCTACAGGTACAACTTCAGCACCTAATAATTTCATACGATAAACATTCAGTGCTTGGCGCTTAACATCTTCAGCACCCATATAAACCACACATTTCAAACCAAAGCGTGCGCACACTGTTGCCGTTGCCACCCCATGCTGACCAGCACCTGTTTCCGCGATTACGCGAGGCTTACCCATAGCTTTAGCCACCAGAGCCTGACCAATGGTATTATTTACCTTATGAGCCCCTGTATGGTTCAAATCTTCGCGTTTGAAATAGATCTGCGCACCACCGAGCTTTTCGGTCCACGCTTTGGCAAAATACAAGGGTGTTGGACGGCCAACATATTCCTGCAAGTCCTTCAAAAAAGCCGCTTTAAACTCTGGGTCTTGTTTTAAGCGATCATAGGCCGCAGCCAGCTCATCTAGAGCAACCATCAAGGTCTCTGACACAAAACGTCCGCCAAATTGACCGAAATAGCCGTTGGCGCTTGGCATATTTTTTAAATTCAATGACATATTTATCTCTTAACATTAATACGATCGCACTGCTTTTAAAAAAGCCTGCATTCTTTGTTGATCCTTGCAACCTTTGGTTTCACCTTCAATTCCACCACTCACGTCAACGGCGTAAGGTTTAACCAAGGCAATGGCTTGCGCCACATTCTCAGGATGCAGCCCACCTGCTAAAATAATAGGCATCGACAAACGAGGGATAACCGACCAGTCGAAAGTATGCCCTGTACCCCCGTAAGCACGCTGTGAATAGGCGTCCAATAAAACCGCCGAAACTGAATCATAGTGTTCTGGCGGCTGCGGAATAAATGCACCTTCGTTCACACGCAAAGCTTTAATGACTGGCTGCTGAAATTGCTCACAAAATTCAGGCGACTCGTCTCCGTGAAGCTGAATGACATCAAGCCCAACATGCTCTGTTATCGATCGAATCACATCGTCAGATGCATTAACAAACAGCCCTACCTTCGTCACAAATGGTGGCAATTGCCTAATAATGGCTCGCGCCTGTTCAGGGCTAATATTTCTTGGCGATGGCTCATAAAACACAAAACCCAGCGCATCGGCGCCCAAACGAACGGCCGCTAGTGCATCATCCAGTCGCGTGATACCACAAAACTTTACTTTCGTGGCTTTTATAACTTCTGTGGTTTTGGTCACGGGCGAGCTCAATTCAACACACTCAATCAAACGCAAAAGTATAGCCGCTAGCCCTCATACCAGCAACCAAATCACGCTCACGGTAACAGTGGAAACCTTGAAGTGCTTCAAGCAGTTAGCACATAGTGATAGACTACGCTGTTTTACGGCTGGTCCAACTCGTGTCTGAACTGCTACGCATCGAAAATGTCCATGTAACTGATCATAATGACACCATTCTTGATCATGTTTCGCTGAGCGTCCATGAACATGAATTCATCACCATTGTAGGGCCGAATGGCGCCGGTAAAAGCACCTTAATTAAAATTCTGGCTAACGTGCTAACACCCACCTCGGGCAAGGTCTGGCGCAAACCGAGTATCAATATCGGCTATATACCGCAACGTTTTCACTGCGATCCTTTGCTGCCAATCGATACGCGCTATTTCTTATCGCTCAATCTACCTAAAACGCAAAAAGGCAATAAAAACAAAAGCGAAGATCAAAGCCTAGTTCAAGCTGTTGAGCAAGTTGGCCTTGATAAACACCTGCTTAACAAACCGCTCTCAGCTTTATCTGGTGGTGAAATGCAGCGCGTGCTACTGTGCCGCGCCTTATTACAAAAGCCAGATCTATTGATCATGGACGAGCCCACTCAAAGCTTGGATGTTCGCGGCCAGCTTGAGTTTTATCAGTTGATTGAGTCACTCCATCTGCAAAAAACCTGCAGTATTGTTATGGTATCTCACGACCTTCATATTGTGATGGCATCTACCAATAAAGTCATTTGCTTGTATAAACACATTTGCTGCTCAGGTGAAGGCAACCTGATTGTCAAAGAACAGGCGTTTATTGATATTTTTGGACCCGAATTAGCGGACAAAATCGCCATCTATCCTCACCAACATAACCATCACCACCACTAATGATTATTGAACCTATCGTGTTATCGGGACTCACCGCCGTCATTTTCATCAGCCTTATGACAGCGCCGCTAGGTTGTTTTGTGGTGTGGAAACGCATGGCGTATTTTGGTGATGCAATCTCGCATAGTGCGCTGCTCGGCGTTGCCATTGCTAGCAGCTTGCACCTACCTGCACAGATTGGCGCTTTGCTCACGAGCTTAGGTTTTGCATTTTTACTGGTACATACGCGCAAGATTACCTTTTTAGCCAATGATACCTTATTAGGCATTTTAGCCCACGGCTCTTTGTCGATTGGTTTGATCTACTACAGCTTTGTTGAACACCAAAGCCACGGCGACCACAACCACCAAAACCATGATGGACATGGGCATGAGTTGACCGAGCTACTATTTGGCTCACTCGATCAAGTGAGTTGGCTCGAAATTGGAGCCATTGCCCTTGGCGCCCTGCTTAGTCTTACTCTTATAATCTGCATGTGGAAAAAAGCGATTCTTGCCAGTATCAACGAGGAGCTCGCAAAGGCAGAAGGCATTCAAACCCAGTTGATTGAATGGCTGCTGATTTTCTTAATGGCCTTAACTGTCGCTTTGTGCGTGCATTTTGTTGGCGTCTTATTGGTCACAGCTCTGCTCATTATCCCGCCGGCCAGTGCTCGCCTTGTGGCCAAAAACCCAGATCAAATGTTGGGTGCCAGTATTGTCATCAGTCTGTTATCAGGGGTCATGGGCGTCGGACTGAGTGAAATAATCCATGCACCGATGGCGCCTAGTATTGTTTTTTCTTCCTTGCTGGTCTTTTTTGGGCTCTTGCTGATCAGCAAATTGCGCCCGCAGACATAAATTTTTGAGCAAAAAAAAGAGCAGGGTTTAGCCGCTCTTTAAAAACATCATCTCGATTGTAGCGAGTTACTTTTTCAATAAGCTGCCCAATACAGACGTTACGCTACCCATGTCGATATTGCCCGGTAGCTGCCCGTCTGGAGTCAATTGATCAATCAGACCTGGCAATAAATCCGAAAGCTCAGTTTTCACTGACTCTTCGTCGGCTTTTGCCTCGGTAGCGATATTGCGAATCATATCCAGACCAAAACCCTTTTCAACCTGCTCTGGGCTTACTGATGCGTTTTGACCCGTGCCAATCCATGAATTCACTAATTCACCCAGACCGTTCGCATCAAATTGCTCAACAACGCCTGAAAGACCTTTTTCTGAATTCATCACCTGATCAACCATGGCTTGAACGACTTTACCTTTAACGCCGCCACCCATTGCTTGGCCAACCAAATCACCAACTAGATTACCAAATAAGCCCATAATGTCCTCCTGAAATTGCATGAATGTGTATGCATTTATTAAAAAGGAAAAGATTGCGAACCGCAAACGGATTACGCACAATAGAAATAATTTTTATCTTTACAATTACTTATGAACGATTTACGGTTCGTGAAATTCAGCCTCAATGGCGCCATTGCAGAGGTTAAGCTTAACCGCCCTGAAAAGCATAATGGGGTTAATCTTGAGCTAATTGATGAGCTGCTTGCTGTCGCTAAGCAGCTGAAGTCACAAAAAGCGGTGCGAGCCGTCGTGATTAGCGGCCTAGGCCCTTCTTTTTGCTCTGGCCTTGATTTTGCCTCGGTCGGCAAGCGACCTAAAACGATGATATGGCGATTCTTCATGCCACCATTACGACGTGCCAATACCTATCAGCGCTTTGCTTGGGCTTGGCGAGAGCTGCCGATGCCTGTCATTGCAGCTATTCATGGCAACTGTTTTGGCGCGGGCATTCAGTTGGCGCTTGCCTGCGATTTTCGTATTTGCCACCCTGAGGCCAAACTTTCTGTCATGGAAGCCAAATGGGGCTTGGTTCCCGATATGTCAGGCACGGTGGCATTGCATGAGCTGTGCCGATTAGATCAAGCAAAACGACTGGTTTTCACGGGCGAAATCATTTCTGCCGATCGCGCTAGTGAGCTGGGCCTGCTCACTGAAATTGCGGATGAGCCAAGATCAAAGGCGCTTGCGTTAGCTGAACAGTTGAGCCACTTTTCTCCTGATGCGATTAAAGAAGCTAAGGCATTATTAAATTCTGTCGGTAGTCGATCCGAGCGCAGTGCTTTTAAACATGAGCGCTGGGCGCAAGTGCGCCTTTTATTGAGCAAAAATCACGCGATTGCCAAAAAGGCCGCTTTTAAAAAGCAAACACCTAACTTCCTTGATCGCCGCTAACCTACGAAAACTGTCGCTTATCGACGCTCGATGGATTCAATTGAGCATCTTATCCAGCTTGTTGGTCTGGGGGCTGGCGACACTTAACTTCTTTAACTCGCCTAAGGTTATCTTA
>JAXHSS010000002.1:37877-41673 GCA_034190675.1 Pseudomonadota bacterium
AGCACCGAGCTGTTCAACGAAAGCTCAAAAGTTGTTCTGATGCGTGATCAAGATCGAACTGTAATCACTATGGCCAGCGATTACCAAGGAGAGCCTGAGGACTTTGCTCTCGTCGTACCGGTGCCCACCGTGCTTGAGCGCGAACAGATTCATGTCACAGAAAATGCCATTATTGATCATCTGGATGCCTACACCGCGCCTCGCTTGGTTGAGTATTTTGACGATGACCCTTGCAATATGCGCATTATGATGGAGATGCGCGCCGATGCTGTTGGTGTTCAATCTAAAAACTCAGCCAAAGCACTAGGCGTGACGATCGAAGCCCAGTACCAAGTCGGTGAGTACGATATTCTGATTCTTGATGCTAAACAAAGCGAAGGCCTATTGACTTGGTTAATCCAGAACGACTACAAAGTGCCAAAAAAGGCGAAAAGCGTACTCAAAAGCTATATCAAGCAAGACATGAAGTTTTTTGTCGCACGGGTCAATCTGGACGCACTTGAATCTTCAGGTCGTCAGTATTTGCGCCCTATCCAAATAGCCTATGAATCACCTCGCTTTATGCTGCCTATTCGCTTAGGTACCATCAACGCTCAGGGTGATCAGGACATGTTTGTGTTTGGCTTAACGCGCAAGGGCCGAATTGAACCCATTAACTATCAAACGAAGAAGATCCCATCCAATATGGAGATCCCGCTTTATATCAAAGATGAGTTTACTGAGTTTTATCAAGCCATGTTTGATCAGCAGGTTAAGCAACATCCCGACAGTGTTTTTCTCGAATACGCTTGGGATATGGGTTGGTGCGACCCTTGTGCCGCCGATCCACTCTCAGCTCAAGAGCTGAATGAGTTAGGCGTTTACTGGATTAAAAAACCGAAAAAGCCCTCAGGACCACAAACCAGCGTCATCCGACCGATGCCGCCGCAAAACGCTCATGATGTATTTGTTACGCGCCTGCACGTTCGATACAACGCCGAAACCTTCCCTGAGGATATATTATTTCAAGTCACTGAAGATCGCCAAAACTACCAAGGCCGCTATATTTTACGCCACCCATACGAAGGTCCTATTGATTGTGATACCGAGTATCAGGCCAACCATCGTGATGCACTTGAGCAACAAGCCAAACAACTGGCCAGCTTAACAGGCTGGTCGATCGATGAAATTCGAGCTAAGATGCCTGAGCTAAATAACCAAGGCGAGCCAGAACCCCTCAATTGGTGGCAGCGATTATGGTCTTGGTAATATTTGGTATAGTCAGACAATATAAGGAGCCAATATGCCCATTTTAGCCGATAAAAAAATTCTCATTACTGGCATCGCAAGCAAAAAATCGATTGCCTACGGTATCGCCAAAGCTATGCATGAACAAGGTGCGCAGCTGGCTTTTACCTACCAAAACGAGCGCTTAAAATCGCGTGTTGAAGCGGTTGCAGAAGAATTTGGCTCCCGCATTTGTCTACCATTAGATGTTACGCAGCAAACGGATTTAGACAACTTGCAGCAGGCTCTATCAGAGCAATGGGGCATCTTAGATGGCGTTGTACACGCTATTGCCTATGCTCCAGCAAACGAGCTCCAAGGCAAAATTACCGATTCATGCACCAGAGAAGGGTTTCAAATCGCGCATGATATTAGCGCCTACAGCTTGATTGCATTGGCTCAAGCCTGCCAAGCGCTTCTGGAGAAAGCCGAGCAATCCAGCATCATTACCCTCACCTATAATGCATCACAGCAAACCGTACCTTCGTATAATGTTATGGCCATGGCCAAAGCCAGCTTAGAAGCAGGTGTTCGCTATCTTGCAGCCGACATGGGGCCACAGGGCGTACGTGTTAATGCCATTTCAGCAGGGCCGATCAAAACATTAGCCGCCGCTGGAATTAAAAACTTCAGAACCATGCTTAATCAAAATGCTAATAAATCTGCTTTGGGTCGCAATGTGACGATTGATGAAGTGGGCAATACAGCGGCTTTCCTAGCTTCGACGCTATCAAGCGGTATTACTGGTGAGATTTTGTATGTCGATGCGGGCTATCGCAATATCTCCATGTCAGCACAGAGCCTGGAGTCGTAGGAAACTATTTATAAAACGATCAACAAATGATTAGCAGATAAAATAAAAGGGCAGCTGGGGATATTTGCTGCCCTGTTGATCAGACATTGTGTTACTGATCAGGGTCATTGATTGCGCTGTAGAATTACAACCAATGATTAAAGGAATAATTACGCAGTTTTGGGTTGTAGTGAATGTCACTTAAACCGCGGTCGACGATTTCATCGGCATGGATAGGCCCAAGAACCGCACACAATAACTGATATACCTGCTTAAATAAATCAATCACCTGCTGATCAGAAATCATAGTCACAGGTAGATCGCCTTGACCACGAATTAAGCTTTGACGTAACTCTTGGCGAAACTTCTCTGCCAAAGGTAATGAACCGTCTAAAATTTCAAACAGTCGAATACGCGTTTTCAACGCTTTTTTTGTAAAGTCACGCTGACATTGCATAACCACCGACGTTAGGAACTCATAAAAAGCCATAGACGTTTGGTTTGGCCTGAGCTCAAAGCTCCGCTGCTGATTTGTA
Source organism: Pseudomonadota bacterium (assembly GCA_034190675.1). GTDB lineage: Bacteria > Pseudomonadota > Gammaproteobacteria > Pseudomonadales > JAXHSS01 > JAXHSS01. Next base: position 40,473 of record JAXHSS010000002.1, read on the forward strand.
CTCATGAAATTATCCCCTCCTAAACTTGTTCAATGTTTGTTTTTGAAATTCTGGATAGCCAAGCTCATTGTGCTCGGTGTAATCCAGTCCCTGGCGCTCGTCATCAAAACTAGCTCGAAGGCCAATCGTTAAATCAATTAACTTGTACATAATAAATGCGGTTGGGAAAACCCAAATAAAGCACATCACTACACCAATTAGCTGCACAGTGATTTGCTCTGTATTAAATAAGTCACCCGCAAGGAACATGCCAGCCGCAATGGTTCCCCATGCCCCTGCAAAACCATGTGCGGCTACCGCACCAACCACATCATCCAAGCGCATAAAAATCACGATGCGCTCACCGAGCAACATGACAATGCCGCCAATTAAACCTGTGAATAAGGCAAATAATGGCTCCATCGTCGCGCAACCTGCTGTAACGGCAACCAAGCCCGCGATGCTGCCATTAACCACGTCTTTTGAAAGCACACGTTTTGAAATAATCTGGCTCAGGATCACCACCGATAACACTGAAGCGCTAGCTGACAATGCGGTATTCAGTGAGATCAGGCCTAAAGAGTCATTAACCTCAGTCGTACTGCCAGCGTTAAAGCCAAACCAACCAAACCATAAAATAAACCCACCCAAAGCCATATAATTCAAGTTATGACCTGGAATATCATGCACTTCATCCATGTCGCCATAGCGCCCCAAACGAGGGCCTAAAACCATAATCGCGGCCAGCGCGCACCAACCACCAACAGAGTGCACAACCGTTGATCCTGCAAAATCAATAAAGCCAGCTTCGGCTAACCAACCAGATCCGCCGCCATAGCCACCCCAAACCCAGCTGCCGAAAATAGGGTAAATAAATAAGGTGATGCCGAGTGTTCCGAGCAGATACCCAGGGAACTTAGTGCGCTCCGCCATAGCACCACTGGTAATTGTGGCTGCTGTCGCGGCAAACATGGCTTGAAAGAAGATAAAGGCATAGTCGTAGTTCGACAGGTCAACCAAACCAAACATTGAGCTGCCCACCCAACCTGAAGGGTTATTGCCGAACATTAAGCCAAAGCCAATTAGACCAAAAGTAAGAACACCGACACAAAGGTCAGCGTAGTTTTTCATGATGACATTAACTGAGTTTTTTGCGCGCGTAAGACCGCTCTCAAGAAGTGCAAAGCCCGCTTGCATTAGGAATATCATTGCGCCTGTGATG
>JAXHSS010000002.1:41773-48631 GCA_034190675.1 Pseudomonadota bacterium
ACCGACACAAAGGTCAGCGTAGTTTTTCATGATGACATTAACTGAGTTTTTTGCGCGCGTAAGACCGCTCTCAAGAAGTGCAAAGCCCGCTTGCATTAGGAATATCATTGCGCCTGTGATGACCATCCAAAGAATGCTGAATGAATGTCCGCCTTGGTCTGCAAATGCCTGTGTTGAAAATGAAAGAAAAAGAGAAATCGTCAACAGTCTTTTCAGCAGCATTCGTCGTCACTTGTTTTTAAAATTCAAACGAATATAACAAGTAACAAACAGTGTTACAATTGTGAAAAGGTGATTTTCAAAAGAAATTTATGTGTTTTATGTTTTCACTAAAAAAATAGCGTTATTCCAACCAATTAGCGATTTCTGACTTTGTAAAGTTTTTGTCATCTTGAACGGATTGCAGACATTCATGGATTAATTTATCTGTTTTTAGAGGGCCAATGGCCTCACTCACGGCTTCATGAGTTGCCAAAAGCGCCTGACGAATAAACCCAAGTCCTAGCTCGTTAATTGAACTTGCTTGATGTGAAGCCGCTCCTTGAGGAGGCAACTCAAGGCCTAATAATGTCATTAGTTTCTGCTTTTCTGCTTCGTGATCCACAATAGCAGTAATTTTTGACATCCATTGTTCTAAAAAGCCCTCATGCTCTGGGTGGTCATATTCAAAGACATGAAATACTGCCGAAACAAAGTCGCTAAAAGCGTGAGCTCGCTTGCTGGTATTTTTTGTCACATCCTGCGAGGGTCTGGCTTCATCCTTCATAAGAAAATCCTATAGCTGTTAAGATCATTATCTAGAACGCTGCTAGAGAACGACTTACATAACCTTTAGCGTTATGAAAATTCAATATAACCTCAAGTTATAAAATAGCCAAGCTTTTCGATCGCTATTTTGTAAGCGCTCGACTCGCCTGCTCAATACCTTCTACCGTTAGTGGGAACATTTTGTCTTCGACGAGCTTTTTGATCCATTCTATGGTTGTGGTATAGGACCAATATTTTTCCTGCTCGGGGTTAAGCCAGACAACACGATCAAAATGCTGGTAAAGCCTCTGCCACCAGATATGGCCAGGCTCGTCATTCCAGTGTTCAACACTGCCGCCTACGCTTTGGATTTCATAAGGTGCCATAGACGCATCGCCCACAACAATCACTTTGTAATCAGGCCCGTAAGTATGCAAAATATCATAAAGGCTCACACGTTCAGTGTGCCGACGTTCGGACTTTTCCCAAACGGATTCATAAAAGAAGTTATGAAAATAAAAATACTTTAAATGCTTAACCTGACTTCTCAACGCGCTAAACAATGTTTCCGACTGGCGAATAAAAGGATCCATCGAACCACCAATATCAAAAAAAACCAACACCTTGATATTATTTCTCGCTGAGGCTTGCATTTGGATATCCAAAAGGCCCGCATTTTCAGCTGTTTTTTCAATGGTTTTACTAAGATCAAGCTCTTCGGCCTGTCCTTTTCGGCTAATCAAACGCAGACGACTTAGCGCCATTTGCATATTACGATTATTGAGCTGCTGAGTCTCGGATAAATCCTTATATTGCCGTTGAGCCCAAACTTTTACCGCTCGACGATTTTCACCTTCATCGACCAGTCGAATTCCTTCTGGGTTTTCCCCATGACCACCAAATGGCGATGTTCCACCAGTGCCCACCCATTTGTTCCCGCCCTGATGGCGCTTGTGCTGCTCGTTTAATCGCTCACGAAAGGTTTCCAACAACTTTTGTAAGTCACCGGTTTTTTCCATTTCATCCAATTTGCCTTGTTCTTTAAGGCGTTCAAACTGCTTTTTTAGCCAATCATCGGGGATGGATTTGGTTAACCACTCCTCAGGGATTTTATCAACACCGTCAAAAAACACAGCAAACGCTTGATCAAATCGATCGTATTGTGTTTCATCCTTGATCAACACGGTGCGACATAGGGCATAAAACTGCTCAATATCAGCAAAAACAACATGCTCGTGCAGCGCGGATAACAGATCCAAATATTCCCTAACGGAAACCTTTAAACCCGCATCTCGCAGCGAAAAAAAGAAACGAGTTAGCATCGAGGCACTATTGACGGCGCGACATAAATAAAAGCTTTTGTAAGCTTTCGACATCAGCTTCGTTTTTGATCAGCGCACCATATAGTGGGGGCAATGCTGAATTCCCTTTCTGACTAAGCAAATCCGCAGGAACGTCATCGGATACCAGCAGCTTCAGCCAGTCAATCAGCTCAGATGTGGATGGTTTTTTCTTCAATGAGCCAATATCTCGAACTTCAAAAAAAATATCCAGAGCCTCATTCAGCAAGGTCGTATTTAAACCAGGGAAATGAACATCAACAATCGCCTTCATCGTCTCGCGATCAGGAAAGTTAATATAGTGAAAGAAGCAGCGGCGCAAAAATGCATCCGGTAATTCTTTTTCATTATTACTTGTAATGATGATCAACGGCGTCTGCTTGGCTTTGACCCACTGACCTGTTTCATAGACAAAAAATGATTGCTTATCCAGCTCTTGCAATAAGTCATTAGGAAACTCAATATCCGCTTTATCAATTTCGTCAATAAGCAATACACACGGTTCATCCGAGGTGAACGCCTGCCACAGCGTCCCTTGCTTGATATAATTAGCTAATTGATCAACACCTTCAGCGCCTAATTGCGAATCACGCAATCGAGACACTGCATCATACTCATACAAACCCTGTTGAGCTTTAGTGGTCGACTTAATATTCCATTGAAACAACTTGCGCCCTAGCGACTTTGCCACTTGCTCAGCGAGTAGAGTTTTACCTGTGCCTGGCTCACCTTTAATGAGCAACGGTCGTCCAAGATGCAAAGCTGCACTAACCGCAACTTGCAATTCAGCCGTTGCGACGTATTGATCGGTACCTGTAAATTTCATTGGCGTACTTTCCATCAAGTCATTAACATAAAGCTCGAATTATAAAGGCTTTTGGACATAATGAACATTTTGCTTTTTACCGAGCAAGACTTAAACGAGCAAGGACACCTTATCCTAAAAGACGAGCGCTTTGAACATTTGACAAAAGTGCAAGATTTCCAGGTAGGCGATGAAATCCATATTGGAAAAATCAATGGCCGCGTTGGCTCAGGCAGCGTGCTTGAACGAACCAAGCAGATGATCTCTCTATCCGTTTCACTAACTCATGAGCCACCTGACAAGGCAGGTGTTCATGTTTTTCTTGCCCTACCTCGCCCTAAAATGCTCAAACGTATACTAATGGACCTGGCCATGGTCGGCGTAAATCGCATTCATATCATTAATAGCTACCATGTCCAAAAAAGCTATTGGCAAAGTCCGCTACTTAAACCTGAGCAGCTTCGTCAGTATCTAATGAAAGGCTTGGAACAGTCTTGCGATACGCTTCTACCCGAGATAACACTCCATAAGCGCTTCAGGCCATTTGTAGAAGACCACTTTTCTGGACTACAATGCGGAACAACTTATTTAGCGGACCCGAGAGCAAAGGATACTTGCCCGCATGCAGTGGATGCCCCCTTCTCTCTTATTATTGGACCTGAAAATGGATTTACACACTATGAAATTCAACGCCTACGTGAATTTGGTGCCCGAGGTGTCACATTGGGCCCACGACACCTTCGCGCAGAAACCGCAGCTAACTTCTTACTGGGGCGATTAATAAAATAAGCGTAACGGGTATGAATTTTGTAAAACAGCCCTTCATTTATAAGTAGCAAAATTCTTATACTATGAACTAACTAAAACTTTAAAAAAATTAGGGGATTTTTGGTGAACCGACTAACTCAGCTTTCCATACGTGCAGCTCTAATGGCTTCAGCACTGTTTCTCATTCACGGCTGTAGCATCATTTATAAAACCACGGGCCACGTTGTTGCTAGCCTGAGTGAAGATGCTGTAGTGCCCTATATGCTTGCGCAAGACGATATGCAAATGGCGTGTAACTCCTACTCACTCTCACCACTGATCTCTTCTTTTGAAGAAGTGGGCACGGATATCCGTGAACTTGGTATCTTGCTCTACAGTGTGGGCGGGTTATGTACTCAAGTTGATGCACAAAAATATGAAATGAGCTATTTCATGGCCATCAAAAACGGAGATGGCATGAAAGCACAAGACTCTCTCACCTTGTTTAAGCGTACGCACAAGCAAGCGGCGAAGAACTACCTGCGCTCGTACAACTACATGATCGACTTTTTCGAGCCAGAAGAAAACGAATGTCCAGATTTTGACAACGATTTCCAAGAATTAACTTGGTTGCTCGGCCAAATGTCAGGCGCACTTGCATTGCTAAGTGACTCATCAGCTGACTTATCTGTTGGTATTCCACGCAATATCCCAGCAAAAGTTGAAGGCTGGATTGGCTGTATCGACAACGAAAAATGGTGGGGAGCACCTAATGGCCTTCAAGCTGCCGTTTGGACAACACTACCTGCTGTTGCTCCAGAAAATGCAAACCCACCTGCCGTCTTGGTAAATTCACAAAGCCAAAGTCTTGAGACAGGTGTACGTATTGGTTATGCGTTACGTGCTATGTCTATGCTAGGTGAAGGCAAGACAGCGCAAGCCAAACAAGTCATCCGTGAGTTTGCCAAAACTAATGAAAACGGTTTTACACCTGATCCTAATTTCAAAATGATCGATACGATCGCTGAGCAAATCATTCTTGGCATCTCAGATGTAATCTGGGGTAAAGAGGAAGGTATGCATACTCCATTCGGTTCACTTGGCACCTTTGCCAATGATGCTGTTGAGGAAGAGCCAGTGATGGACTTTGATCTCGACGACCTACTTTAATACGATAGGATCTGCCTATGACTACCACGAAGACCACAACACAACACAAAATGACCAAATGGCTCATGATGCTGGTTTTGTTCGCCGCGACTTCGTTGTCACATGCAGAGATTAGTCTCTGCACCTTCGACCCAGCGGGCGACTTCTCCTCCATTCTGCGTGATTATGTTATTTTCGCTAATCAAAATGGTTACGACATCAACTACACGAACAGCGGTGACGAAGAAGCGATCGTAGCCCAGTTTGATCGTGGAGAGTGTGATGCCATCATGATCACAGGTGTGCGCGCTCGCAAATATAATAACTTTAGCGGCAGCATCGACTCGATCAACGGTTTACGTAGCTACGATCAAATGCGTACCGCATTAAAATTATTGTCAGGCTCGAAGGCAGATCGCTATCTTTCGGGTAATAAGCTCAGTATCGCGGGTATTCTTCCTGCAGGTAACGTCTATCTTTGGTCACGCGACCTATCAAAAGGTATGAATGTTGACCAATTAGCGGGCCAAACGATGGTAATGATCAAACATGACGAAACGCAAGCGCTAGCAGCCAGCACCATCGGCATGAAGACCATTCCATCAGACCTTAATAACTATGCTCGCTACTTTGTTAATGGTGATGCAGACATTATTGTTGCACCTGCCATTGCTTATGAAGCGCTTGGCATCAAAAAAGGTGTCGGAACTGAAGGTGGACGCCTCGACTTCGTGATCGCTGAACTGTCCTACCAGTTAGTCGTTCGAAATGGCGTCTTTGGTGATAAATTTGTGAAACAATCTCGCGAGTTCTTCTACAAAAAATGGCCTGCCGCTAAGCGCATTCTTGACCGACTTGAAAGCCGACTACCTGCCAATCAAGTATTCAGGCTCACACCCGAAGAATTGAACCGATATGAAGTTCTTAGCCTTCAAATCCAAAAAGAACTGATTCAAAGGGGATATTATAATAACAATATGATGCGCCTCTTGAAAAAAATACGGTGCCGATACACTCCTAACTTGTTAGAATGCCAATAAAAATTGCCGCAGAAATGCGGCAATTTAACTTTTACAACTCACAAAACAATTATAATTTAGCTATCAGGATTGATCATGACGTTTGACAAACCCATTTTCATGGGCCGCTCGATGCAAGAGTGGTTTATCTCTCTTCCAACGTTCCTTCTCTTACTTTTTGTTATCTTCCTAAGCAGCAGCCAGTACATTCATTCGCAGCTGTTAAAGACCGGTGAAAGCATTTGGCATGATTACCACATCATGCGTGGCATTCAAGCGGATATGGAAGTGCCCCAATGTGACACCGATGTTGGGAGCAAGGTAGCAGCGGAGATAGCCCGCGTAAATGCCTTACCTGAATACGACGAATTTGGCTTTCCAAATGACAAACCCAATCCTCAAGCCATTCGTAACTCGTTTAATGATCAGCTTAAAATCTGTGAAACCAAAAAAAGCGTCATTGAAGACAATATTAAACGCATCAGCACCCCACTCTTAGCTTACCGAACCTTTGAAAAGTTTGTCGCAGGAATTACCAATTTATCAGCCGTCATTAAAAAACCGTTACTTATCGTATTACTGGTGATCTGTGCGGTTTCAACCACCCTTCACCGCCACCACATCTCGCTGCGCCCAATCGTCTCAAAGATGGACTATTATGTTTCGCAATCTGCGCAGCTGATTACCGCATTATTATTGCTTTACTCGACCATCATGTTCTATCGATCTGAGCTTGCCGCTCAAGCCGAAGGGGTTTTGATCGAGAACCTCTATCTTCAGTGGTTATGGCTAATTAGTGCAACTTTATTAATCATCACAAATGTCTGGATGCTGTTCAAGGCTCCACCAGAAGGCGAATTGACCAATGATAATAACTTCCTAGCTTCCTTGCTGACGATTCCTCTGTTCAGCTATATGGGCATTATCGCGGCGATAAACTTTCTCGTTTTTATGGGCTTCCATTCAGGTGTAAGCGTCTTTATTGCTGACCTTGTTGGTAAAGCGGGTGATTTATTGCTTAGTCTGGCTTTGTATATCTTCATTGGTATGT
>JAXHSS010000020.1:0-13253 GCA_034190675.1 Pseudomonadota bacterium
AGTTTGCAAGAGCGGCAGAAACGACAAATGAGAACGACAAGGCTTATGCAGCGCAATCAGGCTACGAGCTAGTTAAAGTCTTTAAAGCGATTGAGGGCAGTGTCACGTTCCAGTCGGTTTCTGCTTTTACGCCGAATGTCTCTCCGGGCTCAGCCAGTAGCTTTGAGTCATCGGATGAATTGTATTATCCGTTATTTGAACCGCAAAACAGCTTGAGATGGCCAGGCAACCTAAAACGCTACAGCTTCTGGGACTTAGACAGCTCACCAGATCGCAGTGACTTTCAGGTGGTTGATGTGAATATGCAGTCGGTCTATAACGATGCATTAGCCAGCGATACATTTACCATTATTAAAGACTCAGCGCGAAGCTGGTGGTCAAACTCTGTGGATGGGTCTGATGTTGCATCAGGCGGCGCAGCGGGTGAGACAGCGGCGGCAAATCGAAATGTCTATACGTTTATTCCAGGTATAGCGTCAAAGCAAAGCCAAGAAATTGTTAACAACCCATTGAGCAATGATATTGCCGATGCGTATTGGTTTGAGCAAAGCCCTCAGGCTTTAACGGGAGTAGAAAAGCAAAACTTAGTGGATTATGCCGATACCCTCTGGGGGCCGGTGATTCATAACCTGCCTATGCTGGTCAACCAGATGCGCACATTTGATGTCGATGCGTATCTGACAGGATCAATTAACACGGTCTATGTGGGCGATAATGCGGGTTTCATACGCGCTGTTAATGCAGGTGAGCCCACTTCTAGCACGGTGACAACCAACTTGAATAATACTGGGGGTAATGAGTTCTGGGCTTTCATGCCCGTTGAGCTGATTCCGAATATTTATCGACTTAATGCCGAGGCAACAGAAGCTGGAAGCGTAAATCCGAATTACCACAACCGTTATGTTTACGGTGTAGATGGTGAAATCACGGTTCTGGGTGCAGATTATAACCGTGATGGAGACTTCTTAGATTCCACCGAGGTGAAGCGCAGTTATAAAGATGCCTCGGGTGGTATTATGACTGAAACGGTAACGCTCGATGACACGATGAATATTTATTTTGGTCTTCGTCGTGGTGGAAGTGCTTATTATGGTTTAAATGTTGCCGATACTTATGCAGGTGGAAGCCAAAACCCGAAATTACTGTTCCGTTTGTATAATACCTACACGACGACGGTCCAAGGTAATGCTTTAATTGGCGATGTAAGAAATATTCAATTAGATCGCTTGGCAGAAACCTGGTCGCCTATGGAAAAAGCTAAGCTTCGTCTCAATGGAGAGGTGAAAAACGTGCTGATCTTCGGTGGAGGTTATGACTCGGATCAGAACGAAGCCATTGATAGTGATATTATCAATTACGATGTTATTAACACGCCGCAACTCGGTAATGCTGTGTATATCGTAGATGCTGAGACGGGTGAGCTACTTAGCTATGTGTCTGGGGTGGTTACGGATACCGCCAAGGGTGTTTCATCTGCGGATATGAACTACAGCATTCCTGGACGTATTGCTGTTGTTGATTTAGGTGGTGATGGTGTTGATCTGCTTTATGCGACGGATACCGGAGGGCAGGTTTTTCGTATCGAAATCGACAGTGGGGCGGGCAGCTATGACACTGATGGTGACGGAGCCGTGGATACCGATGTCGAGATTGTTTCTTCAGTAACGACTATCGCGAAACTAGGTCGCTCTGTGGCAACTACGGATGAGGATAATCGTTATTTCTTCTCAGGGCCTGTGGCGAGCTTTGTAAAACAAGGTGATATGAAAGATGATCTGGCCTTGGTGATCAGCAGTGGCTTTGTGCCGCAACTGGATAATGCCGAAGTTCAGGATTACATCATTACGCTGTTTGAGAAAGATGTTTATATCAAAGAGCCGCCTGCGATAGCAACGCCTTATACTCTAGACAATTTTGTTACGATTGACCCTGATTCAGCGGCTTTGGAATATGAAAACAATACGTTGTTGTCAACGATTAACACGACCGATGATTTGATTGGCTGGAAGCTGCCATTGAATAAGAGCAATGCTGAAAAAGTTACTGGTGAGCCAAAACTGATTAAAGAACGCTTGTTCTTGACGACGTTCAGTATCGATAACCCAGACCAGCTAGATCAGTGCTCAATAGCGGTCGGTCAGTCTAACTCGTATGCCATGTATCTTGATGCGACAGCGATCTATTCTTCGGGTCGCGTGATTAATACAAGTGCAGGCTTCTCTACCACGGGTAGCGTGCTCAAAAATGTTCGAGACTCGAACGATACATACTTCTTGTTTGGTACGAAGGCTGTCTGTCTTGAGGGTAATTGTAATCAAACGCTTCAGTTAGATACGCCACCGACACCAGTGCCAGAAAATTTCTTTACCGATACGGAGAGCTTGATTCGCTCAAAATGGCGTCAATGTATTGATTCTGATTTTATTGACTGTGGATCTAATATAGGAGTAGGTGGCCCATGATAAAACCAAACGGCTTCACGCTTATCGAGCTTTTAATCACGATTGCCATTGTTGCGACGCTTTCAGCAATCGCGATTCCAACTTATCTCAACTATATTGATGGTTCCGAGGAGTCGGTGGTACGTGGTGATTTATTGCGTATTCAGCAGGAAATGGAGCGAGAATACGGCAATAATAATTTTGTGTACTCTTTACCCTCCGCCGCATTTTACTCAGATGAAATGGCCGCGGTGAACCACACCTATTCAGTGACGTTATACAATACCAACCAGCAGTATATTATTAGTGCAGTGGCAACTTCGGGCACGGGTGCTTATAGCCTAGACTCCGCGAATGTCATGTGTTTTGATGGCAGCACAACGACGGTCGCTAAAAATACTCAAGCTGAGATTGGTTCAACGGCCTCACCGGCCTGTCCTGAGCTGCTCTAATTCAATTATTTTCCTCAGTGAGCGAAAGTTCACTTTCTCATGTAACGCATTGTCACATCTGTGGCGATGCGTGCCTCTTAGCTGTTAATTTGCCGTTTCAAGTGTATATCCTCTAAATAGGGTGTTGTAATCAAAAAAACTAGCCGATTGCTAGTGATTAAACATTGAACGTTTTCATGGTGAGCTAGGCTCAGGCGGCTGTTAAAGTAGCAAGATAAAAATCACAGGTAGATTGGTAACGTTTCAGTATTGCGTAATACACGCAGGAGGGCTATAGCATGTCTTGGAATTGCCCGCAGAAACAAGCTATTTTTGTGCTGTATTTTGCCATTGCCATGGCCGTTGCTATATTGATGATTTGCATTGCATTGATGCGCAACTCACTATCGGCCATTAGTAATGCCAATTATATTCAACTCAAACCCATCTCCGATAGCGCGGCAACTGACGGCCTGAAATTGGTTCAGAGCTTCATTTATGAGGATATGAAAACCTCAGATTGACATTGAGGTGCCATCGGTCTAAGCCGCTGAACAGTCGGGCCGTCCGATGGTATTAGCCTTCGAAAACCAGCAAAAAACTCAGCTACTCGAAGGCAGTGGCGCCAAATTGGCCAAAACACTGCTGGATGTCGCCGCCTGCTTAAATGCGCGACAGGCTTGGCAAGCGCCTCAAGATTTTACAGGCGATGGTAAAGACATGATGAGTCTGGCGTCGATGGTTGATTTGCTAGATACCAAAGATTAGTTCTTAGCTAAGTGCTGGCATTAAAGCTAAACTGCGCGTTTGTCTGGTTTTTATCACCGTAAGTCACTGAAATCCATAACCTTTGTTATTGTTTATGTGTTAATGTCGTAATATCTAAAAGGAATCAGCAGTTAATTGCTTTCACAGAGAGTGAAGCAAGGGAAAGGAAATGACGAATCAATCTATGCGATATCGTCGATATCACCATCGTATTCAAAATTTTCGCTCTACTCAGTCGGGCGTTGTCTTATATTTTGCCATCATTATGTCGATTGCATTGCTTATGATGGTGGTCTCAGTCAGCAAAAACAGTATTGCTGCAATGAATAACGCCAACCTGATTAAATTGCGCACGTTGGCTGATACCGCTGGCGCTTATGGTTTAAATCTCGTTCAGAACTTTTTATATGCCGACATGAAAACCTCAGATCGTCGAGAAATTAATCGCATTATCTATAACCCGCCAGGCGCTGACGGACTTTATATTTGGCCAGATAGCGGTTCTGGCAATGCCCAAGCAGGTACTGTACTAACGCGTGGAACTGTAATAATTGAAGGCGTGCCAAATATTGGTCTGACCACAAAAACGGAGTTTCTAGAGTGCGTTAAAACTAGCCTTAACAGCACGATTGCCAATTATTATTTTAAAACAACGGTGTCAGCTCAGCTCATGAACCAAGATGTCCGACAGGAGCAATACTGGAAAATGCTGGGTGTGACTCAATACCTGTGCAAAACATAAAATAGGTGTCGTGATGATGAATCGTTATTCTTTTTATTTGTTTTTCGCTTTCGCTTGTTATCTCTCGCCTTTGAGAGCAGATGATATCGATATTTATATCCAAACCGCGGAAGATTTTGGCCTACAAACGGGCCTTGGAAATAGCTCAACCATTACCTTTATCTTAGATGACTCAAGCTCGATGTCTGGTAGCTTGGTTTACGATAATTTTAAACCATCGACGTATTTAACCAATGAATGGTGGTGGGACGCTTTAGAGCGTCGAACGACACTAAAAAATGGTTTTATCGACTTTATATCAGCCGCTCCGGGAGATTTGAAAATAGCGTCTTTCCCGATGAACGAGGTTGCCGAAGGCTATTTAAAAACGCCTGGCGATTTTTTAAGTGCGCAGCATGACAATCGCACCTCGCGAGTTGCTGGAAGAGATTATCGTCAGCGTGTTGTGGATGATAGCATTCTTGGGGCTCTAACCAGTGGCGTGAACTTGCGTTTTGGACGATATGGTTGCCAAACACCTTCCAGCAACCCAAGTTCGACATTTGACTGCGGCTCAGCCTATGAGTATGACAGCTTCTCAACCAATTCGGTTTTTTCTGGGTCAGAGTCTTGCGGTTTTTTTTGCACTGCGCATAAGAACTTTGCCTTTGCCCTAACGTTCCCAATGCCGGGTTTTGAAGCTGGCTCAGGTTCCTCGGCATTTGAGGGTCGCGACTTAATGGGGATGTTCTTAGCGGGGTTTCGACTTTACGGAGAGGGTGTAGACAGCAATTATGACGGGCTTGTGGATAATCCAGCGCATAATGCTCAGTTGACTATACGGGTTTACAACACCGCGGATCTAGCATTGTCGAGTGCGGATGGTGAAAGTGTTTTTTCAGAAACACCCGCAGACAACCCCAGTTTGATTCAGCCTTTGGTTGAGTTCACAACGGATTATTATCCATTTGGGTTTATTAAAGATGGTGAGTATAACTCAGCTAATCGCTATTCTATGACGGATAGCTCAATTGAAGCGATTGCTGAGAGCATCAAAGATGGAGATTACGAAGAATTGACCTTTGTGATCATGATGACAGATGCTGATTTCGCTAACAAAAAGGATTATCAACTAGGCTTTAACTCAAATTATGTTGAGCTGCATATCGAGCACCAGTTAGAAGCAGCAGAGGTGCATGCGCCTGTTTTTTCACTGGGCTCGGATGCTATAGAGCTATCCAACGGGAATGTCTATGACCTAAACCTAGATGACCCGAATCCACTGCCGGCTTCTTCTGTATTATTTCCCTCTCAAGATATGGAAGAGCTTCGACTCGACAGCGCGACCAAAGTGGCTTTGCGTTTCATGTTGGTGCCTTTTGATGTCAATAATGACGGATTGATCGAAGATATTAAATTACGCGTCTTTCCAGCAAGTGCGCTTGGAGGCTCGGCCAATGTCACCTTGGGGTTTAATAGCGCGGGTGACCCTGGGGAAATTATTCCGATCGAACAAGGCGGGATTACGGCGCTTTGGAATCAAAGTAATATTCGAGATACGGTGGCGATTGACGTGGCGAAGTGGAACCAAAGCGTCGCGCAGAATACGCCATATGATATTGACTTAGATGCCATTGAAGATGCTATGCGAACACTGTTTCGCAATTCGCGCTGGGAATATCATCGAGCGATAACCTTGGTCTTAACAACCAATGCGAGCAGTGATTTACACTTTTATTCATATGAGCATAGCCATGCGATATACAACCAAACCCTAGTGAGCAGCTGGTCTGAAAACTGTCTTGATTTAAAGCAGTTATTTGAGCTGCGCGGCAATGGTGTCGATATGCGAATGTGCGAACGTTTCGTATCGCCACGCTTAGTGTTTGATTTAGTCGACACCGCCGTCGTTGATGAAACAACGTTTCCAAGCTCGCAACGCGAAAAAGTGATTCAAAATGCCTTTTATTTTGGCGCTGACGGTGATACGCCGATGTTTAAAAGTTATGCCAACTCGGTCAATTATCTCTATGGTTATTATGGCGCTAGAGGCGCAGAGTACGAATCGCCTTTTGAGCCCTACAATGCCGGTGAAGCAAAAGCGTGTGGCTTCAATGACACCACGATTTTGCTTACCGATGGTAATGGCACCCCGATTTTTAATGACGGCAGTTATAGTAGCAATACATTACAAGATCTTGGCACAAATTGTACCTTAGGTGAGGTTTGGAACCGTGGCGTTTCAGGACTGCTTATTTGTTCAGACTGGAAGCATATGGAGAATGTGGCTGAGTATTTGACCTACACCAAACACGATATTGATGGCAATCAAGTGCCTGATAATTCAGATGTTTTTGGCATGAACTCCTATGCGGTGATGTTTGGCCCTAAACCACCAGCTTGGATGAGCTTGCCAATTATTGAAAATATCTTCAACACGTCGGAAAAAAACCTCGGCATGTTCGCTGAAAAAGCAGGCACCGCGCTGTATGAAAATGGTGATCCTAAACCTTACCAAGCGGATAATTCATATTCGCTGGTACAAGCTTTTCGAGCGATTCAGGCCGATGCCTTGGTGATTAGCTCACAGGTGAGTACGGTTCCCGAACCGATAGCCAACCCCGTCAATAGCTTTGAAACCTCCGATGAGCTCTATTATCCGTTGTACAAGCCTAATGATCAGCAGTTCTGGCCGGGTAATCTCAAGCGTTATAGTTTCAACGAGCCTGCAGGCAGTGCAGCAGGTGTGTTTAAAGTCGTTGATGTTAATTTAAACCCCGTTTATTTTGGCGTGACGGACACATCCACTGTTGCCGCCGTAGACCCTGACTCAGTGAGCTGGTGGACAGATGAGCCTACCACCAATACCGTTGTTGTGACTAACCCTGATGGCAGTACTGAAACCTACACGGAAACGTTTGGCCCAAGCTATTATCCCGATGGACAGGTCGTTTCAGCAGGCGGTGCAGCTCAAGAAACCGATGATGCTGACCGAAATCTCTACACCTATATCCCGAACTCTGCCTATGACTCGTTGGATCTGGAGGATAACGAATTAGACTCAATGCTTCCACAGGAGAGTTTGCGTGGTCATGCTGGCATGGCCATTGATGTGGACGAGGTGGTGGCAACTGCCCGAGGCGCTTGGGGTTCAGTGATCCACAACCGACCCAAAATTGTAAGCCAACAGTTAGTGTTCAAAGATAGCTACCTCGATGACAGCATAAACACGGTTTATTTTGGTGATAACGCGGGCTATTTGCACGCCATTGATGCAGGTGAAAAAAGCTCGGACAGCCCTGATCAAAACAAAAGCAACACAGGAGGGACAGAGCTCTGGGCCTTTGCACCGGTCGAGACTTTGGGTAATTTTGCACGTTTAACCTATGACGGCGATGATTTCTCTGGCGATGATAAGGGTGGTTTATATCGTACGCGCTACCTGTATGGCGTGGATGGTGATATTCAAATTCTTGCAAAAGATAGCAACCGCAACGGTAATTACACCGATACTGGTGATTACTTGAATCTATATTTTGGCCTGCGTCGAGGCGGAAGCGCTTATTATGGTCTAGATATTTCCACTAGCCGTAAGTCGCTAGATACAGACCTTACAGCGATAAACAATGCGCCAAAGCTCAAATTCCGACTGTATAGCACCTACACAACCACGGTGATGGGCGATACCAGTGAAAATATTCGCTTGGATCGCCTAGCCGAAACCTGGTCACCCATTGCTACAGCGACTATCCAGTGGCAAGGTCAGCCTACGGACGTAATTATCTTTGGTGGTGGTTATGACTCTTTGCGCAATGAAAGCTCGCAAGGCGCCTTTACCGCCACAGTCAGTACGCCACAGCTGGGCAATGCGATTTACGTTGTAGATGCTCAGTCTGGTCAGCTGTATGGTTACGTATCCAATAGTGATAACCAGTCGAGTGATGCCTTCGCCTCAGGTGCAACAGGGATAGCACACACAGATATGGTGTATAGCATTCCCGGTCAAATTGGCTTGGTTGATTATGACCGGCAAGGCGTTGACTACCTATACGCCGCGGATACCGGTGGTCAGGTGTTTCGAATTAGCGTAAATAAACAGGCAGGATCGATTGATGCTGGTGGAGGCGTCACGGCGTTATTTAGCAGCGTAACCAAAGTGGCCTCCATTGGCCGAGCTACGGCAATCGCATCAACTGATAAGCGATCAATCTTTGAAGGAGTTGATGCAGCAATTATCGAGTCAGGGCCTCTCAAAGGCGATATCGCTGTCGTTTTTGGTAGTGGTTTTCGACCTGAACTTAAACTTGAGTCAGTCATTGATTATTTTTTCGCGTATATTGACCCACTGAGCTCTCACGGCATGCTTCGAGCAACGACTGCGCCATTTACACAGTTTGCGGATATCACCAGTGAATATCTGCAAAATGATGTGGCGGCGGATTTATCCTTGCTGAGTTCTGCCAACGTGGGTTGGCGTATTCAATTACAACGCCGAGCAGAAAAAATGACCGGCTCCCCGAAGATTGTCCGTGATCGAATCTTTGCTTCTACTTTTGATAATGTTGGCGATGGTGACTGCTCTGACAGCATTGGTAATTCCAACGCCTACGCCATGCATATTGATGGAACCGCACTCTTTGAGAGCGGCCGTATCATTGATAGCAACTCGGGCATGACGAGCACAGGCAGTGTCATCGTTAACCCGGATGGTTCCTTAGATACCTACTTCTTGGCCAACACCAAGGCCATTTGCCTTGAGGGTAACTGCCTGAGTTCAGGGGGCGCGATCAACGAAGATACTAATGCTAATCCGCCACCGTTTATCCAAGATATCGAAGCGTTAGTAAGAACCAAATGGCGCCGCTGTATTGATTCTAATTTTATTGATTGTGGTAGCGGTTTATAGTGTTAAAAACCACAATTTGAGGCCGTGGCTGTTTCAAAACGCATCCGGCCTGACATGGATAGCACAAGCTTATTACCGCTGTTTTGCTTATCACAAAACATGATACTGCCGATATAATTAAACTTACCATCCGCCTTGGTCTTTAAAAACCGGCTGCAGCCAGAGCCGCGCTTAAAGCAGATGCGATACTGTGTTGAGCTAAAGCTATGGCGTTTATAGAGCATCTCATCGCTATCCCAAGTTTGATTATTGTTGCTGTCTTCAAACACGGCAAGATTACCCAGTGACCAATCATTGCTGCACTTGAGTGACTGATCTAGTGCACAGTATGTTAGGGTTTTGCGGCTGATATAAGCCTTCTTTCGTGCTTGAATTAAGCCGTCCCGAAATAAGGTATTGAGGCTTTGAAGCTCTTGGCCTGAGTAATAACTACTGAGCATCGGGCTGGCAATGGCAGTGATCACCACAACAATGGCTACCGTGATCAATAATTCCAACAATGTCCATCCTTGACATCGAATTGCAATTCGCATGATTTATCCGTAAATTATGTTGTCCTTTTGTTTTTAGGCTAGCGCTATGTCTCGATCAAATCAACCTACAGTCGCCATTATTGGGGCGGGTGTGGTTGGTCAAACCTTAGCGCTATCTTTGGCAGATACGCATCAGGTTACTCTGTTTGATCGACAGCAACCCGGCCAAGAAGCCTCATGGGCGGGAGGGGGTATTTTATCTCCTTTGTATTTTTGGCAATACGACGAAGCCGTCTTGACCTTATGCCAAGATGCCGTCAGTGATTATGCGCAATTAGCCGAGCAGTTACGGCGAACAACCGGCATCGATGTTCATTATCGCCCCTGCCAACTGCGTATTCATGATGAACTTGACGAGTCAACACGCCAGCAGATCACGCAATTATCTCATTACTATCGCTGCCAGTGGCAGCAACGTGCTGAGCATCATCCGTTGTTAAGTAGCTTGGTTGCTCAAATTCGTAACCCCCGACTGATGAAAGCCCTAAATGCACAAGTGAACAATCGAGGGATTAAGCTTTGTGTCGAGGCGCAGCTACAACTACAACGAGAGCCTCAAGCATCAACTGTGAAAATAGGGCTAGGCGCGTCAACGCTTGCTCATTTTGATGAGATTGTGGTTTGTGCAGGGGCATGGTCCTCAAAGTTGCTAGAACCACTGTTGAATCCTCTAGGTTTACACCTGCCTGTTAAGCCGATTCGTGGGCAAATGCTGGCATTGAAATGCAACGACCCTTTTTTTTCAGAGCCGCATGTTGATATGAAAAACGGTGTATATGTGATACCGCGTCCTGACGGTATCGTTGTTATCGGCAGCACATTAGAAGATGTGGGCTTTGATCAAAGAACGACACAAAGCGCACGCAACGAGCTTTATCAGCAAGCGCTTGAGTTGCGCCCAGAGCTTGAGGGAGCCGAGCAAGTTAAGCATTGGGCAGGGCTTCGACCCAGCTCACCCAAAAACATACCCGTAATCGCCAAAGTGCCTGAGCTGAAAAATCTTTCGATTAGCACAGGGCATTTTCGATACGGCATTACGATGGCGCTGAACTCCGCTAAAATCATGACGCAGTTGTTGCTCGAGGGCGAATATCCAGAGCCTTTTGCTCACTTGGCTGAGCAACTGCAGATTCCTGCTCATGAGTCTCGTTATCCGAATTAACTGACGGCTTGCTCAAAAATACCTTCGGGCTCTTTGATAACACGAATGGTTCGAATTCGGTGATTTTCAACATGAGATGTTTCAAAAATCCAATGCGAAAACTTCAGCGCGACATTACCCGCGGGAATATCACCAAGAAATGCTAGCATAAAGCCATTAAGCGTTTTGGCATCATGTGAGATGGGCAGGTCAGTTTTCAGTAGGCGGTTTAACTCCCTGACAGTAATTGAACCATCTACCATGTAGCTGCCATCTTCCTGTGGGAAGATCGAGTTATTATTACTGCCCAAATTGGTCGTAAATTCTCCAACAATTTCTTCAAGAATATCCTCTAAGGTCACCAAACCGATGACATCGCCATATTCATTGACCACCATACCAATACGGCGCTTTTGCTTTTGAAAGTTGATCAACTGGGTGTTTAACGGCGTTACGGCGGGAACAAAGTAGGGCTCACGTACCAGCTGCATCAGTTTGCTTTTATTGAATTCATCCTCAGATAAATATTTGGCCACATTGCGCATATGGACGATACCAATCACGTCATTAAGATCGCCTCGGTAAACTGGCAGACGAGTATGCAGGTTATTGGTTAGCTGATCTAAGATTTCGCTGATATCTTCCTCAATATCGATACCAGCAACCTCATGTTTTGGAATCATGATCTCGTCGATGGTGACTTTTTCAAGATCCAAAATATTGATCAGCATTTTTTGGTGTTTGCGCGGAATTAAAGCGCCGGCATCATCGACTACGGTGCGCAGTTCATCTGGGCTTAGGTTATTGTTTTGCTCCTCATCGGAAGATTTCGAGCGAAACGGCAGCAGCAATAATTGGCTGATTTTTGTCACTAGCCAAACGCCAGGAAACAGCAAAATCCCGATAGGATAGAGTAAATACGAGGCAGGGAATGCCACTTTTTCAGGTGCTGAGGCAGCAATGGTTTTGGGTGTAACCTCGGCAAACAAAAGAAAGATAAACGTGATCAAGATCGCGGTGACTAATTCGGTCAAATTGCCCAAATAGGGAGCTAACCAGCGAGTCGCTAGAACCGTGGCAACCATTGTGGCCAGAATGTTCACGAAATTATTGCCGATCAAAATGGTCCCGATGAGCTGATCAGTTTTGCTCAGTAATTTTTCAATGAGTAGTGCGGTTTTATTGCCTTGTTTGGCTTGGTGTCTGAGGCGATAGCGGTTAATAGCCATCATGCTCGTTTCCGAGCTTGAGAAAAAGGCTGAAAAAATGATTAAAATCACCAAAAAAATCAGCAATATGCCGCTTGAGATACTGTCCAACGAACGAGTTTTCCAAAAAGATAAGGCCTTTTATTGTTCTTATCCGAGCCTCAGTCGTCAAGTGCTTTTCGCGGACGTTGCATGATCAACGCATGCTGTGCTTCGCCTGTTAGGTGAGAGTAATAGTTTTTTCGACGATCAATGGTTGTAAAGCCCAAACGCTCATACAGCAAAATAGCGCTGATGTTTTGTTGGCTAACTTCAAGCAAGCAGCTGTCATGCGTTAGTGTGTTTAGCCCGTGAGCTAATAAAGCGTGGCCAATACCCTGACTACGAGCCGCAGGCCAGACAGCGATTTTGTATAACTCCAGTAGTCCGTGCGACAAAGAAAACAATGCGAAACCCAGCAGTTTCGCCTCTTCATTTTTGGCTTGAAACAAGTGTAAATGCGGACTTGCTATTGAGCGGTGTTCCGTGGCCTCTTGAGCGCTGTTTTTGCTCGCGCAGCGCATGAAGTCGGCTTTTGACCACGGGTTATCATCAGTTTGGCAATGTAACTGCCAGATCGGCTCGATATCAGCCGTTTTTGGCGAGCTTATTGCAATGCGTTGGCGACCGGCGCGAGATACTCGATCCATAAGGTTTTTTTCCAGTCGGGTCGTTGTAAAAACTCAGCCAGTGGGGGCAGGGCAAGCACTTGAACGTCGGCAACTTCATTGAGCTGCCAATGGGTTTGTTGCTCATCAATGCTTTGATGCACTTGATCGCCCAGCATAATGAACAGTTTCTGAGGGAAATCGCTTAAATACTCATTAAACGCTAAGAAGGTATCTTCCGCCAAAAACATTTCATTGGCGGTTGGCGGCCATTGAAAGCTTTGTGCCTGCTGCATGATGGCGTCGCTATCTTGATGAAGCGCACCTAGCAGATCGTGCACCAGTTGAATTTCCTGCGGCGACAGCCCGATAGAGCCCCACGGGCATTCCAAAATTAATAAAAAGTCGGAGCCTTTGAAGACAATACAAGCTAATTGCTGAGCGCTGGGCTCGGTGG
>JAXHSS010000020.1:13353-16778 GCA_034190675.1 Pseudomonadota bacterium
CTTTGCGCGCGAGGTAATTCATTAAGCTCGTCATCTGTTGCTAGGCTTGAGTCATCACCAATGGCAGGCTTTGCCGCTGAGGTTGGTTGGTAAGTATTGTCGGTGTTTGATGGAGTAAGTTCAGATTTTGTCACCCATAATGGGATATCCAGTCGTTGTAACGCAGCTTTTTGCGCCTCACTCCACCAATCAGTCACCTATTGCCTCCCGGGCGTTAAATACCTTCCTCAGCCTGAGGGTTGGTTTTCTCGTTATTGCTCAAAATATTTAGCGCATTGATATAGGCCTTAGCAGAAGCAATGATAATATCGGTGTCAGCACCTTTACCATTGACAATGCGGCCGCCTTTTTCGAGTCGGACGCCAACTTCACCCTGAGAATCCGTGCCTTTGGTGATGGCATTTACTGAATACAATAATAGGTGCGTGTCGCTGTTAACAATATTCTCGATGGCTTTAAAGACCGCATCAACTGGACCAGAGCCTTCAGCTTGACTTTCGTGGGTTTGACCGTCGATATCAATTTGTACCATAGCTTTCGGTGTTTTACCCACTTGGCTGCAAACCGTTAAATCAATCAGGCCAAAACGCTTGTTTTCAGTCGCTTGCTTGGAAGCTGAAACCAAGGTGTACAAATCTTCATCGTAGATTTCTTGTTTTTTGTCGGCCAAATCTTTGAACCGCTGGAAGGCGTCTTGGAAAGCCTCTTCACTACTAAACTCGATGCCTTGCTCTTCCATGCGCGCACGAAAAGCGGCTCGACCTGAGTGCTTACCCAACACCATACGGTTGGTGCTCCAGCCCACATCTTCAGCTTTCATTATTTCATAGGTCTCACGATGCTTCAGGACGCCATCTTGGTGAATACCAGACTCATGCGCAAAGGCATTGGCGCCCACAATGGCTTTATTAGGTTGGACAGGGAAGCCTGTAATTGTCGATACCAGGCGTGAAGCTGGAACAATTTCAGGGGTATAGATCTCGGTTGCTACATCAAAAATGTCAGGACGTGTACGAACAGCCATCACAATCTCTTCCAATGAGGCGTTACCAGCACGCTCGCCCAAACCGTTGATGGTACATTCAACTTGTCGAGCACC
This sequence comes from Pseudomonadota bacterium, assembly GCA_034190675.1. Taxonomy (GTDB): domain Bacteria; phylum Pseudomonadota; class Gammaproteobacteria; order Pseudomonadales; family JAXHSS01; genus JAXHSS01. The sequence continues at coordinate 14,453 of JAXHSS010000020.1, forward strand.
GAACTGCACCGCCGAAAGTGAGTTGGCCACAGCCAAGCCCAAGTCATTGTGACAGTGAACAGAAAATACCGCCTTGTCAGCATTTGGAATGCGTTCAATCAGCTGACCAATCATTTCGCCATATTGCTGTGGAATGGCATAGCCTACGGTATCAGGAATATTAATCGTTTTGGCGCCAGCATCGATGGCTGCCTCAATAATACGACATAAAAAGTCGATTTCCGAACGGCCCGCATCTTCACAGGAGAACTCAACATCGTCAATAAAGCCTCGCGCATATTTGATCGCCGCCACGGCTGCCTCGATTACCTGATCTGGCTTCATGCGCAGCTTGTGTTGCATATGGATCGGCGAGGTCGCGATAAATGTATGGATGCGGCCAGCATTGGCTTGCTTGAGCGCTTCACCTGCGCGCGCAATATCACTTTCTTTAGCTCGCGCTAAGCTACAAATTCGGCTGTCTTTGACCGATTCAGCAATTAGCTTAACCGCCTCAAAGTCGTCTTGGCTGGCTATAGCAAAACCTGCCTCAATCACGTCGACTTTTAAGCGCTCAAGTGACTTTGCGATGCGCAATTTCTCTTGCTTATTCATTGTGGCGCCAGGGCTTTGCTCGCCATCACGCAATGTGGTATCAAAAATAATTAAACGATCTTTGCTCATAAAAACCTCAATCTAACTTGAAGATAGTAAAAATAAAAAACGAAATGTAAGAAACAAAAAGTAAGAAACAAAAAGATAGTACTGCCCTAAGGCAGGAGCAGAAGAGCGCCTAGAGCTTTTGCAGCTGCGCCTTGAGATGGGGTCAATAAATAAAACATTTGATAGCTCATATTTTCGAGTCTATCAAAAATCATTATGAATTCAATAGTTTAATCTGCAAACTTTTCGAATCACTTTTTCGATAAAACTAATGAGCTCATTTTACATCATCTATTAGGCTTGTTTGCCTTTCAAATTTACCTAATTTGGTGTACTTTTCATTTTTGTAATCAAACGTTAAATTATGAAAAAATGAGGAGTATTGTGATGTTAAGTAAAGTATCAGGCTTTTTTGGGATCGCGTTTTTAGCAATGTCATTAGTGGCTTGTGGTGGCGATAGTTCTGATGGCGATAGTTCTGGTGGCCAAGATTCCTTGATGTTTTCACAAAATGAAGCTGCCCAAATGCTGGTTGGTGTCTATGATGAATCGTACGAAGTTGATGGTGTTATTGATGAATTATATTTTGAGATAACAGCAAATGGAGAGGAAATTGTATATGACTATTTGGGGGATTCATTTGATCTTGGTCCAAATTGCTATTTAAAGGAAACTCTTGGTCGCCTTACTCCACAAGGTGATGACCAATACGTATTCACAACATACTCAGAAGATGACCCAGAGTCTTATTTAATTGAGCTCGTTATTGTTGATTCTGATAACGGAGAACTTCTACGGTTTACTTATATTGAAACACTGGTGGGGGATTTTGAACCTGAACCTGGTGAACAGGTCGTAGTCGAATATCCTAAAACAAACATAACAGTATCAGACTTTACGCCAATATGTGATTTTTAATAGTAAACGTTGTCAATTAACTCTATTGCAAGCAGGAGTTGCAATCAACTCCTGCATTATTATGGACTAAGAACCTAGCAAACTGTGTTGCTACCTACTCTAAAGCAACTCTCTAAAATTTTTATCTCATCAATCTTTTATTTCACGTCGATAAAGACTTAATCAACCGTGTGATTTAACGGTAAATGTCTTTGAGTGCACTAATCAGTGCTTGGTTTTCTTCTTCACTACCAACCGTAAAGCGCAGGCATTGAGCCAATAATGGATGGCCACCATCTAAGCACTTGATCAGCACACCGCGCTCTTTGAGTGCAGTGAATATTTCGCGGGCGGATAGTTCATTCGGTAAAACACGTACGAGTAAAAAGTTGGCCTCGCTTGGGAAAACCTCAAAACAGCTAAAAAGGCTAAGTTGGTCGTTCAGTTGGCTACGTAATTTTCGAAGAGCCTGTGTTTGCGCCTCAAGAATATCGGCATGCTTGAGTATAAACTCCGCCGTATGTTGCGTCAGGCAGTTAATATTATACGGAAGACGAACCTTTTCTAGCTCATTGGTGATAGCTGGGTGGGCAAAGCAAAAACCAAGTCGAAGGCCAGCAAGGCCCATTTTTGAAACGGTGCGCATGATTACAACATGCCGATGCTCGACTAACCATTTTTGGCTATCGTATTGTGTAAAGGCGGTATAGGCTTCGTCTAACACCACAAGGCCAGGTGCAGCTTCAATAATAGCTTGGACATCTTGGTCTGAAAACAAGTTGCCTGT
>JAXHSS010000200.1:0-2339 GCA_034190675.1 Pseudomonadota bacterium
AACCCAAGCTTTTTTGCTGGAGTTAATCGTGCCAAACGGCGTCTTTCAGGATCGCAATAAACCAAAAGAAACAGGCTTATAGCACTGATGCCATATAACAACCAAAGCATATTGAATGCACATTCATTCATAAGCGATTCACCGAATTCTGATCAATAAACGTCTCTGAGCCAGTTTCTTTGGATGGGTTTTGCTTGGCGACAGGAGCTTCATCTTCATCGCTCATAAGCGACTGTGTTGGCAATTTCCAGATAAAAATAATTAACGCTGCAGCGCATAGTAATAAAATCACGTCAACACCAATCACGCTGTATGCCTCTACTTCGAGCGCGTGAAGCCAGCTAAATCCAGTGCACCATCTCAATGCAACCAACAATATAAAGCTCAATGCGAGCAAGCTAGACATCAACACTCTAAGCTTAAGTTTGGATGAAATAAATACGGTTAGAAGTGCCGTGAAAATAGCGGTAATGACAAAGCTTAATTTCACCACCGTCGACGGCGTCAAAGTAAGCAATACCGCAATAAAATAACCCACGGCGGAAAGGGACATGCTCAATAGCAAACCATAACCTACCCATAGGACAACTCGCTCAAACCTATACCATAATCGCTCTTTTTTCCGACGCCGAGTCCAAAGCAATAACCCAGTCAATGTCACATAAGCCGAGGAAAAGCCTAATCCAAACCAAATAGCTTTAGAGAGCACTCCTGCGAAATGACCAAAATGTAAAGGCGTGATAAGACTGACCAGATCATTACCTAATGAGGGTTGTAAGCCAATTTCTGGCTTTACCATTAAAAATTCATTATCGGCGGCATGGTATAAATAATTCTCTGATTGAATCTTTCCTTCTGGCGGTTCAGTCAATAAAAACGCAACAGCATCTTTTTGCCACCAACGTGATACCGTTAAAAACTCTAAGTCTTTCGCTCCAGAGCGGGCAAGCGCATCCTGAACAAGGTCATCAATGTTTTTCACCGCAGCTGGGCTTGAATCAAAAGGTTTTGGCGTACCAACAACCTCATCAAACATGCGATCTTGGTCTCCTTCAAAAGAAACCATTGCCATAACAGGCAAACCAAAACTTCCCGCAAAGCTAAAGAAGCTACCTGTAAAAGCCAGTATGAATGCAAAAATCAGATTCCAGCTTCCCGCAAGAACATGACGATCTCGCGCCGTGAGTAATAAGTTTCTTCGACTCACTCTCTGGACGAACAGCTCTTTAATCAACTTACGATGGACGATCAAGCCTGTAATCGCGGCTATCATCATCATCAATCCGAGCGCACCCGTCAGCAATAATCCCCAGGGGTACGGCAAGTACAAACGCACATGAAGATTAATAAAGAAATTAGCCAAAGCACCAAATTGACTCTCATTAAACACATCTGGCGAGCGTCCTTGATACTGCTCAAGCTCTTCCCATGAAGAAGGGTCATAATAAACCAATGCACCTTCCTCAAAGTGCTCGCCTGTTATCTCATCATCCACATGACCGTGGAAAAAAGCGCCCATGCGACCGCCTGTGCCATGAAATACTAGCACCTCCTCATGATAAGTCTCTGGCAACTCAGAGACTTTCTTGGACAAGGCATCATGCAAACCTGGGCCGAAATACTGTTCTACAGAGTCTTCTAGCGGGTTTGACCAGTGGCCTATCTCTTCTGAAAAAACAGCAATGGTTCCAGTAACCACAACGGCATACAACAGCAAACCAAGAATAATGGCTGACCACCCATGTAAACTCAGCATAGACTGCACGAGTCGGCTTTTATCTTGATCGTCTGGTTTTGTTGAGATGTTTTCTGTTGTCATGGGCATTAATTACCTTCGAGCGAAGTCAATTTATTAAAATTCTAGAGCGCGACATGCCAGTATATCAAGCTGACATTAAAGATCATTAAACCCAAAACGACCGCATAGGCCTTGACCACGGATTGAGCAAGGTAAGCATAAAAGAACAGTGCTGACCAAATTAGAGGATATAACACCAGTGGAATTGCGATATTATTAACTTTAGCGGCATCTTGAGGAAACCACACAGCGGCTCCTGCCATGACCAAAACTGAACAGATAAAGACCAAAGGGCCTGCCAACCAAAAACGTGAGTTACGCAACCACTTAAACATTTTTTACCTGATCGATGGTTTATAAATATCGCTACAAAGACTACAAACTTGATTTCCTAAATGCAAATGATTTTTAAAAAAGCGCTCCGAAGAGCGCTTTATCACAAATGAAATCAGGTATTGATTAGTCAATAGCGGAGAAAGTCACTTCATACTCACTCGTGGCTGAGGAGTAATCAGAAACCTGAAGCTTATAGGCTTGACCA
>JAXHSS010000201.1:0-2243 GCA_034190675.1 Pseudomonadota bacterium
ACCCATCTGAAATTAGTGATGTAATTAAAGAGCGTATTGAATCGCTCGACACCGGTGCGTCATACAGCCATCAAGGTACAATCGTTAGTGTTTCTGACGGTATTGTTCGTATTTTTGGTCTCACCGACGTAATGTACGGTGAGATGGTTGAATTCGAAAACGGCGTTTTCGGTATGGCACTAAACTTGGAGCGTGACTCAGTTGGTGCCGTTGTACTTGGTGATTACACTGGTATCCGTGAAGGCCAAACCGTTGAATGTACGGGCAACATTCTTGAAGTTCCAGTTGGTGAAGCACTTCTTGGTCGCGTAGTTGACGCGCTAGGGACTCCAATTGATGGTAAGGGTGATATTGCGGCTCAAGCAACATCTCCAGTAGAAAAAATTGCACCAGGCGTTATTGCACGTCAAGGTGTTGATCAGCCAGTTCAAACAGGCTACAAATCAGTCGACTCAATGGTTCCAATCGGACGTGGTCAGCGTGAGTTGATCATTGGTGATCGTCAGACAGGTAAAACAGCGCTAGCTGTTGATACCATCTTGGCTCAGAAAAATAGCGGCATTAAGTGTATTTATGTTGCCGTTGGTCAGAAGCAGTCTTCAATTGCAAACGTTGTGCGTAAACTTGAAGAAGAAGGCGCAATGGAATACACCACTGTCGTATCAGCATCAGCTTCTGATCCAGCTGCTATGCAGTTCTTGGCGCCATTTGCTGGTTGTTCAATGGGTGAGTACTTCCGCGATCGTGGTGAAGATGCACTCATTATTTATGATGATTTGACCAAGCAAGCATGGGCATACCGTCAGATTTCATTGTTGCTTAAGCGTCCACCAGGTCGTGAAGCATACCCAGGTGACGTTTTCTATCTTCACTCGCGTCTTCTAGAGCGTGCATCACGTGTTAATGCTGAATATGTTGAAGCATTCACTAATGGTGAAGTGAAAGGCCAAACAGGTTCATTGACGGCATTGCCAATTATTGAAACCCAAGGCGGCGACGTTTCTGCATTCGTACCGACGAACGTAATTTCGATTACAGATGGTCAGATCTTCCTTGAAACTGATCTATTCAACTCAGGCATCCGTCCTGCGATGAACGCGGGTATCTCGGTATCACGTGTTGGTGGTTCGGCTCAAACTAAGATCGTTAAAAAGCTTTCTGGTGGTGTTCGTCTAGCGCTAGCTCAGTATCGTGAACTTGCTGCATTCTCGCAGTTCGCATCTGACCTTGACGAAGTAACCCGTACTCAGCTAGAGCGTGGTAAGCGTGTAACTGAGTTGATGAAGCAGAAGCAATATGCACCTTTGACAGTTTCACAAATGGGTCTACTGTTATTCGCTGTTGATAAGAACATGCTTGATGATATCGAAGTCGATAAAATCCAAGCGTTTGAAGCAGGTCTACTTGACTACGCTCAAAGCAATATTGCTGAGTTGATGGCTGATATTGACCAGTCAGGTCGTTATGGTGACGACGTTGCTGATGCCTTTAAAAAGTTGATCAGCGACTACAAAGCGACGGCAGCACTATAATATAACGCGAGTAAGTTATGCCAAACCTTAAAGAGATACGCACCAAAACCAAGAGTATTAAAAATACTCAGAAAATTACCAAAGCGATGCAAATGGTTGCGGCGAGTAAAATGCGTAAAGCTCAAGAGCGCATGGAGGCTACTAAGCCCTATGCGCACAAATTCCGTTTGCTAGTGTCTCACCTAGCAAATGCAAACGCTGAATACGAGCATCCTTACATGATTGGTCGTGATTCGATCAAGCGTGTGGGTATTATCGTTGTTTCTTCAGACCGTGGCCTTTGTGGTGGCTTGAACATTAACTTGTTTAAGCGTGCAATTAAGTTGTCAAAGTCGTATGAAGATCAGTCGGTAGAGGTAGATTACTGCCTGCTAGGTAAGAAAGCCGTGTCTTTCTTTAATAGCATTGGCGGTAATGTTATCGCGGTTAAAACTGACCTAGGTGAAAACCCAGATATCGATGACTTACTCGGTTCAGTAAAAGTCATGCTGGATGCTTATAACGAAGGTAAGATTGACAAGCTATATGTGATCTCTAATGAGTTCGTTAGCACTATGCGTCAAGTACCAGAAGCACTTCAGTTATTACCGATCCTTAAAGATGAGAGTGAAGAATACTCACATCACTGGGATTATATTTATGAACCTAGCCCAGAAGCTATTCTGGAAGAGATTCTTGTTCGTTATATTGAATCTCAGGTTTATCAAGCGG
>JAXHSS010000202.1:0-2202 GCA_034190675.1 Pseudomonadota bacterium
CAAAAAGTAATGCGGTGTATAACGCCTTTAAGCAGGCGATGCGCTTTGTTAAAGACAACCGCAGCGCTGATGTACCGCTTCATTTGCGCAATGCCCCGACTCAGTTAATGAAAGATCAGGGTTATGGCAAAGAGTATCGCTATGCGCATAATTATGAAGGCGGCTATGTTCCTGATGAACAATATTTCCCTGATGCTTTTTCAGCGCAGCCGCCCACATTTTATGAGCCTGTTGAGCGAGGGCTAGAAATAAAAATCAAGCAAAAACTCATGCAACTCAAGCAGCTAGATCAGCAAGCTCGACATGAGGAAGGAAAAGAAAAGGGGTAGGAAAAAGGCAGGGCAGGTTGCTGTTATTGGCGATGAGCATTCACCGCCAATAAGCCTAAGCGGATTAAGAAGATTGGTTTAGGCGGTCTTCAATTCGCTGGTCTTTTGCGATCCAAAGCGCGTTCACCCAGTCTTGGGCTTTTTGACGAAACTCAGGGTCATTCTGATAATCGCCTGCGCTCAGCCAGCTCGGGATGTCGAGTTGGTCAATAATCACCACGATTTCTTGAATGCGGTTAGCAAATAGGTCAAATAAGCCCACTTTTCCTTGCGGATAAATAATGGTGACATCGACCAGCGTTTGGATCTTAGGCCCCATGGCGCTAAGCGCATAGCTCAGTCCGCCCGCTTTGGGTTTGAGCAGGTGTTTGAACGGCGAATTTTGTTTTTTATGCTTTTCAGGGGTAAAACGCGTTCCTTCAAGGTAGTTAATCACTGTAACAGGTACGTGCTTGAACTTTTCACAGGCCTTTTGCGTCGCGATAAAGTCTTGTCCGCGCTTTTCAGGGTGCTTGGCTAGGTACTCTTTGCTATAGCGCTTCATGAAAGGGAAATCAAGCGCCCACCAGCCATAGCCCAACAAAGGCACCCAAATGAGCTCTTGCTTAAGGAAAAACTTCAAAAAAGGCGTGCGATCAGAGAAGACTTTCTGCAAAACAGGAATATCGACACCCGAAATATGGTTAGACACCATAAAATAAGAGCCTTTTGTCGAAAGGTTGACGCGGTCAGTGGTTTCAATGGTCCACTTGGTGCTGGTTAATAGCTCAATAATGCGATTATTATTACGAATCCAGAACCGAACAATCCAGTCAATCAGCCAGCGAGCCGCGTTGCTAATTGGCTTGATCGGCACTAAGCGGAATAAAGAAAAAACGAAAAACGTGGGGTAGAGGATCAATAAATTGGCCAGAAAAAGAAGGCTACCAAGAATGACATTGAGCCACTGCATAACGGCTTTCATAGTGGGTTTTATCCTATTTATTTACGTTTAATTCAGGAAGTTTAAGCTTTGGGAAAAACTTGAAGAAACGGTTTGATCAGCACCTCAGTATAGACGCCTGCATCAATGTAAGGGTCGTTCTGCGCCCATTCTTGTGCATCATCAAGTGAATCAAACTCAGCCACGATTAAGCTGCCGCTGAAGCCTTCACTGGTATCGCCCGCTTCGTTAATTGGGTGAGGGCCAGCTAAAACTAGGCGGCCTTGATTTTGCAGCTCGGTTAAGCGCGCTAGGTGTGCTTCACGAACCGATAAGCGTGCTTCTAAACTGTTTTCAGCGTCTTGCGCCATAATTGCAATAAGCATGATTATTCCTCAGGTTTGATGTGTTGGCTGAGATAAAAACCTTGGATCACGACAAAAACCAATGTGAGTCCCAGCATGCCGAAGAGTTTGAAATCAACCCAAATCTCTTCACTAAATTGATAAGCCACATAAATATTGATGAGACCGGTAATGAAAAAGTAACCGATCCAGAACATGGTTAGGCGCGCCCAAACCGCATCGGGCAACGTGATTTGATCGCCCAATAATTTTTGAAGCAAATTGCGGTTAAGCAGCAGGCTGATACCAAAGACAAGTCCAAAAGCCCAGCTCACAATGGACGGTTTCCACTTAAGAAAAACCGGACTATCTAACGCAATGGTTAAGCTACCCATCAACAGCACGATGGCAAAGGTGATAACGTGCATTTTTTCAATACGGCGCTCTTTTTGCCAAACATAAAGGATCGGGATCAGCGTAGCGGGGATTAAAAACAAGGTGGCAAGAATAAAATCGCTTTGATCAGCAAGCCATACAGAGGCAGACTCTGGCAGAAACGCGTTTAGGATGTCGCGCGTTTTATCGGCCATTTTATAGACCAAAAAGA
>JAXHSS010000203.1:0-2143 GCA_034190675.1 Pseudomonadota bacterium
AACTATGTGGTGGGTTTATTTAATCGAAACGGAAAAAGGCCAGCTTTATACTGGCATTAGCCGTGATGTTGATCGTCGCTTTCAGGAACATCTTGACACGGCCAATGGCAAACCCAAAGCCAAGGGAGCTAAGTTTTTCCGCAGCCAAATGCCGCTTCGCGTCATTGCCCGATTTGCCTTCGATGACCGTTCACAGGCCAGCAAAGAAGAGCACCGGATCAAGCGCTTGAGCGCGGCTCAAAAACGTCGATTAGCTACCACATAAAGGAAAATCGGGCGATAGGCCGTCAATTTATTCTTAATCATTACTAGCTCTGCTGGTCTTTAAACCACACGCCATATAAGTCGCTGCGACGGTCTTTGAGGTTGCGAACGGAGCCTTCCGTGTGCAGCAGTTTGAGCTTATCTAAGTCTAGCTCGGCAAACAGCAGCATCTCGGAGTTAGGCGTAGCCTCAGAAAGCATGGCATCATGCGGGAACTGAATGTCTGATGGCGTAAACACAGCAGACTGCGCGTATTGCACATCAAGGCTTTCAACCTCTGGCAAATTGCCTACGCTGCCGGCGATAACAACATAGCATTCGTTTTCGATGGCTCGGGCTTGGGCACAGTTTCTAACGCGTAAATAGCTGTTTTTGATGTCGGTCCAAAAGGGCACAAAGAGAATCTCCATACCTTGATCTGCTAAGATGCGGCTAAGCTCTGGAAACTCAGAATCATAACAAATCAGAATGCCGACTCGCCCGGCATCGGTTTCAAAGACATTGATGGCATCGCCGCCTTTGAGCACCCAGTCTTTGGTTTCATGCGGGGTGACGTGAATTTTTCGCTGTGATTCGACCTTGCCACTTCGGTGACACAAAAAGCTGGTGTTATATAAAACCTCGTCTTCTAGCTGCGGCATTGAGCCTGTGATGATATTGGCGTTATATTCGACGGCCATTTTAGACATAGCTTCAAGAATACGGTCGGTATAATCTGCCAAAAAGCGGATCGCTTGGGTTTGCGAACTTTGCTCACATAAGCCCATCAATGGAGCATTAAAAAACTCAGGGAACAAAATAAAGTCGCACTGATAATCAGACACCGTATCGACAAAATATTCTACCTGCTTCATTAGCTCCTCGAAGGAGTTAACTGAGCGCATTTGCCACTGTACAGCGCCAACCTTTACCTTGGATTTAAGCGTGTCGATGACCGTATCTGACGGTTGATAGAGAATATTATTCCACTCTAAAAGCGTTGCAAAGCCAACGGAGTCTTCATCTTCAGGAAGGTATTTTGTTAATAGACGGCGCACCTGAAAGTCGTTTGATAACTGAAAGCTTAAAATCGGGTCGTAAAGCTCTTTGGCGGCCACTTTATTGATATAGTCCATCGGGCTAAGCTGGTCGCTATGAGCATGATAATTCGGGATACGCCCGCCAGCCAAAATGGCCTGAAAATTATACTGACGACATAGCTCTTTTCGTGCGTCATAAAGCCTGCGACCTATACGCATGCCCCGGTGCGACTTGGCAATCACTACATCTAAGCCATATAGCGCATCACCCGCCTGGTCGTTGAACACAATATCGTCGCTGTCCACAAGATCTTCATAGGTGTGCGGGTTTGAGAACCGTTGATAATCGACCTGCAAAGACAGCGCAATGCCGATCAGCTTCTCGCCATCAACTACCCCAATCTGTCCTTCTGGAAATTCTTCGATCAGCATTTGGATGGTATGTTTTGGCCAAGCACCGCCAATGTCTTTATAGGCCTCATCCATAAGGTGTTTTATCTGTGAGTATTGATCAAGAGAGAGGTTACACAGCTCGAGGTGGCGTTGTTCTGCGGTCATAATGTCATTGGGCAATTAATTGACTGCATTTAGCTTAACGAATATTGCGTGAAAACCCAATGACACAGCTTGGCTATTCTTAAATATATGGGCATTCTGTCTGCGCTCAACCTGAGTATCTAACTACTCAAAGGGCTATTTAGCCTTAGTGCAAAAACTGATGCATAAAAAAAAGGAGGCCGAAGCCTCCTTTTCTCAATGCTTAACGATGAGCATACAAACTATGAGTTTGCTTGCTGATAGTCTGCTTTATAGATGTCAATGTCAGACTCGGCCTTAAAGGCTTGAACGGCATTCATCAA
>JAXHSS010000204.1:0-2132 GCA_034190675.1 Pseudomonadota bacterium
GCAGGGCGTCGGTATCACCATGTTCAGTCATAATTTGATCAAGCAGGGCCGATAAGCGGGCATAAGGGTTAACGCCTTTATACTGAGCCATTGGGTCGGCCATAAGGTGACAGTCAGATAATTGAATTAACTTGATCATGACGGCTACTCCTTTGCTTTCTTGTCTTGCTCACTTGATAGTGTATTGGCTAAAGGGTCATAAGGTGGCAATGACAGACGTTCATAGCCTTGTGTTTCAGCCGTTTTTAGCCATTCGCCCAAAAAGCGGTTGATGGCTTCTTTTTCATAGCGCTGAAAGGCGGGGTTGGGTTGCGGATAGATTAATTGCTTAACCGCTTTGCGATTATACTCCTGCACCTCAGCCATTCGGGCATCATGAAATAAGCGAATCTTCATGTGTGGGAACATTAGCCAAGGGCTAACCTCAATTTGCTGCTGCAAAATCAGCTCACTGGTGTAAGGCCCAAGAGGTAAGTGCTCGCAATGAATTTCCCAAGGTTGTTCTTCAACGCCGCCTTTGAGAACCCAGTGTTGATGCGCTTGATCATAGGGGAAAATACGTTGCAACCACGAATAGTTACGCTCATACAGCGCCATTAAATCCCTAAGTGGACGATAGGGGTTATGTTGCTTGATGAATGATTGTAAGTTCATGAGCCACTCAGCGCCTTAAGGCCTGCCTCTTTGGCCTGCTCGTAATGCAGCAAAAACCATTGCACAGCGACTAGGCACATGGCGTTACTGATTTTGCCGCTAGCGTAAAGTGCGCGAACATCAGCCACGCTCAGCACGTTGACCTGAATATCCTCATGCTCCTCATCTAAACCATGAACACCGTTTTGATCCACATCATCAGCATTAACAAAGCCTAAAAGTAGGTGGATTTTTTCATTGGTGTAGCCAGGGCTGGCCAAATAAGAGCACATGGGTAGGGTGGCAATAATATTGCAGTTGGCTTCCTCAATGGCTTCCCGAACAACCACATCGGCGGCATCTTCACCCGCTTTATCAAAGACGCCCGCGACCACTTCAAGCAACCACGGTGAATCAACTTGGTTAATCGCGCCAACACGAAATTGCTCAACAAACACGCAGAGCTCACGGATAGGGTCAAATAAGAAGACACCTGCGGCAGCGGGGCGGTCTACAAGCTCACGTTGAAAACCGCGCATCCAGCCGCCATTATACTTTTTTACATCCAGCGTTAGCTGATCCAAGGAGGAAAAACCTCGATAGATCGGCGTCCGCTGAGTGATATGGTACGGCTGATCCGTCATGCCTTAGGCTCGTTTGTAGACGTTGCTGCCCTGAGATTTAAACTCTTCTGCTTTTTGCTTCATGCCCGCTTCGGCTTCAGCGGCTTTTTCAAGCCCGTCCGCGTATTCGCGAACTTCCTGAGTGATCTTCATCGAGCAGAATTTCGGGCCACACATCGAGCAGAAATGCGCTACTTTATGCGCGTCTTTAGGCAGGGTTTCGTCGTGATACTCGCGAGCACGTTCAGGATCAAGACCAATATTGAATTGATCATTCCAGCGGAACTCGAATCGAGCTTTTGACATCACATTGTCGCGAAGTTGAGCAGCTGGGTGGCCTTTAGCCAAATCGGCGGCATGTGCTGCAATTTTATAGGTCACGAGGCCCACACGAACGTCTTCTTTATTAGGCAGCCCGAGATGCTCTTTTGGCGTGACGTAGCATAGCATTGCCGTACCAAACCAGCCGATCATCGCCGCGCCAATACCCGAGGTGATATGGTCATAACCTGGAGCAATATCGGTCGTTAAGGGCCCTAAAGTATAAAACGGAGCGCCATGACAGTGCTCAAGCTGCTTGTCCATATTGGCTTTGACCATATGCATCGGTACATGGCCTGGGCCTTCAATCATGACCTGAACATCATGTTTCCAAGCGACTTCTGTCAGCTCACCCAGCGTTTCAAGCTCAGCAAACTGCGCCTCGTCATTCGCATCGGCGACAGAGCCTGGGCGAAGTCCATCACCCAAAGAGAAGGTGACATCATAGGCTTTCATGATTTCGCAGATTTCTTCGAAATGGGTGTACAAGAAGTTTTCTTGGTGATGCGCAAGACACCATTTCGCCATAATCGAACCACCGCGAGAGACAATGCC
>JAXHSS010000205.1:0-2094 GCA_034190675.1 Pseudomonadota bacterium
TGATTGTTGAAGTGTATTTTTCCAAGCCATATTCGTTACTCTTTCATTTTCGTGATTTGTATTTTAGTTGCTTAGCTTCAATTAAATCTAAAAATCAACTTCTTCTCGTGCAAAGCACTCTCCTTATTCTTTTACCTTCGAAAGATACATTGATACTAATGAATATCAATCACATTATTGGTTGATTTAACTCTAGCGCGGATGTTCGTATAGAAAAATCTGAAATCGTCGAGGTTAATTTTTCGTTTATCTAGCGCCTGACTCATATCACAGATTACAATACGACCAATTGCTTTGAGTGGATTACTTTATGCATGTTGAAGTCATCATTGTCGGCGCAGGTGCCGCGGGTTTGATGTGCGCGGCCACGGCGGCAGCTCGCGGAAAATCCACCTTGGTGCTAGATCATGCCAACAAAGCTGGCAAAAAAATCCTTATGTCGGGTGGCGGAAAATGCAATTTCACTAATTACTTTATCGAGCCTGACAACTTTTTGTCGAGTAATCCTCATTTTTGCAAATCCGCGTTAGGGCGTTTCACGCAGTGGGATTTCATTGCTCTGGTCGAGCGTCATGGGGTGGTATACCACGAGAAAAAACACGGACAGCTGTTTTGTGGCGAAGATGCAAAGTCCAAGGCCAGCGCTCGTCATATTTTGCAGCTCCTATTAGACGAGTGCGCGCAATCAGGTGCAACAATTCAGCTAAAAACCGATATTCAAGCCGTTAAGGCGCTTGAGGAGGGTTTTTCTTTATCCACTTCAAAAGGCCAATATCACTGCGATTCGTTGGTTATTGCCACTGGCGGTTTATCGATTCCGACGCTGGGCGCATCTGGCTTTGGGTATCAGTTGGCAGAGCAGTTTGGACTCCAAGTTTTACCAACGCGTGCAGCTCTGGTACCTTATTATTTGAATGATAAATTGCGCGCTGAGTTTGAGTCGCTTTCTGGGGTTTCGGTTGCGGCTAAAGTGAGCTGTAATGATCAGAGCTTTGTTGAAGACATTTTGTTTACGCATCGTGGGCTGAGCGGACCAGCGGTTTTGCAGATCTCTAGCTATTGGCAGTTGGGCGATACGGTTGAAGTGAATTTACTGCCTGAGATAGACTTGGCTCAAGAGCTTAAAACGCTCAGAGAGAGTAAGGGCAAGTCAACGTTTGTCAGCGTTTTATCGCAATGGCTTCCCAAAAAGCTGGTGCAGACCTTCATGCAATCTTTTTTGCCAGAGCTGGCGCAAAAGCCATTGGCAGAGTGCTCTAATGCGCATCTTATGCAAGTGGCAGAGCAGTTTAATCGCTGGCTAGTTAAACCGCCTTCAACCGAAGGGTATCGCACCGCTGAGGTTACGCTGGGCGGAGTTTGTGTCGATGAGGTGTCGAGTAAAAGCTTTGAAAGCCAGCGACAGCCTGGGCTTTATTTTGTCGGCGAAGTATTAGATGTTACAGGCTGGCTGGGCGGGTTTAATTTCCAATGGGCTTGGGCATCGGGCTATTGTGCAGGGCAAAGCGTTTAGCCAATTTATGTACTTAACGGCAGCAGAGTTTGGCTCTCCCTCAGCCTTGTAGTAACCTTGCTCGCTTGTCGTGACATAAGCAATGAATCCAAGAGGAGCTGAACGAGGATAAAACTGAGACCGAACAACGCATTCAAACGCTTGAAGAGCGCGTGGCCTTTCAAGATGCCAGCATTGAGCAGCTAGATCAGCATGTACAAAAGCTCAATAATATCGTGCAAACGCCAGAAGCTTACTGCAAAAAGCTGGAAGTGACGATCAGCCAAATCAATGATCAGGCAAGCCGAGCAGATGGCGGAGCCATCGAAATCCCTCCGCATTATTAACGGATTAAGGTTAGTTAGGCCTATTATCTTGACGAAATTTTGGGAGTGTTGATTTTCTCGAGCATGATCCAAGCTATGTTAGTGGTTAACGTTTGATTGGATCACAAGCTCTTTGAAATCGCTTTCTTTAAGTATGATCTGCTAAACAAATTCCGGACAGTTTATGCGGCATTTTTCAATGCCTGTTTTTCGAAGTTTAACGGACTTTGATAGTCGAGGCTAGAATGCCGTCTTTTTCGATTGTAAAACGCTTCG
>JAXHSS010000206.1:0-2092 GCA_034190675.1 Pseudomonadota bacterium
CAAATTCAGACGAACAAGTCTATGCACTTTATTTAATCAGCGAAGCGCAATGGGATGCGCATGAGGTCGCTGAGTGCCGCCGCTATTTGGTGTATCAAACCTTAGAGGCTTTGCAGCAAATATTGCGCGACCAGGGTGTGGTGTTGCTGATTCGAGAAGCTGGGACCTACGCTTCGCATCAGCATCATTTACAGGAGGTCATTGAGCGTCTGGATATCGATGCGGTGTATGCAAATCAAGATTATCCGCTTAATGAGTTTCGCCGTGATGCCGCCATTCACGAGTGGTTAACGGACTCGCCGATTAACATGCATTGGTTTGAGGATACGGTGCTGGTGCCACCGGGACGAGTGACAAAGTCTGACGGTGATTTTTATCAAGTATTTACGCCGTTTGCGAAGACGTGGCGCTCATTTGTTGAGCAGCATCCTGAGCATTATCAGCCGTTAACGATGCCTGAGGCGAAGCTGTTGGATGAGCCGGCTTACCAACAGGCACGAAAAGAGTGGCGGGATATCAAGCGGAAGCGTCACTTTGAGGCTCAAGTGCAGCTAGGCTATCACGAGCAGGAAGCCGATATTTTGGCGCAGTTAGAGGCCTTTTGTGAGGCGCAATTGCAGGATTACAAGAGCGATCGAGACATTCCCAGCGTGGAAGGGACGAGTCGTTTATCGGCTTATCTGAGCTTGGGTTCACTCAGTGCGCGAACCGCTCATTACCAAGCTTGGAAAGCGAGCCAGAAACACGATCACAGTGAAGGCTGGAAAACTTGGCAAAGCGAGTTGATTTGGCGTGATTTTTATCGTCATATCATGGCGCAAAATCCAAAACTGTCGATGCATCATGCTTTTAAAGATAATTATGACCAGCTGCCTTGGCGCGAAAACCATCAGCAGTTCTTAGCATGGTGTCAGGGTCAGACGGGCTTCCCGTTGGTGGACGCTGCTATGCGTCAGCTCAACCACACAGGCTGGATGCATAATCGACTACGCATGCTGGTGGCGGTGTTTCTGACTAAATACTTGTTAATTGATTGGCACTGGGGCGAGTCGTATTTTATGAGCCGGTTGATTGATGGCGATTTTGCAGCGAATAATGGCGGTTGGCAGTGGAGCTCGTCTGTTGGAACCGATGCTGCGCCTTATTTTCGTGTATTGAGCCCATTGCGACAAGCGGAACGCTTTGATGAACAGGCTTTGTTCATTAAGCAGTATGTTCCTGAGCTTAAATCTGTATCAGCTAAAGATATTTTGAAGATGAATCAGTTAGACAAAAAAGCAGATTACCCAGCACCGATGATCGAGCTTAAAGGTCGAAAGGATGAGGCGGTCGCTTTTTTTAAAGCGCATTTGTAGCTCACCTGTGCTGAAGTGGCAAAATCTTGTCTCAGGTATTTTCGCTGGTGCTTATGGCAAGTGTTTATTGATAGCGCTTATTGATCGTACTGTAAAAAAGTTGGATAAATTTGCCAGATAAAAAAGCTGGCATAAGGTTTTCACTTTATGCCAGCAGGAGGAGGTAGATGTCGTACTCTTGCGAGTACAGTTCTTGGTCTTCTCTGGGGGCAAAAAGTTCGGCTTTTTCGCGTTACTAAATGTTGGGTTTTGTAAAAGTTTATTACACTAAAAAATGCCTAAGTGATTATTTTTAAATGAAAAATTACTCTCTTGTTTTTCATGAGTCACTTGATTGATCAATGGTCCGAAAAAGAGTTTTTCCAGTTGTATTAGCGAGCTTTTGGCGATAATCATTTTACGCTTTTTGCGTGACTTAATTGCTGTATTTACGCTATGTTCGTGGGGAAACAAGATGCTAGCTCAGCTAGGTCTTATGCTGTTATGTGTTAATTAACTGGCGCTAAAAAAAAGCTGGCGGCTTTCGCACAGCCAGCTTTTAAACTCAGGAGATAATCCATTGTTAGTCAGCGCACTAACTAAAAAGTTTCAAACTTTTTCAATTTTTTTGCATTTTCTTTTTTTGAAGAGTTCAAAAAGCGCAATTTGATAAACCCTTGTAAACTTTAGGGAAATAAGTGGCGACTCAACCTGTGAGTGTCTCAAAAGTGGTTTGTCTAAGCGGTTATAGCTTAGAC
>JAXHSS010000207.1:0-2088 GCA_034190675.1 Pseudomonadota bacterium
ACAACCGCAACGATCTTGTATTCATAACCGCCGATCTCGACTGTTAAACCAGTGGTTAATCCCTCTGGCTTGTCTTCATTTAGCCCAAACGCATGAAATTGGCCGCTAACAGGGCTAACATCAAACGGACTGTCATTGTCTCGATGGCTTTGCTCAAACAGATAGACAGGCCATTCTGCCTCCTGTGATGAGCCGTGCGATCCTGTTACAGGGTCATACTTGCTGTTGCTAGTTTCAATCGTGATCGTTGCGAGCTGTTGAAACTCGACAAAATCCACGTCATTGAAAATCTCAACCGCATCCTCTTGCCAGCTCATGCTCTCACCAGCGTATGCGTAGAGCTGTTATATCCCGTATCTGATAACCCTGCTAAGACCATATGCTCGCGTGGGAATCGATCATAAATACTAGTTGTTTTGGAATGGCGATACTTCACAGTTTTAGACAAAGAGCCTTTACCCAACCCTTTGCTTTCCTCCAAAATATCGCCTTCGTTTTTGGCAATAAATAACTCACCCTTGGCATCTGCTAGCGCCAGTTTGCTTACTTGCTGGTCATAGCGCTCCTGCTTGTTATCCTCAGCAATACTAAACACTGAATCGATGTAGTTCTCGACCGTCTCAAGCGTTTCTTCTTTCTGAGCATCCGTAAGCTGATCCCATGCAGGGTCAGTGATATAGCCGTCTGCAAATGCTAGGGTGGTCATCTTATGCCTCGCTGATTACCTTGCGAATATCGCCAACCTTGGCGCTTGCATCGATCTCAATACCTTCCTTTTCGGCATAGTCAATCAACTGCGCTTTGGTGGCGGCCTTCACGTTAAAAGGCTGTTGCTCTTTGCTTGGTGCTGTTGAGCGTTCAGACGCTTTTGCAATATTGCTGTCAATGCGAGCCTGAGCCTTTAACAACTCAGGCAAGTTTACGTTGCTACTCATGCTTAGCCGTTAGTGATCAAGAAAGCCAGAGGCGTATTCTTACGATCAACAACACGTTCCCAGTTAGCAGCAGTCGCAAGCTCTGCATTTGTTGGCGAAATATCAGCCATAGAAGCATCGGTAAAGCGATAGCCAAACGGATGGAACAACCACGTTTTGCGCTCCCACAGAGTCTCAGCGCCGCCACCATTGCCTTGCGAAGCGTTGCGGTCAACCTCAACTGGCACCTTCGGTGATCCAGTGCCATAACCGATAGCGCCAGCGCCAAACAGGACAGTCGTGTACTTAAAGCCAGATGTCGCGCCCGCTTCTACAGGCATTCCATCGTCCACAATCACGCGACGACCCATAAAAGTAGGAATGCGAGTGGTCTGCGTGCTGTCTTGAACAAACTCAATGTCATCATTTTCGATCATGCGCTTGTACACAACAGAATGAACCGCCAAAGCTGTTACAGCCTCAAACTGATCGCCCATTGTGAAGGCCGCACCCGTGAACGCTGACAATGAATAGATATTATCCGACCCTGCTGCGCTACCATCTTCGATTGAGATGTCGTGCACCATATCACCAGAATCATTAGCAATGTTCCCAGCAAGGATGCCGTTAGTCACTGCAATAATTTTCTTCTGAGCCTGGCGATTCCAGTACGCACTTGTGCGCTCTGCAATGCGCTGCATAGGGTCACTGCCTGCAATTTCGCCTGACAGGTCTGCCGTTTTCCAGCCGTTGTTCAGGAAGCTTGAACGACCCTCTTGGCGACCAGCGGAAAGATTCTCTGGTACTGCGTCAGTTTCTGAATCATTAGAGATGTTCGGCTCGTTGGAGACGTCTAAATCCTTCCAGAAAGGAATGGTTACCTTGTCGCCACCTGAGTTTGCTTTTTCGTTAAGAAGTGGGCTTGGCGCAACTACGCCAGATTCCCAGAATGCTGTTTTTTCAGGCGTGTTTTCCGCTTGGTATGTTTCGTATACTTCAGGGATAATGACGTCTGATAATTGAGTAAGTGCCATAATTAGTTACCTTTTGATAGTTTTTCAAATTCAACAGGATTGCTTCGATATAGGTCAATGCGCTCCTGCTCGTTCATTTGTTTAAATGGTTTACTAGCCGCCTTGCCGCCTGAACCGTTCGCGCCTGAGCCTTGCCCTTG
>JAXHSS010000208.1:0-2074 GCA_034190675.1 Pseudomonadota bacterium
GTCGGCGCTTTGTTGGATTATGAAATTGATTTATTAGTGACGCCCGACCCTTTTCAAAAAGCAGGCTTAGTCTACACGCCGGTATTTGATTATGAGCAAGTATTGGTGGTCGCAAAGCATCATCCGTTGGCACAAAAGCGCTACCTTGAGCCTGCGGATTTGCGTGGTGAGGTGCTATTGACCTACCCTGTTGCCACGGATCGCTTGGATATTTATACCCAGTTTTTAAACCTCAATTCTGTGGTACCTAAACAACACAAAACCACCGAGACAACGGAAATTATGATGCAAATGGTCGCCAGTCAACGCGGTGTTGCCGCCTTGCCACGTTGGCTGGCACTGGAATATTGTCAGAAGCTGCCCGTTCACGTCGTGCGACTTGGGGAATCAGGCATCGCAAAACAAATCTATCTTGGTCGACGCGAGCAAGATGCTGATTTGACTTATTTACACGCCTTTATCTCATTGGCTAAAAATGCCTCGGCCTGATTATGCGGGTGTTTTCCCTCAATAGTCTCAAAAGAAAGACCATGAGAAAATCTCATGAATATATAAAATTATATCAATTTTTATCATAGCCAAGTTCCACTAAAGTACCCCTACTGCGAACGTAGAAACACGTGGCGGTTTAACTGCTGCTAGCTGGCCACACCGTTTGCGTTTGCAGACCAATTTTAATCACGGCTGGGGAAAAGGCATGAGTCAGACATTTTCTTATACACTGAAACAGATACGTTTTGATGCAGACTACCGACCTGCACAAAGCACGCGTATCACCACCAATTTTGCTAATTTAGCACGTGGTACATCGCGCAAGGCAAACCTGCGTAGCGCACTGCGTATGATGAATAGCCGATTTAACGCCCTAGCCCACTGGGATAATATCGACGCCAATCGCTATGAGCTTGTGCTGGATATTGTCTCGGTTGATATTGATATCGTCGGTGATGGACAAACATTTCCTGCGATTGAGATTCTTAAAACCACTATTATTGATCATCAGACAGGCAAAACCCTCGATGGCATCGTCGGTAATAACTTCTCCTCTTATGTGCGTGATTACGACTTTAGCGTGCTACTGCGCAAACACAATGAAGGGCAAAGCGGTTTTAGTATTCCTGATAATTTTGGCGAGTTACATGGCAAACTGTTCAAAGACTTTATCCACTCGCCCACCTATATGGCAAATTTCAACAAGCCGCCCGTTATTTGCCTGAGTGTATCTGACAGCAAAGTCTATCAACGCAGTCAAAATCAGCATCCCGTGCTGGGTGTTGAATATATTCCCAATACCTCGTCACTCACTGAGCAATATTTCAAGAAAATGGGGTTTTCGGTGCGCTATTTTATGCCAGCGCATAGCGTTGCCCCTTTGGCGTTTTATTTTATCGGCGATTTACTCAGTGATTACAGCAACCTAGAGTTGATCAGCACCATTAGCACGATGGAAACGTTCCAGAAAATTTATCGTCCTGAAATCTACAACGCCAATGTCGTAGCGGGTAACCAGTACCAACCCGATTTAAAACACCCAGACCACTCACTCACGCAAGTAGTCTACGACCGAGAGGAGCGCAGTCAGCTCGCGATAAAACAAGGCTTATTTGCTGAGGAGCATTTCATCAAACCCTATCAGACGATTCTAGAGAAGTGGGCAAAACACTGCACATACTGAGCCCATTTCTTAACAAAAGCCGCGCACCCGCCATCGTGACGACGCGCAAACGTTAACTTAGCGAGAATTATTATGCACCAGCTACTCCCGACCTCCACCGCAGGCAGCCTGCCTAAACCCTCATGGCTAGCCAAACCCAATACCCTCTGGTCGCCGTGGAAACTCGTAGGCCAAGCGCTCCAAGATGCAAAACGTGATGCCCTTGCCCTATCGTTGCACGAGCAACAGCGCAGTGGATTAACTATCGTCAGTGATGGTGAACAAACTCGCCAGCACTTCGTGACGACATTTATTGAACACTTAGATGGAGTCGATTTTACAAAACGTAAAACCGTCACCATCCGCAATCGTTATGAGGCCAATGTGCCAAGTGTTGTTGGTGCAGTGAGTCGTAAAAAC
>JAXHSS010000209.1:0-2038 GCA_034190675.1 Pseudomonadota bacterium
GCCAAAAAGGTTGCTAATTATTGGTGGAGGGCCCATTGGCTGTGAGTTGGCTCAAGCCATGGCAAGGTTAGGCTCGACGGTGATTCAGGTTGAGCGCTCAGAGCGAATTCTGGGCAAAGAGGATCCCCAGGTGAGCGAGCTGATACAAAAACAGCTTTTGGCAGAGGGTGTTCAGCTGCAGCTTCAAACATCGTTGCTGCGATTTGAAGCCGCGTCAGATGATAGCGAAAACCCAGTGGTTCAAGCCGTTGTGCAAACCGATATGCAGGGCCAAGCAAAGCAGCAGACAATCGCCTTTGATGAGGTGATTTTTGCCACTGGCCGCCGTGCAAATCTATCTGGGCTTGGTCTTGAAAAGATTGGCATTGATCCTAATCAGCGCTTGGTCACTAATGACTTTTTACAGACGATATTTCCCCATATTTATGCCGCAGGTGATGTGGTAGGGAAATACCAGTTTACTCATGTGGCCTCGCACCACGCATGGTATAGCTCAGTGAACGCACTGTTTGGGCTGTTTAAGCGTTTTAAAGTTGATTATTCCGTTATTCCTTGGGTGACATTTACGGCACCTGAGGTTGCTCGTGTGGGTTTGAATGAGACGCAGGCCAAGGAAAAAGGCCTAGACTATGAGCTGACGCGTTATGACTTATCACACCTTGATCGAGCCATTACCGAGTCTCACACGCAAGGCTTTATCGAGGTAATCACGCCCAAAGGAGAAGACAAAATCTTGGGCGTGACCATTGTCTCTGAACGAGCAGGGGAGCTTTTATCGGAGTTTACGCTTGCGATGAAGCATGGCCTAGGTTTAAAGAAAATTATGGCGACCATTCACCCTTATCCCACTTGGAATGAAGCCGTGAAAGCCGCGGCTAGCGAGTGGCAAAAGGCACATAAGCCCGACTGGTTGATGCCGTGGTTGAAAAAGTTTCATGCTTGGAGGCGCTCATGACTGGCCACTACATAAGCGACTTTGTAAGCACCTTTGTGAGCATGTTTGTCAGCCGCTGCGCCAAGCTTTGCTCATCGATCGCATTGTTGTGCTGCGCGTTGTTATTGGCTCCGACAAGCCTCATCGCAGAAGAGCCAAAGGCAACGTCAGCAGATGCTCTGCATGCCAGCTGGGATCAGCTATTGTCTAAGCATGTCAAAGAACACACTCGCGCCGATGGTGCTAAGCAGCTCATTGTGGCTTCGGCAGTGGATTATGCAGGCTTTTTTAACGACCGAAAACAATTGCAGGCATATATCGATCAATTGCAGGCATTAAGCTATGAGCAGTATCAAACATGGAGCTCAGCAAAACAGCTGGCTTTTTTGATCAATGCGTATAATGCGCTCACGGTGGAACTGGTGCTGAGCGAATACCCGAATATAAGCTCTATTAAGGAGCTGGGCTCGTTGTTTCAGTCACCTTGGCAGCGTGATGTGTTTATGCTGTTTGGTGAAAATGTGAGTCTGGATGATATTGAGCATGGCTGGATTCGTGGGGCAAGCGCAAAACATTCGGGTTTTAAAGAACCGTTGATTCATTTCGCGGTTAACTGCGCCAGTCTTGGCTGTCCTGCACTTCGCGCTGAGGCCTATACCGAAGAGAAGTTAGAGCAGCAATTGCAGTCGCAGGCGCGTGGCTTTATGAGTGATACAAGCCGTAATTATGTTCAAGGTCAGCGAGTGTATTTGTCGAAAATCTTTGATTGGTATGAGGAAGATTTTGAGCAAGGTTGGCGTGGCTATAGTGGTTTAGATGATGTCATTATGGCCTTTTCTGAGGAGCTTAAACTCACACCCGAGCAGCTAAAAGCTCTAAAGCAGGGCAAGCTTAGCATTCGTTTCACAGACTATGATTGGGGCCTAAATAGCCAATGAGCACCCAGATCAAACCGTTACGCTGTGCCTTGATATTGATGGCCAAAGAACCAAAGCCAGGGCAGGTGAAAACGCGCTTAGTACCGGCTTTAGGCGCTCAGGGCGCGGCGCAATTTGCCGAATGTCTGCTAGAACATGCCGTCAAACAGCTGCGCATGACCCAAGT
>JAXHSS010000021.1:0-16484 GCA_034190675.1 Pseudomonadota bacterium
GAAGCCGATATCGAAGAGTTTAAAGAGATCGCACTTGATGTATTAACATCTCATGAATCCACCGTGGATAACCCACCGCCTCGCGTGTTTTTTGTAGAACACGGAGATAGCTCACTGAATTTCTTGATGATCTGCTTTACCAGTGATGTGATCAAAAACCGATTAATTGTCGGCAGCGAGATTCGAAGCGAAGTACATAAACGTCTAGCACAGGCGAATATCGAAATTCCTTTCCCTCAGCGCGTTGTTCACTTCCACAACAAGCCCGATGTCAGCCCATTAACACCCCAGCAAGCTCCTAAACCCGCTCCAGAACCGGCAATCAAAGAAAACACGCAGACTGAGCGCAGTTAAAGCAACTTCTTAACAGCCCCTTGTTACCAGCCGTAACAGGGGGCTTGGCTAATTCCTTTCAAACTTTGTTTCCGTTTTCACTTTTGTGGATACTAAAGTTATAGAGATTCTGAACTGATCAGAAGCAATAAACATAAATGAGGAATTCTTATGTCAACTGTTACTGCTGAAAATGCAAAATGGGTCGATGGCAAGCGCTATCTCTGGTTACTCAGCCCAGCAATCCCATATCTAATTACAACAGCCTTTTTGGCTTATTTCTGGCTTGATGCAAGCTTCTTGCTTTGGACTGGCCCACTGTTTGTATACTTGATCATTCCAGCATTGGATTTCTTGATCGGAACTGACGCCACTAACCCACCAGAGTCTGCGGTTGCTGACCTTGAAGAAGACAAATACTACCGCTGGACGGTTTATGCTTATATACCAGCCCAGATCATCCTAACGATTTTCGGCGCGTGGATGGTTACCACGTACAGCCTCTCATTCTGGGAAATTGTAGGTATCGTGCTTTCGGTTGGTGCGGTTAACGGTATCGGCATTAATACGGCGCATGAGCTTGGCCACAAAAAAGAGCCTATCGAGCGCTTCCTTGCTAAAGTTGTCCTTATGCCTGTAGCGTATGGTCACTTTGAGACTGAGCACAATAAAGGCCACCACGTTAACGTTTCTACACCTCACGACCCAGCGACTTCACGTCTTGGCGAACCGTTTTGGTTGTTTCTTCCAAAAACTTTCGTTGGTAGCTTAACGTCTGCTTGGAACATCGAAAAGAAACGTCTTAACCGTCTTGGCAAGCCTGTTTTTAGCCTTGAAAACGAAAACCTTCGCGCCTGGTCTATGACGGTTGTCTTCTTTGGTGCAATTACCGCTGCATTCGGTTGGTGGGCACTTGCTTTCTTGGTTGTTCAAGCTCTTTATGGCATTTCATTGCTAGAAGTTGTTAACTACCTTGAGCACTATGGCCTACTCCGTAAAAAGCTTCCAAACGGTCGTTACGAACGTTGTAAGCCTGAGCATTCTTGGAACAGCAACCACTTGATCACCAACCTGTTCCTTTACCAACTTCAGCGTCATTCAGACCACCACGCTAACCCTGTGCGTCGTTACCAAGCGCTTCGTGACTTTAAAGACAGCCCTCAGCTACCTTCAGGTTACGCGTCAATGATCGTTGTTGCGATGATTCCGCCACTGTGGTTCAAAATCATGAACAAGCGTGTATTGGCTCACTACGATGGTGACATTACTAAAGCGCATTTGTATCCGCCTAAGCGTGAGAAGCTACTTCTTCAATACGGTGGCCAAGAAGCTGTAGAACATGAAGAAGAAGGCAAGCAAATCAAATCTGACTCAGCACTGACTGAAGTGAAGAAATACTCTGCAGAAGACTACAAAAAAGCGCATGCCTTCATTTGTACAGGCGACCTCTGCGGCTTCATCTACAATGAAGAAGAAGGTAATGAGCATGAAGGTTTTGCTCCTGGTACTAAATGGGAAGAAATTCCTGATAACTGGGCATGTCCTGACTGTGGCGTTCGTGAGAAGCTTGACTTCATTCCTTACGACCCAGAAGCTGGCAAACCATTACCAAAAACAGCGTAAAACTTGTGCATCAAAAAACCCGCCATTTGGCGGGTTTTTTTGTGCCTAGCGAGTTTCATCGACGAAGCGACGAGACCTTTAAACCCTGAGCCAAGTTCAGTCACTGAAAGAGTCAGGATTAAGAGTGCGCGAGGACTGTCTCGCCTCCAAGAAATCAGCTTAAGCACTTTAGCCGCTGAAGTGTTTTTTACTATTCACCTAAACTTGAAGAGGAAGAAACGCTCGACGTCTCATGGCTGTCGCGCTTTGCATCCAATGGCGGCATGGGGCTATCAATTGTCGTGGTAGTGCTTGTTACATCGCTCGTATCTTCAGCCATGAGCTTATTTGATAGCGCTTCATTAAATGCAAGGTCACCAAATGGCGCTTGTTCGCTTATTGAGGCTGCAAGCGCATTAACCAGCTCTTTGAAATCTTCATTTTCCCAGTCGGCTTTTTTCATTCCAAACCATAGCGGCTGCGTGGATAATTTATCATCTTGGACTTGAGCTGGCTGACTTAGCCATGTCATTAATTGCTGATGATAATGTCCATTATTCGCGCCTTTAAAAAGATCGGCAGCAGGCTGTTGATTGAAAAACTGCTGATAAGCAAAGCGCATTTTCTCTTGAACCACTTCAAGCTGTTGCATGCTGGGTGACTCCCATCGCGCCTTAAACGAAGCCCAATCCTTAATCCACTGCTCAAGCGCTAATTTAAGATATTCCTGACGACGCATTGCTGGTAACGCCATCGTCATGGTTGGGGTATCAAGGCCGCCTTCATAGCGATAATCATCGGCTTGACGAATATTACCGTCGCCTAGCAAAAAGCCTAAGACATAAAGCCCCAAACTGGCATTATCCGCCCCAAAGCGTTGATGCTGCTCGAGCAAAGTTTCCTCGCTCAACTCAAGCGTTAAATCATGAATAATACCGGTCTTTCCATAGGTTGGCGTTGAATCCACATAGCCAGGCTCAATTGGATAATGGCTAATTCTTTGCAATAGATCACCCTGTATGGCCATCAAGAGCACATTGCACTCCGAAAAGGCTTGCTCTGCGTCTTGCCAGCGCTTTCTTGCTTGCTCAAATGTTTTCTCATCGGGCTGTGCTAGAAAGGCGTTGATGGCGCCAGCCAGCGGCTCGACACTTGGGTCAACCTGGGCGATGCATTGTCTGACTATTCGACCAATTTCTAATAACTCATCTCTTAACGCGGTTGTTTCAAAGGTCGGCTGATCAGCTTCTATAAGTTCAGACTTGACCGCTGTTTCTGGTTGGCAAGCTGAAATAAGGCAGGCACCAACCAAGGTGCTTATTAACGAAGTTCTAAAATGGGCCATACTTTTTCTTCGGCTATGCGTTTGAGTGATTCGTTCGGGTTGGTTGCAATGGCCATATCCGCATACTCAAGTAAGGGCAGGTCTGTTTGCGAGTCACTATAAAATACAGTTTGTGTTGGCGTAATGCTCTGTTCTTTGAGCCATGCTTCAAAGCGGATCACTTTTCCTTCTTGATAACTCGGTATTCCGGCGACTTTGCCGGTATAGCCTGACTCGGTTTGTTCTGCTCTCACCGCAATTAAATGATCAATACCAAATAACGGCGCTATCGGCGTCGTCACAAAATCATTGGTGGCGGTGATAATGACACATAAATCACCCTGTTCTTGATGTCGTTTAACCAAGGTTTGACCCTTTGGCAAAATCAT
Organism: Pseudomonadota bacterium; assembly: GCA_034190675.1. Taxonomy (GTDB): domain Bacteria; phylum Pseudomonadota; class Gammaproteobacteria; order Pseudomonadales; family JAXHSS01; genus JAXHSS01. Next base: position 3,649 of record JAXHSS010000021.1, read on the forward strand.
CGGCTTGATTTTTTGTTCAATAAACTCGCTTCGCCAACCATACAATTGCTCAACGGGATGCTGAGTCAGAAAGCGAAAACTAAACTCCAAGTACTCCATAATATCCAACGTGCCTGCTTGATATTGGCGATAAAACTTATCATTTGCCGCTTTATGCGCCTTCGCGTCGACTAAGCCTTTCTCAGCTAAAAAGTCGCCCCAAGCGTGGTCACTATCACCGTCTAAAAGTGTGTTATCAAGATCAAAAAGGGCTACTCGCATGGGCATTTATCTCAGTTATTAGTTACGAAAATTTCCGCTTATGTTACTATAAAAATAGTAGAAAAAGGTTCAGCAATGATAGATGAAAAAGGGTTCCGATTAAATGTTGGTCTTGTGATCTGCAATGATCAAGGAGAGGTTTTTTGGGGGCGCCGAGTTGGACAAGATGATTCTTGGCAGTTTCCGCAGGGCGGTATCGACCGCAATGAGCCCATCGAACAATGCGTGTATCGCGAGCTGTGGGAAGAAGTTGGCCTGATGCCTAAAGATGTTGAAATTCTAGGCTCAACCAAAAACTGGCTCTACTACAACCTGCCCGATACGTACCAACAAAATAACCGCAACCGCCACTTTGTTGGCCAAAAACAGCGCTGGTTTTTATTAAAACTCAACTCCGATGAATCTGCGATTGACCTAAATCGCTTCAAAAAGCCCGAGTTTGCTGATTGGCGCTGGGTGAGTTATTGGTACCCTATCGACCAAGTGATTTTCTTTAAACAACAAGTTTATCGCTTAGCGTTATCGCAACTGTATCCGCTATTACCTCGACCATTTGCAGAATAAGCTCTAACAGCGGCTCAGCTCGAAGTTAGTCTAGGATATAGTCTTGGTAAGCTTTGCGCGTCGCCTCAGGTAAAGCCATTGGGCGCTCTGATTGTGCATCAACAGCAACCATCACTGAACGGCACTTTGCCGCTGGTTCTTCTGACTCGCCCACAAAAATTGCGCTGGTGAAGATCGCACTGCTATTGCCTAATTTTTCGATACCTAGACCTACCGTCAACGTCTCAGCAAATTTTATCGACTGATAAAAATGGCATTCGTTGGTCACCGCATAAAAGCGCATGCCACTGTTTTTCGGATCCCACTGCCCTACGCCTGTTTGAAATTCATTAATTGCAGAATCTACATAACTGTAAAACTTTATATTGTTAACATGTCCATATTGGTCAATATCTTCCCAACGAGCTTTAAATGTTGTGTTGTATTTAAAATGGCTTCGGTTCATGTATGATGCCTGCTGCAAGTGATATTCAAAACACCAGTGTAACAAATTCAACCTTTTGACTCGACGCCATGTGGATACTTTTTACCTTACTTGCCGCGTTTTCCCAAGCGTGGCGCAATGCCTTTCAAAAGCAGCTAAGCCAGCATGTCGACACTTATGGCGTCACTTTGGCCCGTTTTCTATTAGCAAGCCCACTGGCCTTCATCTACCTTGCAAGCCTAACCACCGCCCTACAACCAGAGCAGTTGATACCCGAATTACACGCAAAAGCCTGGATGTATTTATTGATCGCCTGTTTCTGCCAAATCTTGGCTACCGCGCTGATGGTATTACTTTTCCAGCAACGTAATTACGCTATCGGTGTCGGCTTGGTAAAAAGCGAGGCCATGATCGCCGCCGTTTTGGGCCTATGGCTATTTGCCGATCCGTTATCCTCGCTAGGGTGGCTGGGCGTTTTCGTAGGTGCGCTAGCGGTTTGGCTACTCAGTGGCTCCTTATCACTTAAGCGAGCGTCAATACAATCCATTGCAATTGGTTTACTGAGTGGAGCGGCCTTTGCAGTTACTTCATTAAGCGTACGTGAAGCTTCACAAACGTTATCTAGCCCTGCGCTTCTTAGCGCCGCTTGGGTTTTATTTTTGGTGTTAACCCTACAGTCAATTTTCATGTTAACAGCCTTAGCGCTTTGGCGTCCATCCACACTAAAAAGTATGCTATCCCATAAAAAGCTCGTGTTTATGATCAGTTTAGCGGGGTGTATTGGCTCTATTGGATGGTTTACTGCATTTAGTCTAGAAACTGTCGCCTTAGTGAAAACATTGGGTCAGCTGGAGGTGTTCTTTACCTTGGCGATTGCTGTCTGGGTGTTTAAAGAGAAACTGGTGCAACGAGATAAGCTTGGCTTACTATTGATAGTGATTAGCGCGCTGCTGGTTGTTTGGTCTAAGTAAGTAGTTACTAAGTAGAAAGAGGCGAGAGTTTTACCGGCACGATATTCCCTTTTCGTGCCGGTAGAGTAAGTTAAGCTTTGTCTTATTTTTCGACGAATGCTCGCTCGATCACGTAATGGCCAACTTCACCAGCACGCGTTTCTTTGAAACCACGCTCATCTAAAATCGCGCAGAAGTCTTTCAACATAGCCGGGCTACCACAGAGCATGAAGCGGTCATCTTCAAGGCTTGGTTTTGGCAAACCTAGATCAACGAACATCTTGCCTGAAACCATCAGGTCAGTTAGTCGGCCGTTGTTTTCATAAGGCTCACGCGTTACTGTTGGGTAATACATCAATTTATTATCGATAATCTCGCTGTAAATCTCATCGTCTGGCAATTCACGAATCATGTCTTGATACGCTAGCTCTGAAACAAAACGAACACCGTGAGTAAGAATCACTCGATCAAAGTTTTCATACACTTCAGGATCTTTAATGATGCTCAAAAATGGCGCAAGACCAGTACCCGTTGAAAGCAACCAAAGATTTTTGCCTGGTAATAAGTTATCGCAAACCAATGTGCCTGTTGGCTTTTTGCCGATCAAAATTTCATCTCCGACCTCAATTTTCTGAAGCTGTGAAGTCAATGGACCGTCTTGAACCTTAATACTGAAAAATTCAAGATGCTCTTCAAAATTCGAGCTAGCAAAGGAGTATGCACGCAACAATGGACGACCATTTTCTTGTTCAAGCCCAATCATCGTGAAATAGCCATTTTTAAAACGCAAGCCGTCATCACGTGTCGTGCGGAAACTAAACAACGTGTCATTCCAGTGATGAACATGCGTCACTTTTTCTTTGTATACGTTAGCCATAATTTACTCAAGTTTTATCGACCAGACATTTTAACCAATTATCAATTATGGGTATAATAGTTTATTTCGATATTTGTTATCGATTTTGCCAATATGAAGTTTACCCTACGTCAGCTCCAAGTGTTTTTAGCGACTGCTCACCATGAAAACATCAGCCAAGCAGCCCAGAGCCTAAATATGTCACAGTCTGCAGCATCAGAGTCACTCAAAACACTGGAGTCTCATTTCAATATGCGTTTTTTTGAGCGACACGGTAAAACACTGAAACTTAATGAAATGGGGCGACAGTTTTGGCCTCGCGTTGAATCCCTGCTGGTCCAAGCGGAAACCTTAGAAAAGGAGTTCATCAGCCAACCGAGTATCGGTACGCTGAAAGTTGGCGCCACCTTAACCATCGGTAACTACTTATTAGTGCCTCTCATTGCTGAATATATGTCCAAGTTTGGCAAATCGAAGGTGGAACTTCATGTGCACAATACCACCAAGATTGTCGAAGATATTGTGAATTTTGAGCTAGATGTCGGCTTGATAGAAGGAGAAATCAACCACCCACAACTTTTGATTACTCCGTGGCGCGAGGACGAGTTAATCCCCTTTTGTTCGGGTTCTCACCCTTTAGCCAAAAAATCGCAACTCAGTGACCAAGACTTAATGCAAGCCGAATGGATTATGCGCGAATCTGGCTCAGGAACGCGACAAACCTTTGAGCGAGCCATGTATGGACTTATGCCAAAGCTTAATATTGCGCTTGAGTTAGAGCACACTGAAGCGATTAAGCGTGCCGTGAGTACGGGGTTTGGGATTAGTTGCTTGTCAAAAGTCTGTCTGGAAGACGCCTTTGATCGAGGTGAGCTTGTACCGCTGAATGTGCCTAATCGTAATTTTAGACGCGACTTTTATGTGATCATGCAAAAGCAAAAATACTTAAGCAAACCGATTATGCAATGGCTCAAACTCTGTGGTCTGAGCCATTATCCTCAATTAACTTGAGGCTGATTGGACTAATCTTGCTTCAAGAAAGGCAATAATGATGACCAATCTTGATCGTTATCACCAACCACCATAAAGAACGGGTTTAAAATATCATCTTTCGTGTTATAAGCTAGCTCTGAGCCGTCAGCAACAAGCACTTTTCCACCGGCTTCTTCAACGACGAGCTGCGCAGCGGCCGTATCCCATTCGCTTGTCAGACCTTGGCGAGGATATAAATCAACAGAGCCCTCAGCGACTTTACAGAATTTTAAGCTACTACCTGCTGAAGTCACGTCGTACTCACCCCAGTTGCGCTCATAGACAGCCAAAAGCTCTTCGAGTTTAGGGCTACGGTGGCTACGGCTACCGATGATTTTACCCGGGGCTTCTAGCTTTTTCGACTTGATCGGCGCTTCGCCTTCTTCATCAATCTTGATCGCGCCTTGCCCTTTTATAGCACTATAAGTGACATCTTGAATTGGCACATAAACCACCGATACCGTTGGGCTATTGCCTTCAATCAATGCCACGTTAACGGTGAACTCGCCAGTGCGATTAATAAATTCTTTAGTGCCGTCTAGTGGATCAATAATCCAATAACGATCCCAAGACTGACGCGTTTCCCAGCTTGGTAGCTGAGATTCTTCTGATAATACAGGGATATCTGGCGTTAATTCCGTTAAGCCAGCCGTCAAGCATTCATGCACATACTTATCAGCCGCGGTGATCGGGCTATCATCTGACTTAGATTCCGCATCCCAACGATCTTTGTCATTATAAATCTCAAGCACACCAGTTCGGGTGTCGGCAGCGATCTGAATAATGGCTTTTTGCAAAGCGGCGTAATCTAAACTCATGGGGTTTTCCTCTTTTTTAATATTTCACGGACCATAAACAGTGCCGCTATAGAACGCGCCTCTGAGAAATCATCTCGAGACACCAGTGACTCAATATCTGCGATCGGATGTTCAAAAACCTGAATAGGCTCAGGCTCGTCGCCTTCAATTGATTCAGCGTAGAGCTCTTCAGCTAATATCACTTGAATGCCGTGGCTCATATATCCAGGCGCAAGGGTTAGGTTTTTTAGGTGGGTTAGCTTGGATGCACCAAAGCCCACTTCTTCTTTTAATTCACGATCTGCCGCTTGCATCGCCGTTTCACCAGGATCAATTGCACCTTTCGGCAAGCCGAGTTCGTATCGATCTGTTCCTCCGGCGTACTCTTGAATTAACAACACGGTGTCCTCATTGATCATTGGAACGATCAAAACCGCCCTGAGCGGTGGCGCTATGAGACGCTCATAAACACGCTGTTCGCCATTTGAAAACGTGAGATTTATTTCTTCAACATGAAAGAAACGGCTATTCGAAATCCGCTTTCTTTCATGAATCTCAGGTGGCTTTCTTTGTGGAAGGTCGTTAATTTTCATACAATATTCAACATCGTGAGCAGATACTATACACAATGAGATTCGGTGCGCATAGTCCAAAAAAATACGCCTCCCCTAGGGGAGCTAACGCCTTTCCTGTTTTTCTGGACATGGACGGCACCCTTTTAGATTTGGCCTTCGATAACCATTTTTGGCTAAGCCATATTATTGAGCATCATGCCCAGCTCAATGACCAAACAACCGAGGATTCACTCGCCTGCCTACAGCCTAAGTTTAATGCCGCCAAAGGCACATTAGCTTGGTATTGTACCGATTATTGGTCAGAGCAATTGGGTTTTTCCATTGCTGAACAAAAGCGCCAACAGGCGCATAGAATTGCGCTAAGAAAGGATAGTCTGGCATTTTTGCAATGGCTAGATCAGCATAATATTCCCTGCTGGTTAGTAACCAATGCTCACCCTGACACCATTGAAATAAAATTAGCACAAACCCACATCGGCAGCTATTTTGAGGCTATTTACTGCTCACATGAGCTTGGCTTTGCTAAAGAGCAGCCTGAGTTTTGGCATAAATTACAGGCAATGCAAGCTTTTGACCCATCGACCAGTGTTTTTGTAGACGACACGCTCAGTGTACTTGGCGCAGCAAAAGATTATGGCGTTGAGCGACTCTTTCATATCGATCAGCCTGATTCCACACAACCACCAGTAGAAAGCTCTGTATTTGAGCAAATTCGTTTTCTTGGCGAGCTTGAAAAGCCGATAAGCCAATGGTTGGCGCCATTAGCACAAACAATGCCCGAGGAGTCATAAAAAAAATGGAGCGTTTGCGAATTGATAAATGGTTATGGGCTGCGCGTTTTTTTAAAACGCGCTCTTTCGCTCAGGACGCCATAGGAAAAAGCCACATTCAAGTTAATCAAAAGCGTTGTAAAGCCTCGCGTGAGGTGCGCATTGGTGATACTGTAACGATAAGGAAAGGGGCTTATACTTACGAAGTCGTCATTCAGGGCCTCAACGATAAACGCACCAGTGCCAGTATTGCCGTCGAGCTCTACGAAGAAACAGCCGAAAGCCAAGAACAGCGCAAAGCCGTTGCACAAATGCAACGCGCAAACCGCCTCTCTCAGCCAGTTTCAAATGGAAAACCAAACAAAAAAATTCGCCGACAATTGGCGAAATTAAAACATTATCCCTCCAATTAAGCGATTTTTATGAAAAACAGCAAACAACGTTTTATGTTTAAAGACTTAGCCATTCGAGCTGAGTTTTGCCAGTTAGATGATCAAATCGAGCAGTTCTTAGCCGCTCATGATTATCCCCCAGTGGTCCAGCAGCTCTTAGTTGAAACGTTGATGTGCACAGTTTTGCTAACCAGCGCTTTAAAATTTGAGGGAAAGCTATCCATCCAGGCTCAAAGCCAATCCATGTCGGATATTATTTTTGTTGAAGCGACTCATGATTTTACTTTTAGAGGCTATGCTCGCCATGAAAGTCAAACGATCGATTGGGTCAAAAAAGGCCAATGTGTTGTCACCATTTCTCCCAATAAAGGACAGCGTTATCAGGGTATTGTCGAATTAAACAGCCCGTCGATGGCAAAAAATATTGAGCAGTATTTTGCCCAATCTGAGCAACTGCCCACCCGCCTTTACACCTACTTTGATGCGCAAAAGAAAAAAGCCGCTGCGCTATTGCTTCAGCAACTGCCTCAGGAGATTTCCATCAGCGAGGATGATGATGGCTGGAATCGTATTGAGCAGCTCTCAGACACACTACAAGAAAAGGAAGCGCTAAGCTGGGATACGGCGACGCTGATTCAGCACCTTTATGTGGAAGAAAATGTGGTTTTATTTGATGCTCAAGATGTGCGTTTTCAATGCAATTGTTCACGTCAAAAATTAGTCGACGTGCTGCGACAATTTCCGGCCGATGAACTGCGCGGCTTGATGAATGATCAAAAGGTCATAGAAAGCCATTGCGAATTTTGTGCAACGGTCTACCGTTTTGATGCGGTCGAAGTTGAAGAGCTCATTCAAACTGGGATCATTTCTGATCAAAATGAGATTCACGAAATATAACAATTTGATTAAAATTTCTTTATCATACTTCACATTTGGGCAATTACAGTAATAATAGAGTATCAATAATAATACCTATAGGGCGAATAATGATTGAAACGGCGGTAATCCCAGTAGCAGGCTTTGGCACACGTATGTTGCCTATTTCGAAAAGCATCCCCAAAGAGCTCATCCCATTACTCGACAAGCCGGTGATTCAATATGTTGTTGAAGAGGCTATTGCTGCCGGCATAAAAAAGATTGTTTTTGTTAATCATGCTCAAAAAACTAGTATCGAGAATTACTTTGATACCAATGCCGAGCTTGAAGCACAGCTTGAAGCCAAAGGAAAAACGGCTTTGCTTGAGGCGATTAATCCATTTCCTGTCGATATTCACTTTACATCAGTCCGACAGGCCAAAGGTCAGGGCCTTGGCCATGCCGTTCTCTGTGCAAAACCCGTTGTTGGTAGCGATGACTTTGCTGTGCTACTGCCTGATGTGGTCATTAACCCCTTTAAGAGCAGCCTTGAAGCCGATAACTTAGCCGCTATGGTCAAATTGTTTAATGACACAGCAGCCAGCCAAATTCTCGTTGAAGCCGTAGCTGACAAAGATGTCAGCAAATACGGTATTGCCGATATTGATGGCGAACTGACAGCAGGCGCTTCAACCTCTGTAAAGGGCTTTGTGGAAAAACCGGACTTAGTCGATGCGCCTTCTAACCTTGCGATTGTTGGCCGCTATGTTTTTGACAATCAAATCTTTGGTCTTTTAGAGCAGGTTAAGCCCGATAAAAGCGGTGAGATTCAGCTTACCGATGCTATTGATGCACTCATTTCGCAAAAACCTGTTGAAGTCCACAGCATGGTAGGTAAAAGCCACGATAATGGTAATAAATTGACCTACGTGCAGACATTCATTGAGTTCGCTAAAGCACATCCTGATTATAAAGATCTCGTCTAAACGTTATGACGAGGACAGTTTTACCCATTTGGGATACACTCAAATCACTGGGCGAGCAAGCGCTCGCCACGCCTATCAACGCATTGTTTGAACAAGACGAACAACGCCAAGATCGCTTTTCAGCGGAGTTAGAAAGCTTTTATCTGGATTTCTCCAAACAGCGACTTAGCAATGAAGGGTTTGATACGCTATTGCAATTAGCGGAAGATGTTCAGCTTCGTGAGCAAATTCAAAAGCTGTTTTCTGGAGAGCGCTTAAACAATACTGAAAACCGACCTGCGCTGCATACGGCGCTGCGCCTTCCAGCTGGCAATCCTCTTCTGGTTGAGGGTGAAGACCTAAACCGAGCTGTTCAAGAAACGCTGCAACGCGTTAAGTTGATCGTCGAAAAAATCCATAGCAAACAATGGCGTGGGTTTTCAGGTAAAGCCATTACCGATGTTGTGAATATCGGTGTTGGCGGCTCGGATCTCGGGCCTCAAATGGCCTGTTCTGCGCTTGATGAGTTTACGGTAGAGCCTGCGAAATCGATTCGCATTCACTTTGTTTCCAGCATGGATGGCACACAAATTTTTGATGTGCTTAATACACTCAATCCTGAGACGACGTTATTTATTATTTCCTCGAAATCTTTTACAACCGTAGATACCTTTTATAACGCCAACACCGCGATTGCCTGGATGCAAGAGGCCACTCGTGACCTTGCTCTGGTCATGCAAAACCACTTTATTGCCGTATCTGCGCACCCTGATCGAATGTCTGACTGGGGCGTCCCTGAGTCAAACCAGTTACCTTTTTGGGAGTGGGTAGGCGGACGCTTTTCGCTTTGGTCATCTATTGGTTTATCCATTGCGGTGAAAATCGGCTTTGATCAATTTAGAGCCCTACTTGATGGCGCTCATGCCATGGATCAGCATTTCCTTAATACGCCGTTTGAGAGAAACATCCCCGCATTGATGGGCTTGCTTGGCGCATGGAATGCCACCTTCCTAGGTTGTAATGCCCATACGGTTCTACCCTATGACGGTCGTTTAGGTCTTTTACCAAACTATCTCACCCAGCTCGAGATGGAAAGTAATGGTAAATCGGTAACGAAGTCTGGCAAAACCGTTCCTTATGACACCTGTCCCATTCTTTGGGGGGATATTGGGCCTAATGCGCAGCATGCGTTTTATCAATTATTGCATCAGGGTACGCAATCTGTTGCCTGTGACTTCATAGCACCGATTAATCGCTATCATGGCTCCAAAAAATGCGAAGAAACCTCTTCTCAACTGCGTAACCAGCATACCTTAGCGTTGGCTAATCTTTTGGCTCAGAGCCGTGTTTTAGCCTTCGGCAACAAAGCTGTCTCGGCCACCGACGAGAAAGATCTACACCGTATTTATAACGGTAATCAAGCCTCCTCGGTGCTGTTATTTAACGAGCTTAACCCGTTCACTTTGGGCGGCTTGATTGCTATTTATGAGCATAAAGTCTTTACCATGTCCGTTGTTTGGAATATCAACCCATTTGACCAGTGGGGTGTGGAGCTGGGCAAGAAAATGGCCAAAACGCTAGAAGCCGCGCTGTTAAATACAGATTCAGAGCACCCATTTGATGCTTCTACGAACCAATTGCTGACTAAAATTAAATCGGAGCGCTCTTCGTGAATGTCTATCTTTATGGGGGCGGCCTTCGCGCCTTCGTCACCTCGGTATGTTTAGCTAAAATTGGCCATACTGTGTATTTCTATGAGCCAAATCACAATGTTTCTGATCTGATCGCGGATTATCAATTTGAGTTTAGCTTGATTGAACTATTCAATTATTATCTTGAGCAACAGCAGATTCATCTGATCGAAGAACTTCGCTCTCTTGATGATTCAAACGCCGTACATTGGCTGTTTTTTGATGAACAATTTGATCCGAGCTTTAATAGCTTAGCCAAAGACATCATCAACTTATCTCCCCGCTCCCATCACCATTTTATTTTGAGTAGTTTGGCCGCTATCGGCACTACAGACAGCTTCCATCAAACCGTTATTGAACAGTCCCCGCTAGCACGCGTTTCAACTTTTTGCTTTCCGTTTATTAAGGTTCGCGAAGGTCAATCCATTCATGACTTTTTGCATCGTGACCTATTAGTGGTTGGTTGTGCGGAGTCTGCGAAACTCCCCTCTACGGTTAAAACGCTGTTAGAGCCTATTATTCAGGCTGCCAAAACAATTTTTGTTACCCGTAATGCCACTGCTGAACTTGCTCGAAGCACAATTAATGGCATGTTAGCCACCCGATTAAGCTTTATGAATGAAATTGCTGCTATCGCCGAACAGCGACAAGTTGATATCAAAGAAATCACTCAAATTATTAGTAGTGATGATCGTGTTGGAGCCCAGTATTTAACGGCTGGCTGTGGCTTTGGTGGTAAAACATTGCCTGCAGAATTAGAAAACCTTAAAGCGAATTTTGATATTGGCTCTGAAGGTGCTACGTTAATTTCTTCGGTTCAGTGCATTAATGAGTCACAAAAAGAAGTGCTTTTCCAAAAATTTTGGCGCTATTACAACACCGATGTTTACGGTAAAACCGTGGCTATTTGGGGCGGCGCCTATAAGAGTGGTACTGGCCGCACACATAATTCACCAATTCATGCCATTTTAAAAGCTTTTTGGTCTCAAGGGATTAAAACAACGGTGTTCGATTCACAAGCGACTCAGAGCTTAATTGAGCTTTATGCCAGTGAGCCATTGTTCACTGCTGTTTCCTGTCCCTATGACTGTTTAGATCAGGCCGATGCACTCGTAATCACTGGTTGGAATAGTGCTGAAGTGCCTGATTTTAATCAAATCAAAGCTAATCTGAAAAAGCCCGTTATTTTTGATGGCCGTAATCTTTTCAACTCTTCAGAGATGCAGAGCTTGGGCATTGAGTATTTCGGGATTGGGCACGGACTAACCATTTAACGTCGCTCTCTCCCTTAATACCTAATACCAACACCCAATAGCTAACACCTAAGTCATCCTAATAAAAAAGGCCCCAGCGCTAATCTACGGCCTTTTTTATGCCCCTCAGGGCATTGATCCATCAATGCCCTGAGGTGATTAGCACGGCATTAAATGGATTCAATCAACGCCAGTAATTCCTCTTTTTTAGCTTCTACTAACGCTTTATCAGCTTTAGATTCAATATTTAATCGAATCAGTGGTTCTGTGTTTGATTTACGAAGGTTAAACCGCCATTGCTCAAAGCTCATGCTTAAGCCATCGATCTTTAAAACATCTGTCGCCTGTGCTGAAAAATGCTTTTCTACGGCTTCAATCACCGCATCAGCATCAGTGACTGTGCGATTTATCTCACCCGATGAAGGGAACGCATCAATACGCTCTTGAACCAGTTCACCTAACGACTTGCCCGTTTTTGCGATCTGTTCGATAACAAGTAGCCATGGAATCATTCCACTATCACAGTAATTAAAGCTTTGGAAATAGTGGTGGGCACTCATTTCACCGCCATAGGCTACATTGCCAACCTCACGCATTTTTTCTTTGATAAAGGCATGACCTGATTTCGAAATCACGCACTGCGAGCCAAAATCATTTTCTACAATATCTTTGGTATTCCAAATAACGCGCGGATCAGCAACAATTTTAGTTGTTGGGTCTTGCTCTAAAAACGCCTTAGCCAATAGGCCTACTAAATAATAACCTTCGATAAACTGGCCTTTTTCATCAAAGAAAAAGCAACGGTCAAAGTCGCCATCAAATGCAATACCCAGATCCGCCTGTTCAGCAAGTACCATATCGCTCGTGACGGCGCGATTATCGATAATCATTGGATTCGGCACACCATTAGGGAAGCTACCATCTGGCTCATGATGCAACTTAATAAACTCAACAGGGATCTGTGCAAGTTTAAATGCCGCCTCAATATGATCCAGTACTGGGCCTGCACTACCATTTCCTGGATTAAAGACGATCTTTAATGGCTTCATTGAACCTGCATCAATATACGTCATCAGATGTTGTATATAGGCTTGCTTATCAAATGCTTCACTGACTTGTCCTTTGCTATCAGATGGCTTAAAAACGCCTTTTTCAGCGATTTTTCGGATATCTTCAAGGCCTGTATCAGCACTGATTGGCTTTGATTCTTCACGAACCATTTTCATGCCATTGTAATTCACCGGGTTATGACTGGCGGTAACTTCAATTCCACCGTCAGCATTCATATCCGCTGTCGCAAAGTACACTTCTTCTGTGCCAGTCATACCAATATCGATGACATCGGCACCTGCATCGGTAATCCCTTCAATCGTTGCTTGCTTAATGCCCTCAGTCGACAGTCGAATATCACCACCGATAACCACTTTCCTTGCATCAAGAAACTCAACAAA
>JAXHSS010000210.1:0-2037 GCA_034190675.1 Pseudomonadota bacterium
AAATATTTCATGCAGTTTAGTGAATCTTGGTTACGTGAGTGGGTTAATCCTTCGATTAGCTCGCAGGTTTTAGCAGATCAGCTCTCTTTAGCGGGTCTGGAAGTTGATGCACTTTCGCCATTAGCTGATTTTAGTGGTGTGGTCGTTGCAGAAATCGTGGGCTGTGAGCCGCACCCTGATGCCGATAAACTTCGTGTTTGTCAGGTTCAGGCTGATGAAGAAGAGCCTTTGCAAATCGTCTGTGGCGCGCCGAATGCTCGTGTTGGCTTAAAAGTGCCATTAGCAAAGGTGAATGCGGTTTTACCGGGTGGCTTTAAAATTAAAAAAGCCAAGCTTCGAGGTGTACCTTCTTACGGCATGCTTTGTGGTGCTAATGAATTAGCTATTGGTGAAGATACAGGCGGCTTGATGGAGCTTGATGAGTCTTTGACGGTGGGCCAGGAGCTTAAAACAGCACTGGATCTGAACGATCACATTCTTGAGGTTGATCTTACGCCAAACCGTAGCGACTGCTTGTCTATTCAGGGCATTGCGCGTGAAATAGCCGCGATTAATCAGGTCGAGTTAACGCCTATCAGCATTAACCCTATAGCCGTTAGTAGTGAAAAATCTCTGTCGGTAACGCTGGATTCGGATATTTGCGGTTATTACTGTGGCCAGCTGATTGAAGGCATTCAGCCATCAGCGTCGACACCTGAGTGGATGGTTGAAAAGCTCCGTCGCAGCGGTGTTCAGTCTGTTAATTTGGTGGCGGACGTGACGAATTATGTGATGCTAGAACTCGGTCAGCCGTTGCACGGTTTTGATGCCGATAAGCTGTCGGGCGGCATTACAGTCCGTTTGGCAAAAGCGGGTGAAACACTCGCGCTACTCAACGACAAAACAATTGAGCTAGAGGAACATAGTCTAGTTATCGCGGATGATGCGAATCCTTTAGCACTTGCTGGCATTATGGGCGGAGAAAGCTCAAGTATTAGCGACAGCACGTCTTCGGTCTTTATCGAGAGCGCATTTTTTGATCCAACACGAATGGCAGGCAAAGCGCGTCATTACGGTTTGCATACGGATTCTTCTCACCGCTTCGAGCGAGGTGTTGATCCCGAGCTTGCAAAAATTGCGCTTCATCGAGCAGTGGCTTTAATTGTTGAGATTGCCGGTGGTCAAGCAGGCCCAATCGTGGAGCAGGGTAAAGCAGGCCATATCCAAGCTCGAGCGCCGATCGCATTAACTCCTGAGAAGGTTAATCGCATGCTAGGTACAGAGCTTAGCGACGAAAAGATGGTGGCTATTCTTGAAGGTCTAAATTTCAACGTTGAAAACACAGAATCTGGATGGTCTGTAACGGCGCCGTCTTATCGTTTTGATATTGAGCGTGATGTGGATTTGATCGAAGAAATTGCACGATTATTCGGCTATAACAACCTGCCAGTACGTTCATTGAAAATGGATAGTTTGTCACGTGTTTCTAAGCAGGAAAGTTGGGTAACTCTGCGTGCCTTGAAAAACTTATTGATCGCTAGAGATTATCAAGAAGTAATCACGTACAGCTTTGTTTCAGAAGAGGCGAGCCAGCAGTTTTTCCCTGAAGAGCCAACGAAGAGTTTGCTTAACCCTATTTCAAGCGAGCTTTCCACGATGCGCGTCAGCTTGTTGATGGGCTTGGTTGATAACCTTCGTTACAACATGAATCGCCAGCAACAGCGCATCCGCATCTTTGAGACCGGCCTATGTTTTGTTGGAAGAGGCACAGAGCTCGTTCAAGAAGCGCGTATTGCTGGTTTGATCTACGGAAGCCGTGAACAAGAATCGTGGTCGAATGATAAGTCGGGCGTGGATTTTTACGACATCAAAGGCGATGTTGAAGCGTTATGTGCGGTTGGAAATGAGTTTGGTCAGTGGAAAGCGGGCGAGCACTCAGTAATGCATCCAGGCCAATGTGCCGAGCTTATTATGGGCGGTGAAAGCGCAGGCTTTGTCGGCGCCTTACATCCGAAGCTTCAACAAAGTTTAAACGTTAAGAAAAATGTCTATGTATTT
>JAXHSS010000211.1:0-2017 GCA_034190675.1 Pseudomonadota bacterium
GCCGGTAATGAAAAAGTAACCGATCCAGAACAAGGTTAGGCGTGTCCAAACCGCATCGGGCAACGTGATTTGATCGCCCAATAATTTTTGAAGCAAATTGCGGTTAAACAGCAGGCTGATACCAAAGACAAGCCCAAAAGCCCAGCTCACAATGGACGGTTTCCACTTAAGAAAAACCGGACTGTCCAACGCAATGGTTAAGCCGCCCATCAGCAGCACGATGGCAAAGGTGATAACGTGCATTTTTTCAATACGGTGCTCTTTTTGCCAAACATAAAGGATCGGGATCAGCGTAGCAGGGATTAAAAACAAGGTGGCAAGAATAAAGTCGCTTTGATCAGCAAGCCATACAGAAGCAGATTCTGGCAGAAACGCGTTTAGGATGTCGCGCGTTTTATCGGCCATTTTATAGACCACAAAGAACAGAGTAACAGGCAAAAAGTCGAGAAATACTTTCATATCGGTGTACAATTAAGCTTGGTTGCCATTATACAAGTTCTGACCTTTATGCCTAGTCAAACCGTTGATTTACATTGTCATAGCACATGCTCAGATGGGCTTTTATCCCCATCGGATCTCGTGCGTCGCGCTCATGACAATGGCGTGCGCTTTTTGGCCCTAACCGACCATGACACAATGGCAGGCATTAGCGAAGCGCAGCAAACAGCAAGCCAGCTCGAAAATATCCAGATTATTCCCGGCATTGAGCTGTCGGCTCGCTACCCCGAGACAGAAATCCATATTCTTGGTCTTGGCATGGATGCCAGTCATCCGGCCATGCAGGCCTTGATCGAGTCGCAGCAGGCCGCCCGCTGGCAACGTGCGCAGCAGATAGGTGAGCTGCTTGCCAAGCGCAATATCAAGCATAGCTTTGCATTAGCCGCTGACTTATCAAAGCCGGGCCCACCAGGGCGTGCGCATTTTGCCCAAGCTTTAATCAACCAAGGCGCTGTGCGTAATTTCTCGCAAGCGTTTCGTCAATTTCTTGGCGATGGCAAACCCTGTTTTGTTGAAACCGAATGGGCCAGCTATAAAACCATTATTGCCACCATTCAAGCTGCTAAAGGGGAGGCGTATCTTGCGCATCCTGCGGGTTATCAGCTCAGTAAAACCAAGCTAAGATCCTTAATTCGTGACTTTGCTGAGGCAAGAGGCGATGGTCTCGAAGTTGTCTCTGGTAAGCAAGAAGCCACACAAGCCGAATTTCTTTATCGCCAAGCGCTACTCTTTAACCTAAGCATGTCCTTTGGTAGCGACTTTCACGGGCCGAACCCACAAACCGACTTGGGGGATTATCCCGTGGCCGACTTATTACAACCGATATTATCTCGATGGGAAAGCTATGAGCCTTCGACTTCGCATTCATCCTGACAACCCGCAGCCGCGTTTAATTAATCAAGTGGTAGACATTATCCGAAAAGGTGG
This sequence comes from Pseudomonadota bacterium, assembly GCA_034190675.1. GTDB lineage: Bacteria > Pseudomonadota > Gammaproteobacteria > Pseudomonadales > JAXHSS01 > JAXHSS01. The sequence goes on from JAXHSS010000211.1 coordinate 1,426, forward strand.
TGTCGTGATTTATCCGACGGATACCGCCTATGCCATTGGCTGCAAACTGGATGAAAAAAATGCATTAGACGTGATCAAGCAAATTCGTCGCCTTGATGACAAGCACTTGTTCACGCTCTTATGCAGAGACTTGAGCGAAATTGCTAACTACGCCAAGGTAGAAAACTGGCAGTATCGTCTGATCAAATCAAACACGCCGGGTGCCTACACCTTTATTCTGGATGCCACCACAGAAGTGCCTCGCCGTCTGATGCACCCCAAGCGACGCACCATTGGCCTGCGTGTGCCAGACCATGCGATTTCACAAAGCCTGCTTGAAGCCGTGGGCGAGCCCTTGATTACGGCCACTTTGCAAATGCCAGGCGATGAATTTCCGCTCATGGACCCTGACGATATTGAACAGGTTTTGGGCCATCAAGTGGATGTGATTATCGACGGAGGCTATGGCATGGCAACGGAAACCACGGTGGTGAGTTTGCTTGGCGACAACCCTGAGCTGATCCGTGAAGGCGATGGCGATATTAGCACGCTAGGCTTATAACCACTTCGAAATAAATTTGCGCATAAAAACACTTGGCGCTTGAGCACAGTT
>JAXHSS010000212.1:0-2012 GCA_034190675.1 Pseudomonadota bacterium
TTTTAGTGTATTGAACGCGTCATTCAGCTCGGTACTTTTTTGCAAGGCGAGCAGCTTTTCCCGTTCGCTGGCATGAGCATAGCGATCGGGGTGAAGAATGTTTTGCAAAGCGAGATATTTTAGCTTGAGCTCGTTTTGATCAAGCATGAACTGCGTTGGCAGGCCAAACGCATCAAAATAATTACGCATGACTTAAACTGTGAAGCTCTCGCCGCAGCCGCATTCCCCAGAAATATTTGGGTTTTGGAATGCGAAGCCCTCGTTTAGGCCTTCGTGCTTATAGTCGACCTGTGTGCCATCGATATAGACGAGGCTTTTGGGGTCGACATATAGCTTAACCCCATGGCTTTCAAAGACGGTGTCTTCGGCCTCAGGCTGATCAACATACTCCAAAACATAGGCAAGGCCAGAACAACCGGTAGTCTTTACGCCTAGGCGCAGGCCTTCACCTTTGCCTCTGTGTTGTAAGTAGGCGCTAACTTTCTCTGCTGCGCGCTCTGTTAATGCAATTGCCATGATGGTCTCTTATCGTTTTCGTTAGAAAATTGCGTTATCTGACTAACTGTTTTTCTTAGTGTAGTCGTCAATGGCTGCTTTGATGGCATCTTCAGCCAAAACAGAGCAGTGAACTTTAACAGGTGGCAAAGCCAACTCTTCAGCAATATCCATGTTTTTGATGGAGCTTGCTTCTTCCAGTGTTTTGCCTTTCACCCATTCGGTGACAAGTGAGCTGGATGCGATCGCTGAGCCACAGCCATAAGTTTTGAATCGCGCATCTTCGATGCGGCCATCTTTAACTTTAAGTTGCAAGCGCATAACGTCACCACAAGCGGGTGCGCCAACCATGCCGGTGCCTACGCTACTGTCGTCGTCTTCGAATGAACCTACGTTTCTTGGGTTCTCGTAATGGTCAATTACTTTATCACTGTATGCCATAATGCTTACCTCACTAATTTAGTGTGCTGTCCACTGGACGCTTTTCAGGTCGATACCTGATTTGTACATATCCCATAAAGGTGAAAGCTCACGAAGCTTATTCACGGCTTTATGTATATCTTGGACAGCCTCATCCACGTCTTGTTCAGTGGTAAAGCGACCAATAGAAAAACGAATCGAGCTGTGCGCTAGCTCGTCTTCTAAGCCAAGCGCACGCAATACGTATGAAGGCTCAAGGCTTGCCGATGTACAGGCAGAGCCAGAAGAAACCGCCATGCCGCGTAATGCCATCATGAGTGACTCACCTTCAACATAGGCGAAGCTGACATTCATATTGTGCGGGATGCGCTGAGTTGAAGAGCCATTAACCGTTACAGCTTCAAGGTCTTGAACACCTTTCCAAAGGCGCTCGCTTAGGGCTTTAATTCGTGGCAGCTCGGTGTCCATTTCATCGACCGCGAGTTTAAATGCCAAGCCCATACCCACACATTGGTGGGTAGGTAGGGTGCCAGAGCGCATGCCGCGTTCGTGGCCGCCACCGTGCATTTGTGCTTCGATGCGAATACGAGGCTTGCGACGCACATACAGAGCGCCAACGCCTTTTGGACCGTAAGCTTTGTGTGCAGACATCGCGTACAGATCGACTTTTAATTCGCTCATATCGACAGGTACTTTACCAATGGCTTGGGCGCCATCTACATGAAATACCACTTTGTTCGCACGGCAAACTTCGCCGATCGCGGCGATATCGTTGATCACGCCAATTTCGTTGTTAACGTGCATAAACGACGCCACAATGGTGTCTTCGCGAATCGCTTCAGCGACTTGCTCAGGTGTAATAATGCCGTCTTCATTAGGCTGTAAATAGCTGATTTCATAGCCTTCGCGCTCAAGCTGACGGCAGGTATCAAGTACAGCCTTATGCTCAATCTGCGAGGTAATGATGTGCTTGCCTTTTTTGCCGTAGAAATGCGCAGCGCCCTTGATCGCAAGGTTGTCTGACTCTGTAGCGCCCGACGTCCAGACGATTTCTCGTGGGTCGGCATTGATGGCTTGCGCAATTTGCTGACGAGCCA
>JAXHSS010000213.1:0-1957 GCA_034190675.1 Pseudomonadota bacterium
CATTTAAACGAGAGAGCGAGGCAGGAAATGACTGAGTTCTGGCCTAACCAGTGCAGGCACGGCGACGCCCATTACATTGCGCCTTTGGCTCCATTCCATGGGCGCGCATGCTGCAAACGTTGGGCTTTGTAGGGGAGTGGGGAGACATGGATAAAGAAGAAGTGTTTAAGTTGGCCGTAAGCACGCGACAGTTCGAAATTCAGATGTTCTGGCAGCGGTCGAACTACTTCATGATTCTCAATACTGCGATAGCGGTTGGTTTTTTCTCGCTCAAAAACGAATCCTATGCGCCTGTACTGGCAGCGCTCGGCGCCGCTGTTTCTATGCTGTGGTATTTTGTAAGCTTGGGAGGAAAGTACTGGCAGTCTCGCTGGGAGGAAGCCGCTTCTCGGCTTGAGAGCGAGTGCGCGCCGGAAGCAAAGCTGTTCGCTGCGACAAAGGATGAGGTGCATCAAGAGGTGGAGGCAAGCCTTGTCAAGGGGAGGCACAGGGGGTTTCAAAAATGGCTTGATGGACAAATCCTAAAAAAGCCATCTGTTAGCTATCAAATGACATTCTTGTCGTTCTTCTTCGTCATATTTTGGGGACTTGTCTTAGTGGTGTTCATTCTGATGGGGCCATCGCAAGCCCAACAAGAAGCTCCAGCCGATCCTCCGGTCGCTACGCTCCCTTCGGACGGCTGAGCTTTACGTTATATTTCAAAAGGAGAGTACATTGCAAAATCAACCTATGAATAGTGGCGACCAAGGTAAGCTGCTAATTTTCTCGCTCTTGATGGCTCCATCGATAATTTTTCTATTCGGTGTAATCCCAGCCATATTTTTGGGTTTTGGCATATATATGATGAAGAAGAATCAAGACTTCTCCAGCATTGATACTGCTGTTAAAAACTTTAAGGGCTATACATGGCTAGCGCTCATTGGCTGTGCCCTAAGCTCTCTCTATTGGGGCAATAAATATTTTAGTGAAGAGGATGGTTGGTATTACGACGATGAGTTCTTTGCTTCGTTAATATTCGCTGGAATTGCTTTTGCTTATTTGATTGTAGTTCAGGTGTTATTTTACTCTCCTATGAACAGGCACAGAGAGTGGGTAGAGGTTAATGGAATATTTTCAACAAAGCCAAAATCAGACAAAAGCTCAGTAAATCAGTCAGAGGTAGATATAATCAAAGGAGAAAAGTTAAAGCAATATTCTGTAGCTGACGAACTAATAAAATGGGCAAAGCTAAAGGAAGATGGTCACATCTCTGAAGAGGAATTTAACGAGGCCAGACTCAAGCTTTTGAAGCGAAACTGAAAAATGGATCTTTACAACAAGCAATTCGAACTACGTCAAGAAACACCAGCGTATTGGCATAATAAATCACATGATCTTTTGGTGTCTGCTCGCACTTTATGGAAGGCAATGCAAAGCGAAAAAGAGTTAGAAATTAATTGCTGGGCAACCTACAAGATGCTCTTGGGTATGTCTTTCGAACTGCTTTTTAAGGCACATTGCATTGGTTCGGGTACAGGGTTTAACTCTACTCATGATTTGGTTGCATTGGCGAACACCGCAAGCTTATCTACATCAAAAGACGAAAATAAAATACTAAAGGTTCTATCTGAATATATTATTTGGGATGGGCGGTACCCAACACCGAAAAAGCCTGAACATTTAAAGGAACACTGGAAGAATCAATCCAGCCTCTTAGATGACAAGTTAGACTTAGAAAAAATAATGCCACTTTGGCGTCGTTTCTCTGATTCATTCATGGAACATTACAATTGAAATATAACAAGTTGCTGCACTCGGAAAAATTACTCGCTGCGCTCCTAATTTTCCGGTGAGCAAGGCGTTAGGCCCTAGATCATGAAAGCTGCGATGACAAAGTTACTGGCGATAGTTGCGTTTCTTGCTTTGCTAGCCGGAGCGATTGGTTCGACAACCCATGAAGGCTGGCTAACCGCGTGGT
>JAXHSS010000214.1:0-1924 GCA_034190675.1 Pseudomonadota bacterium
CGTTGTTTGATCAGCGCCCTAGCTTGCGCCCAGCTTTTGATACGGTGGCCACGGTGATTTTTACGCATCCGCAGTTTGCTAATGTGGGCATGACGGAGGAGACGGCCAAGGCCAAGGGCTATGAATTTGCGGTGTTTGATTCTGAGTTTCGTCACTTAAAATATTCGCTAACCCAGTTGCAGTATCGAACACGATTTAAGCTGTTGGTGGATCTTAAAACGGATCGTATTTTAGGTATTCACGCTGTGGGTGAGGAAGTCGGGGAGATCTTGCAAGGCTTCTCAACCTTGCTGCACATGGGCATTACGAAGGCGCAATTAGACCAAACCATCGGAATTCATCCAACATTGGCTGAGGAGCTGGTGACATTACGAGAGCCTTCTCGTGTTGTTTTGGCCGAGTGATCGGCTAGGCGTTAGTCCTTTATTTGCTATTTGGGCGAGTGGTTTGTTCGCTTGCCCAGCAGTTTGTATTTAAACCAGTTGAAAAAAAAGCCTGTTTTGAAGCTACATGAAGTCTTGCTTAATAGCTCGCAAAAATTCACATGATAGCTAGGGCTTAACAGCCTGTTTGCTAAAGGCTTTGCGAATCGCTTCAACACGAGCTTTGTTGGCCTTGAAGTCGTAATAGCCAACGCGAGATGCTGAGCGAATATGCACTTGTCGGTTTTCCATATCATAACGCGCCTGAACATCATCAACAAAGCGCAGCAGCTTTGAGGTATAGGTCGCCGTGAGTAGGTGGCCTTTTTGTTCAACGATCACGCCGCCAGTTTCTGTAATAGCGGTAATCAGTTTTTTCATGACCTCATCGTTGCGGATAAAGCCAGACACGCGTAGTGGCTTTGCGTAATGCTCTTCATCATCTGGGTATTCACTGCAGACGCAGTTAGGCGAGGACGAGCACCGTGGGAGTTTTTTAATACTCATGAGAGTGGTCTCTTGGAGCCAAGCATCGAATTCGTCAATGCTTCATTTTATTGTGCTACGATTTTTTATAGCTGGCAATAATTTTGTATCTTGAATTGTTAGACAATTCTTTACAGTTGCCGAAGGTGCTTAGAATTGTTGGTTCGTAAGGCAAAAAGCGATTAGCAACAATGAGAAGTTTTCCACCGGGCTTCAAATGGCGGTGAGCGTCTGCGATAAACTGCTTGGCGATATCATAGGTTTGCTCTTGGCCTTGGTGAAAAGGCGGGTTGCTGAAGATTAAGTCATATTGTGTATTCACTAGTTGCAAGCCATTGCTGAGCAAGGTTTGGTTAAGTGTTTGCCTGTTTGCTTGGGCGCTTTTTTCGGTGCTTAATAGCGCAAAGGCGTTGGCATCAAGTGCATCTAGCTGGGCTTTTGGGTGCTGCTTTAGGTAGCTGCAAGTTAATAACCCAGAGCCGCATCCAAAATCCAAAACCCGCTCGGCAGGGAAGTCTTTAAAATGAGGAATTAACAGCAATGAGCCTTCATCAGGCTTTTGAAAGCTGAACACGCTCGGCAGGTTAAATAGCCTGAGCCCATCATGTTCATACGACTGAAAAAAGCCTGTTACTTCTTTGCTACTCAGCGTGTCTTTAATTTGAGTTTTTTTGCTTAGCGTTTCTTTGTTTCGCGTTTCGCTAGCTTGGATGCCGTCTTGAGCTGTTGCCTGCGCTGCTTTGATCTGAGCAGTGTAAAGGTAGTGATGGCTAAGCGATTGTTGCTTTTGGAAGTCTTCGCTGGAGTTTTTCGCAAAGCTTTGAATGCCTGAGCGCTTATCACCCACTAGGTAAATAGTTGCAGCGCTAGATGTTAACTTTTGCTTGATTAAATGAATTAACATCTCAGCAAGTGCTTTTTCTTTTGGCATAAACAGCAAAATATTGGATGCTGCAACATGCCCTTGAAAAAGCTGAGTTAACGCCACCGCGCTGAAATGCGGTTGATAAGCCAGA
>JAXHSS010000215.1:0-1906 GCA_034190675.1 Pseudomonadota bacterium
AGGTGAAAACAATGAGGTGTTTGATGCTGGGCATTCCCTCAGCTGCTAGCCAAAGCGCTAGCCAAGTGGGCGCTAATAGCAAAAAACTACCGATCGGCTTTTCCATGCGCATTAAGCGCATGTAGTCAAGAAACTTAGTCATCCCCAGCGTTTTCATTTTGATGATCAACCCACCTCTACCTGAAATATATTCAGCAAACTCGTTAATTCAAATACTTGCACTGGCATTTATCAAACCACCTCAACCATCGGCCTGAGGTAGTTTTCGTAAATCAAAATCGGCCTTCCTGCCAATAAAAAAATGGACTCACGCTGCAAAGCCAACGCCTCACCTTGACCTGAAGGCAATGACAGCACCACCTCCCCATTCACACTTAAGCAACTACGAACCACTCGTGGGTTAGTAAATAAGTAGTGACCTAACGGCTTGGTATCCCAATAACGCATGTGGCGATTTTCTCCCACCAAGGTGGTCATTGGCATAAATGTTTTGGCATAAACCAAGAACAAGCCCTGATGCTGCAAAAAGACTTCGCGTTCAATGCCCATTTGTCGGCTTCGCAGTCCCATTTTGATACAGTCTTGAAATGGCAGTAGCGAGCACTGCTGCTGAAGCTTTTCGACTTGTATATCGCCAAACTGATCACGTAATGCCTGAGTTAATGAACCTGGATGATATAACCATTGCCTGATTCCTCTCGGCTGCTTCAAGCGATGTAGCCGCCTTGGCGCACCTGCCAACATATTGCCCTTAAAATATTCGATAACACGCGTATCTTGTCAGTAAAACAAAGGATTGTCACCTCAAGAAGCACTGGTTTACAGAGAAGAGACAAATTTACCCAAAGACTTGATGAATCCAGCCTTTTCAGGTTAACTACTGGTTTTTTGCACATTTAATAACCTAAGGGGCAATATTATGAGCTATAAGAAGTGGGAATGTGTCGTTTGCGGCTGGATCTATGATGAAGAACAAGGCTGGCCTGAAGACGGTATTGAGCCAGGCACAAAGTGGGAAGACATTCCTGATGACTGGGTTTGCCCAGACTGCGGCGTTGGTAAAGAAGACTTCGAAATGATCGAGATTTAAGGAGACAACAGATGAACCCCATTATCATCATCGGTACAGGTCTTGCAGGATTCAACCTGCTTAAAGAGCTTCGTAAAATCGATGCAGATCGCCCGATCACGCTGATCACCTCTGATGATGGGATGATCTACTCAAAGCCGATGCTATCGGCAGGCTTCGGCAAAGAAAAAGCCGCTGAAGATTTAGTTATGGCTACGCCTGAAAAACTGGAAGAGCAATACAATATTACCGTATTGACTCATACCAAAGTGGAACATATCGACGAAGTGAATCAGCAAATCGAGACCGCTGACCAAACCTTTGCTTATGACAGCTTGGTTCTTGCTTTGGGCGCGAACACAGTCAAGCTGCCACTTTCAGGTGATGCTCTTGACCGCGTCTATTCTGTTAATGATCTAATGGATTACCGCCGTTTCCGCGAAGCGCTCAACGATGGCGTTAAAGACGTCGCTATCATCGGCGGCGGCTTGATCGGCTGTGAATTTGCCAATGACTTATCTAATGGCGGGTTCAACGCAACGATTATCGAGCCTGAGGGCCGAGTCATGCCACTATTATTGCCAGAAGCCGTTTCAGAAGTACTTGAAAGCGGCCTAAAAGCACTAGGTACGGAGTTTAAATACGGCCATTTTGCTATAGCCGTCAATAAAACCGAAAATGGCCGCTGCGAAGTGGTAATGGAAGACGGCTCAACTGTAGAAGCTGACCTTGTTGTATCAGCGGTTGGTCTTCGCCCTCGCATCGCCATTGCTGAATCCACTGGTCTTAATGTGAATCGCGGTATTCTAGTTGATCGCCATTTACAAACCAGCGACG
>JAXHSS010000216.1:0-1896 GCA_034190675.1 Pseudomonadota bacterium
AAACAGTAGAATGATGTAGCGCTTTTTCAACATCGCGCAAAGTTAGAACGGTACGTCGTCGTCGAAGTCAGCATCGTTGGGCATGGTGAAATTTGGCTTTTGCTGATTGGCCCCAGAGCCCAATTGCTGATGTTGGCCAAAACCTGAATTTTGCTGTCCGCCACCTGAATGATTAAAGTTTTGTGATGGTTTGTTGAAGCCGCCCGCACTGTTAGAGCCGCCACCGAAGCTGCCGCCAGACATAGCGTTGTCACCACGGCTGTCTAGCATTTGTAGTTCGTTGCAGACAATCTCCGTTGAGTAGCGGTCTTGGCCGTTTTGGTCTTGCCATTTACGCGTTTGGATTTTGCCTTCGATATAGACTTTTGAGCCTTTGCGAAGATATTGCTGAGCAATTTCCGCTAGGCGGTTAAACAGCACAATGCGGTGCCATTCGGTGCGCTCTTGCATTTCACCTGTGTTCTTGTCGCGCCATCCCTCGGATGTCGCTACGCTCAAGTTGGCAACAGCAGAACCGTTTGATGTCATTTTAACATCCGGGTCGTTTCCTAGATTACCCACGATAATCGCTTTATTAATGCCTCTTGCCATATTTGCCTCTTTAAACTGTTACGCTGCGAACCTAAGCTTGTCGACGCCCTTGTTGGGTGATGAAGATCAAGCGGATCACGAAATACCATGCAATCACAACGGCTAATAAGGTCCATAACCATGGCTGTAAACCGTTGTAATCCAACATCATACCACCAACCGAGCTGCCCGCGAAAGCCCCGAGAAATTGGGATGCCGCATAGGCGCCCAAGCTGGCGCCTTTGGTGTTTTCCTGCTCTGCTAATCGGCTTACCCACGAAGGCATCAGTGCTTCAAGAAGGTTGAATGCCGTGAAATAAACCAATAAACCTAGCGCGGCAACCCAAAGGCCGTGTAGGTGTAATTGCAAAATCAATAAACTGACGGCAAGCAGCGCAATATTGAGCTGAATAATGGCAAGAATGCGTTGTTTTTTCTCGGCGTAGATCATCATCGGTAGCATGATGAAAAAGCCAAGCGCCATGGTGGGTAAGTACATCCAGGCATGTTGGCTCAATAAAGTTAGCCCGACATTAGCCAAAAGGCTAGGTAAGACAAGAAACAGGCCGGTCATCAAAAAGTGCAGTAAAAACACGCTGAAGTTAAATGGCCATTTATTGCCAACAACCGCGCTGAATACGGCTCGTATTTGAATGGCTTGCGGGTTCTTCTGCTGTTGTTCAGGCACCCATAAGCTCACCAGCATGCCAAGAGCTGCTAGGCCGCTAGTAAAATAAAATAGCCCGCTTAGTCCGACCGCGTCATATAACACCGGGCCAATAAATAACGACAGGCCAAAGGCTAGGCCGATAACCATACCCAGAACAGCCATGGCTTTGCTGCGATCTTCTACGGGGGTTAAGTCAGCGGCCCAAGCAAGGATGGCGCTGGATACCGCTCCGGCTCCTTGAAGAGCGCGGCCTAAAATGACGCCCCAGATGCTATCGCTCAAGCCGGCTATGATACCGCCAGCCGCAAAAAGCAGTAGGCCAAACAAGACCAAAGGTCTGCGCCCATAACGGTCGGACAAAATGCCAAAAGGTAGCTGAAGCAAGGCTTGAAATAGGCCATAAATGCCGATCGCTAGACCAATTCGAGTCCAGTTTGATTCGGCCAGGTCTTGTCCTGCAATGGCAAAAACCGGAAGAAACATAAACAAGCCCAACATTCGCGAAAAAATGATGGTTGCGAGCAGGGCAATGGAAGATTTATTTGCAATAGCCATGAATTGCTAGAAAGGATTTGATTCAGAGATTTAAAAGTCATCGAACTATACTTTATACTGGCTGTTTTCTCAATTGGTGGTTACTCCGTGGATAAGATTAC
>JAXHSS010000217.1:0-1870 GCA_034190675.1 Pseudomonadota bacterium
TACGAGCAAGAAGTGGATGATACGGTTGAAGGTCTATTGAGCCTGATCGAGCCTGCCATGATGATCTTGCTCGTAGTAATCAGCGGCTTTGTCTTCCATGTCATCAATGGCACCTGACTCTTCACCAATATTGGTCATTTGAATCATCAGCGGTGTAAACACGCCAGTTTGTTTCATGGCGAAGGCGAGCTCTTGCCCTGAGGCCACATCTTCTTTTATCTTAAGAATAGCATTGGTATAAACAAAGTTGTTGGCCGCTTTCGCACAAGAGTCCAAACATTCAACCATTGGAACACCTGATGCAAATGAGGTAGACAAGGTACGCGCAAAACGAGCTAATACAGAGCGTTTGATGAGATTACCAAAAAGTGGCAGCTTGAGCACAAAAACATCCAATTGTTGTTGAAACCCTCTACTACGTTTCTTTAGTTGAATAAACCCAACCACCAAGGTCACCAAAATGGCAATTAAAATGAACCACCATTTTTGTAACCACGCAGACATTGTGGTTACCACAACTGTAATAGCAGGAAGCTCTGCGCCTTGCTGTTCAAAAACACCGACAAATTCCGGAACCACTTTAATCATTAGGAAAATCGTTACAATAAAGGCGAAAATGAGAACGAAAACAGGGTAGAACGAAGCCTTTTTAATTTTTGAACGGATAGAGAGAATCTTTTCTTTGTATTCAGCAATTCGGGTGAGCATGCCTTCTAAGTTGCCCGATAATTCACCAGATTCGACCAAGCTTCGGTAAAGGTCATCGAACTGTTTTGGGTGTCGGCGCAATGCCTCGTGAAGTGATAATCCTGATTCAATATCTCGCTTAATTTGCAGGATTTGATTTTTAAATGCGGGGTTTTTTTGTCCTTCTGCTGTGATCTCTAGCGCCTGTGTAATTGGAATACCTGATTTCAGCATGGTGCCTAATTGCCTTGTAAAAAAAGCAACATCTTTTTCTTTGACGCTAGTGGTAAACAAGGGCGTTGATTTTGGTTTAATCTTATCTGCAATAACGCCTTGTTTACGTAGCTTGGCCTGAGCAAGCTGAATATTGCCTGCTTCGATATCGCCCTTGACGGCGGTGCCTTTTCGGTTTGTGCCTGTGAAACTAAACGTTTTTAATGTGCTGCTGCTCATAATGTATTAAAGCTCAAAATTAGTGGCTGGAGGTAACGCGCTGAACTTCCTCTAAACTGGTGACGCCATCGAGAACTTTCTTTAAGCCAGATTGGAAGAGATCAGGATACCCTTGTCGGCGGAATGTCTCCGATAGCTCGATTGCATTCGCTCCATTTAGAATGATTTTACTGATTTCCTCATTTACGGCAACCACTTCATAAATACCGCAACGGCCTTTATACCCTTTGTTACATGAGGGGCAGCCTTTTGGCTCATAAACAGTTACCGTATCAGCCAGTCCTTCCACCGCATAGCCCATTTCGGCAATGGCCTGTTTGCTTAAAGTGATCGGCTCTTTACATGCCTCGCAAAGGCGGCGAGTGAGTCGCTGCGCAATAATTAAATTCACCGATGTAGCAATATTATAAAGCGGCACGCCCATGTTGTTCAGACGGGTTAGCGTTTCTGAGGCTGAGTTGGTGTGCAGGGTTGATAAAACCAAGTGGCCTGTTTGAGAGGCTTTAACGGCGATTTCTGCTGTGTCTAAGTCACGAATCTCACCGACCAGAATAATATCAGGATCCTGACGAAGGAATGAGCGCAGAACGCGGGGAAAGTCTAAGCCCTGCTTCAAATTAATATTTACTTGGTTAATGCCAGGCAAGTTGATTTCAACAGGGTCTTCTGCCGTTGAAATATTACGCGAGGTATCATTCAGGATATTGATCCCCGTGTATAAAGAAACGGT
>JAXHSS010000218.1:0-1855 GCA_034190675.1 Pseudomonadota bacterium
AAAAATTTTGGTTCCTGCCATGGTTGCCTTGGTCTGTTTGTCGGCGCAGTTTGCATGGCAGCAGAGCTTAACACCTGAACAACTGCTTGATGCCACTCAGACCAATGTCGAGCGTACGCATAAATGGCCAGAGAAAAAACAAGTCGGCAGCTTGGATGTGGAATCTGTTAATGGCTTTTTTGGCAGTGTCGGTGCACGTGCATCGCATAATGCCTTTCCCGAGTTTACAGGCCATAGCCGGCTTGATTCAGTCGAGAACCCGCTGTTGACTCGGCCAATGCAGTTTTTGGAAATACGTTTAGAGACCGGTTGGTTCGGCTTGGTACTAAGCGCTTTGATGGTGTTTTATCTGATTTATATTTCTCGTCAAAGCGTAGAAAATGGCTATTTGGGCTGGCTGTTTGCGGCGCTAATTATGCTGTTTCCACTTAATGCGCATACGGCCTTTTACGGGAGTTACTGGAGCAGTGCGCTCTGGATTTTGCTGTCTTTGCAGCTAGTTGTTTGCGCGCAAGCGGCGCAATCGAAAGTGGCTGAGGCAGGCTCGGCTGCTAACGTAAATGCTCGTAAACAAGCGAGTTAGGTGAACGCTTGATGCTTAGCTGGGAAATCACGGGTTTTATCGCGGCTTTTTGTACCACAGCGGCTTTTTTGCCTCAGGCTCTGCTCACCCTTAAGACCCGAGAAACGCATGCTATTTCACTGGGTATGTATCTATTGTTCACTACGGGCGTGGCGCTTTGGTTGGTCTACGGCATTGTGCTAAACAACTGGATTATCATCATTGCAAATATCATTACGCTGGGTCTGGCGTTGTGTATCTTGACGATTAAAGTGATGAACTGGGAAAAAGATCGAGCGATTGATCAAGGCATTCTGGCGCAGTGCTCAAGGGAGAAAGAGCAGGAAAATGAGTAGAAAAAGGAGCAGGAGCAGTAAGTAAGTCCTAAAAGCTTACTGGTTTAAGATCACCTGGCGCACAAATAGGCTGCCAAGAAATGCCATCATCAATAGGGCAAAACCCAACAGAATGTAGTTCACGGCAAGCTGTCCACGCAGGCCATAGAAATAATGGCGCACCAATAAAAAACCAAATAATAGCCAAGCGGCTAAGCTTAATACGGTTTTGTGTATGACTTGTAGGCTGAAAATGTCGGCCAAGGCAAAATAGCCCGAGATAAACGCAAGATTGAGCAAAATGAAGCCGATAGCGATTTCAATAAATAATAGGCGCTCCATCTCAACGATAGGAGGAAACTGCTGGAGCCAGTTTAAGTTGCGCTTTTGTTTTAGGAAATAACTGCTGATCTTAAGGCTAGTGGCTTGAAGTGCAGCTAGTGCAAAAAAACCAAAACCTGAAAATGAGAGTGCGGCGTGTATCGCTGTGGCGTTGTCATAGTGCTTTATTGTGCTGAGTGCATCGTTGTTGATTAAAACCAGAAGCAGCGTCAATAAACTGGCCGTCGCTAGCGATAGCAGTAAAAGAGGTTGGCGCTTGTATAGATGGAGTAAGTAGCCAATTAAGCTGGCCAAAAATACGATCAGCAATGTGGCGACATAAAAATTCATGATGATTTCGTTTTGAGCGGGCAAAACATAAACCAGTTGGTAGCAAAGCAGCGCATGGCTTGCTACGGCAATTCCAAACGTAGGGATGATGGCGGAAATTGGCTTGCGCAAACTCAAGCCGAGCAGTAACAGCCCAAGAGATAACGCATAGGCCGTGAGGCAGACAACAAGAAGAGCAATAACGTTCATAGGCGTATTCTGTTCCTGTTAACGGCGGATCGATTGGCGCAATTGACGCAAAGAGTGATATACTGCGCCACTGTTTTTGATTGAACTATTTTGCATT
>JAXHSS010000219.1:0-1819 GCA_034190675.1 Pseudomonadota bacterium
ATTCTTAAGATAAAAGAAGATGTGGCCTCAGGGCAAGAGCTCGCCTTCGCCATGAAACAAACTGGCGTGTTTACACCGCTGATGATTCAAATGACCAATATTGGTGAAGAGTCAGGTGCCGTTGATGACATGCAAGATAAAGCCGCTGATTACTACGAACAAGAAGTAGATGACACCGTAGAAGGCATCCTTAGCTTAATTGAACCCGCTATGATGATCTTGCTCGGTGGCATTATTGCTACCATTTTGATGGCAATCTATTTGCCAATCTTTGATCTGGGTCAACTTGTTCAATAGCGCGTTAATGTCAGAACTATTACTGATATACAGCCTAGCCTTCGTGCTAGGCTTACTTTTTGGTAGCTTCTTCAACGTCGTCATTCACCGCTTACCTATCATGATGGAGCGAGACTGGAAGCGTCAGTCTAAAGCCTTTTTAGGACTCTCTGAAGCCGAGGAAGACCAAGCTCGCTTTGATTTATCAACCCCGCCCTCTCGTTGCCCAAACTGTGAACGCCCGATCCGCTGGTATGAAAACCTACCCGTCATTAGCTATCTAGCGATGAAAGGTCGCTGCACGGGCTGCCAAAAGTCGATCAGCCCGCGCTATCCACTCGTTGAATTGCTCACTGCCGCGCTGACCTTAATTACGGTTTGGCACTTTGGCATTAGCCTTCATACCGCCTTTTTAGCGGTTTTCGTTTGGCTATTGATTATCCTGACATTCATTGATTTTGATACCCAGCTATTACCTGACTCTCTGACATTGCCAGGGCTTTGGCTCGGCTTACTGTCAAATTGGTATTTTGAATGGGTTCCGCTGGACGATGCGTTACTCGGCGCCGTGTTTGGTTATCTCTCGCTATGGTCGGTTTTTTGGTTATTCAAACTACTGACCGGCAAAGAAGGTTTTGGCTATGGCGACTTTAAGCTATTAGCCATGATGGGAGCTTGGCTGGGCTGGCTTCAATTGCCTGTTATTTTGTTTTTAAGCTGCCTATTGGGCGCTATTTTAGGCGGCATCGTCGTGATCAGCCAACGCGGCCAAGAAAACCCAACACAAATTGCCTTTGGCCCCTATCTGGCGATAGCAGGCTTAATTGCCTTGTTTTTTGGTAACGAATTAATGAGCTGGTACCTCAGTGGCTTCTAGCGCACTCAAATTGCGCGTCGGGCTGACCGGTGGCATTGGTAGCGGGAAAACCGCTGTTACTGATTATTTAGCCGCGCACAAAGCCATTAGCATTGTGGATGCCGATATTATCGCCCATGATGTCGTAAAAAAAGGCGAGCCAGTTTTACAGGACATTGCAGAATATTTCGGCCCAAATAGCCTAAGTGACACCGGTGAGATGAATCGCGCCTATATTCGCGAACAAATATTTAATGACCCGGCTAAAAAACAATGGTTAGAAGCCACCTTGCACCCGCTGATCAATCAACGAATCCAAACACAATTAACCGAAGCAAGTTCGGCTTATATTGTGCTGGTTTCACCCTTATTGTTTGAAACAAAGCAATACCAGCTAGTTGATACCGTCGTCGTTGTTGATGCGAGCCACGAGGTTCAAATTCAACGCGCTAGTCAGCGTGATGATGTCAATGAAAGCCAAATCGAGAAAATCATCGTGGCACAAATGGATCGACAGCAGCGCCTAGATCAGGCGGATTATGTGATCAATAACTCGGGCAATTTATCTGAACTTCACACGCAAACCGATAATTTACATGACATACTGATTGAATTAACCCAGCAATTGTCATGAAGAAAGCCAAGCCCAAAAATAACGCATCGAACAACAGCGATAAAACCGCCAAA
>JAXHSS010000022.1:0-15717 GCA_034190675.1 Pseudomonadota bacterium
CTTAGACGCTTAGCACCACTCTTTGCTGATTAGCTTAGCCCTTGAGCATTCACTCAAGGCAAGCCATCTAAACGGCGAATAAACGAAACAAAAATCTATTCGCTGTATTGTTTGCTCGAAATGCTGCGCGCCTTATCTAGAAATTCAGCTGCTTGTGCTTTTGCAACCGTATCAAAGCGACGATTCACGCCATCAGAAAAAGCTCGGTAAAACCAACGTAAACCGTGGGTTTTTTCACGAGGGCTTTTAAATAGAATGAAATACGCATTTGCCGCTAAGGTTTTCAGCAAAATTCGACTACGCACAAAGCGACTATGTCGAGGATGTTCGCGCATCAGATAAGCCCAGTTACGGACAATAAAATAGTATTTCCCCGGGCTGGATTCTGTAAACACTCGAATGTTTTTGCAGTGAATCACTTCACCTTGAGATGATGGATGAAAACAGCGTGCTGCTGGCGTGGTGACCAACGTAATTCCAGCTTTTTCCAATCGTTGCTTGAGCTCTTGCTCATCACCGCGGATAAAGAGCTCAGGTTTCGGGCCAGGAAAAGACTGGGTAACAGACCTTGGAAACAAAACCCCAGAGAATAATTTCACATCCTGAAGCAATCCTTGATAGCGCCTAAGTGTCGCCACATCGCGGCTACGCTTATCACCTAGCTTATAGCTGAACGCTGTTTTTGTTTCGTCATCGAGATCAACGACCAAAGCACCAACAACCGCATCGGGCTGCTTTTCATGCTGTTTCAGCAATGTTTCAAGTAAAGCAGGATCTTTTGCTCGCGCATCATCATCAAAAGTAACGAGCGCGTCGCATCCTTCCTTGCATTGATTGAACTCAACAAAGCCACGATGGTAGCCGCCCGCGCCGCCTGTATTTTGCGTTTGATAAAACACATGCACAGACGCATGAGCTTGCTCAAGTTGTTTGAGCAGGTGCTGAGTTCCCTCAGTACTGGCGTTGTCTACAATAAGAATAACAGCCGGAGGTGTTGTCTGTGCTCGTAGGTCCTCTACCAGCGCACAGACGTTTTGACCTGAATTATGGCACACAATCAGTGCCGCTAATTTCATCCTATACGATCCTTCTATTACGATCCTTCTATTTCAGTGTTTGCCTATTAAAGCACGCTTACAAAGAATGCCGGGATTGACTGGTTATTGTCAACCTTTTCTTTAAATGAACGCGCCGCATCTAAAGCTTCGCGAATCGTCACGTCCATATCTAAATAACGATACGTACCCAAGCGGCCAACGAAGGTGACGCCCTCTGTTTGCTCTGCAAGATCAACATAGTCTTTAAGCATCGCCTTTTCATCAACGAGACGAATCGGGTAGTAAGGGATGTCTTCTGGCTCACAACTACGGCTGTATTCTTCAAAATAAACCGTCTTATCATGCTCTTCCCAAGGGGTGAAATGCTTATGCTCAGATATACGAGTAAATGGCACCGACGTTTCACCGTAATTCATTACGGCACATCCTTGGAAATCACCGTCTGCAGAATGACGTTTAAAATCAAGTGTGCGGTAACCCAAGCGGCCTAACTCATAGTTGAAGTAACCATCAAGCGGGCCGCAGTAAAACACATGGTCATATTGGTCTTGCATTGAACGCTCAAACTCAGTGTTCAATTGAACAGAAATATTCTTATGTTCAAGAATCTTTTCAACAATGACGGTATAACCGTGCTCCGGCATGCCCTGAAATTTATGGAAGAAATAGTTATCGTTGTAGTTAAAACGCACCGGCAAGCGCTTCAAAATGCTCGCAGGTAGCTCACTTGGGTGGCAGCCCCATTGCTTTTGCGTGTAGCCCTTGAAGAAAGCTTCGTAAAGGTCTTTGCCCACAAAGCGCATAGCTTGTTCTTCAAAAGTTTGTGGATCTTCAATGCTTTTATCAGCCTGCTCTTCGATAAAGGCTTTTGCCTCGTCAGGACGCATCGTTTTTTTGAAGAACTGGTTAATCGTATGCAAATTCACTGGCAAGGAAAATACTTCGCCCTTGGTGGTTGATTTAACTCGGTTTGTGTAAGGCTTAAAGGTTGTATACTGGTTAACGTAATCCCAGACTTCTTCATCATCGGTATGGAAAATATGAGGTCCATACTGGTGAATCATGACATTGGTTTCTTCATCACGTTGCGTATGACAGTTACCTGCGATGTGCGAACGCTGGTCAATAATATCAACTTGAATTCCTGTTTCGGCAAGCTCTCGGCCAATCACTGCGCCAGAAAACCCTGCGCCTACAATCAAAACCTTTTTCATAAATCATCCAAATTAATTAACTTTAGCGAGTAATCTTGAAGCAAGTGCCAAAAAAGCGCAACGATAAAGCTAATTATTACGCAATTTTTAAAGTTCTACGGCATCTGCCGCTGTATTCTTACCACTTCTTTTAGTCGGCGCAGCTTGCGCATAATCGTCGCCAAGTGCTTACGGTTATTTACCGTTATTTCAATATACACTGCACCAAGGCGACTTTCGATATTTGGCGTTACAATATGATGAATATTTGAATAACAGGCTGCAATTTCACTGGCCAACTTGGCGATCACGCCTCGCTGATTTTTAAGCTGAATCGTCAGACCAACCAAAAACTCATCTTCGGCATTATCTTCCCAAGTGAGCGCAATCCAGTGCGATGGGTTTTTACGCATATCTTTGAGCATATTGCGGCACTCTGTTCGGTGAACCACAATGCCTCGTCCCGTGGAAATATGGCCGACAATGGCATCATTAGGCACCGGAAAACAACAGTGCGCGTAATTAGTTACTAAGTTATTCGCACCTTTGATCGATAACTTAGTTTGATCTGTGAGCTCTTCTGCATCGGATTGACTCGGATTTAGTAACTGATAAACCGTGACAACGGGGTGACGCTCACCCAGCCCAATTTCGCGATAAACACCTTCAATACCTTCACTAATTTCTGGAAAAATGTTTTGAACGGTATCCGGCGTTAACGCTGGCAACTGTGATTCTGCTTGAGATTGCTCGACCGCTTCATTGAATAAGCGCTCGCCCATATGCAAAGCGTCTTCCATTTTCTGCTTCTTAAGAAACTGTCGGATGCTACTTCTTGCCTTGCCCGAAACGGCGAAATTCAGCCATTCCGAACTCGGTTTTGCAAAGTTAGACGTGATAATTTCGATGGTTTGGCCGCTTTTCAGCGCTGTATTTAAAGGCGCTGCTCGTCCATCCACTAAAGCACCGATGCACTGATTGCCAATATCACTGTGCACGTCGTAGGCAAAGTCGATCGGCGTTGCATGTTTCGGTAAAACGACAATATCGCCTTTAGGTGTGAAAACATTCACCTCATCAGGGAATAAGTCTTGCTTCAAGTGCTCCAAAAACTCCTCAGAGCTGCCTGTTGATTTTTGTAGCTCAAGAATATTGCTCACTAGCTGCTGGGCACGCATTTGCTGAGATGAGTATTGCGATTGGATTTTATATGTCCAATGCGCGGCAATACCCTTGTTAGCTAGGCGATCCATATCTTCAGTACGTATTTGCACTTCAACTGGCAGGCCGCGAGCAACCAAAAGCGTCGTATGCAGCGACTGATAGCCGTTCGCCTTAGGAAGCGCAATATAGTCTTTAAGACGACCTGGAACGAGCTTGAAGTGATTATGCAAAATACCAAGCGTGGTGTAACACTCCATCAAATCTTTGACAATAATGCGATAGCCAAAGACATCCATGATTTCGTCGAAGGATTTACGCTTTTGGTGATCCTTCATTTTGCGATAGATGCTCCAGAGGTGCTTCTGGCGATAATTGATTTCAGCCTCAATGCCTTGCTCTTCCATGAGCTTGAGCATTTCCTCACGAATATGCGTGATTCGCTGCTGGTTTTGAGCCTTTCTTTTTTCAACCGCTCTACCGATTCGCTCTGCGCGCATAGGGTAGAGTGCATGAAAGCAAAGGTCTTCCAACTCATTATGAACACTGTACATCCCCAAACGAAGAGCAATCGGGGCATAGATTTCTAGGGTTTCTTGAGCTTTACGACGACGCGACTCAAGTTTTACAGGGCCTAAGGTGCGCATATTGTGCAAGCGATCAGCCAGCTTGATGATAATCACTCGAATATCTTGCGCCATGGCCAAGAGCGTTTTTCGAATGGTACGCGCTTTTTCTTCTGCCTTAGATGAAAACGACAAACTATTGATCTTCGTTACGCCGTCAACCAATCGCGTAATCGAATCACCAAAGTGCTCAACCATTTGCTCTTCAGAAACGCCGCAGTCTTCAATAACATCATGCATAAGAGCTGCTGCAATGGTCTCAAAGTCCATTCGCATATCAGCCAAAATGCCTGCGACAGCAATAGGGTGAGTTATGTAAGGTTCGCCAGAACGGCGGAATTGATCAATATGCGCCTTGTCGGCGAAATCATGAGCTTGGTCAACAACCAAGATCTGCTCAGAGTTCAGGTAATCCAGCTTTTCAAGAAGATTACTATAACCATTCACAAGTTAATATACCCCGAGCAGCGCAAGTTTAATGATGGATTAGAATGCGTTTCGGGCTTCAATATTAATATTATACGCCTCAAGCTGCTTCACTTTATCTGGCGTAATATAGCCCTCTGCAATTTCGCGCAGTGCGACAACGGTTGGCTTATCGTCGTCCCAAGCAACAAACGGATCTTGGCCACCGATAGAAATTTGGCGTGCGCGCTTGCTAGCAACTAAGACGAGCTGGAAGCGGTTTTCCATGTTTTCTAAACAATCTTCGACGGTTACTCGAGCCATGAAGAACTCCAAAAATTAATGCTGACCCTTAAATATACCGAGGTTTATAACGAGATTCAATCGCTATTTAAGAAGTGAGCAAATAACTGGTCATTTTGGCTTAATACCCGTGCTTTTTTGCATTTTTCGGCCACAAAAATTGCCTTCAACTCTTCTGCCGCTTGCTCAAACTGATCATTAACGAGGATATAGTCATAATGCTCTGCCGCCGCCACTTCACGACGTGAACCCTCCAAGCGTCTTGCAATCGTTTCTTCACTATCTTGACCACGACCTTGCAGGCGCGATTTCAAGGCCTCCAAGCTGGGTGGCATAATGAAAATCAGTACGGCTTCAGGAAATTGCTCCTTAATCTGCAAAGCGCCCTGCCAGTCAATTTCAAGTAGCACATCATGCTGGTTTAATGCCGACATAACCGCTGATTTCGATGTCCCGTAAAAATTACCGAAAACTTCTGCATACTCTAAAAAATCATTCTGAGCGAGCAAGGCTTTAAACTGCTCAAGGCTAACAAAGTGGTAGCTCTCGCCATCCACTTCACCTTGGCGCATCGCTCGAGTGGTATGCGAAACAGACAACTGCAAGCCAGATAATTGATCCAAAATAGACGCGATTATACTGGTTTTTCCTGCACCCGAAGGCGCAGAAACAATAAATAGGGTTCCGCTCATAGAAGACTGCTTAGTTGTCGAAAAAAGCGAAGTATAGCTTATCCATCAATTATGACCAATTTTGTTACGGATACCCACTTGACCAGCAAATTTCTTTGTCTCTATACTCAAGCCTTTATAACCTCTTTGGAGACCACTATGGGACTGTTTTCATTTATTAAAGATGCAGGCGCAAATATCTTTGGTTACGACACCACAGAAGAAGCTGCAGCAAAAAAAGCGGATCAAGTCAAAGAGTTCGTCGCGAAGTACGAATTTGCCATCACGGATTTTGGAGTTGTTATCGATGATGAGAAAGCAACACTTACTGGCGAAGCTGACAGCGCAGCGACAAAAGAAAAAGTCATTCTAACGGTGGGTAACTTGGATGGCATTGCAGAAGTTGACGACCAATTAACCGTTGCCGAAACTGAGCAAGCACCTGAAGCACAGTTCTACACTGTGAAGTCAGGCGACACGTTATCAAAAATTGCTATAGAGTTTTATGGCTCAGCGGGTAAATACCCTGTTATTTTTGAAGCGAATAAGCCAATGCTTTCTGACCCTGATAAAATTTATCCAGGTCAAACATTGCGTATCCCTGCATTGTAATCTCTACAAGGCAGATACTAAAAAGGGAGCCATTGGCTCCCTTTTTAGTATCTGCCGTTCGTTTTTGCTGTGACTAAATAACGAATACTGCTTGTTAGCAAAAAGTTCGCCTTATGGCACTTGGCTTGCGGGAATTAGCACACCATCCGCAGCAAGCGTGTTATTACCTTCATCAATCACGTAGTGAATGTCTTCAGCAAACACAAACTCTGTTGGATCGGTTTTGGCATCGATATTTGCTTGAACTGCGCTAATGAAGCTCTCAGCAAACGCTTCAAACTCAGCTGTGTTAGAGAAAAACTCTCCAACTTCATCCGCAAATGTCTCTCTGGTGCCTTTTTGGTTATTGACGGTCGTATTGGTAAAACCTTGTAGCTGAACCGTTTCATGTGCCACATTGGCCACCAAAATGCTCTCAGAGCTCAAGAAGTCTTGGTCTGGCTCCGAAGCCGCCGTCCAATATTCTTTTGGCGAATCAGCCTCACCAACATCCAAGCTCTTTATCAGACGTTTAAGGTTAATCACCGCTGGGTGCGTGCTTGGATCAGCTAAAGTTTCCAGCTCTGGCACCGCATCAGCCAAAAGCAACTCTGGCGTTATTGGTGCAAGAATGTACTGGTCTTGCTCACCTTCTTTGGCAATGAGCTTTTCAGCTGAAATACGGCCTAAGTACAAGCGCTTTTGGTTTTCTTCGAGCTTTGATGTGTTATTCGTCTCGCCGCCAATAAAGAAAATCACGTCATTATTTGTGCCACCGCAGGATACACGTCCGACAAAGTCTGAGTTACTCTCAGTGAACGTATGATAGGTATTGCCTTTATCATCATCGCCATCTGTATCGAGACTGGCCTCTAGATTCGGCTTAGGCGTATCCGATAAATCCGTACCTGCATATTCAATCAGCTGACACTGGTAGCGAATATTCACCAAAGTGGTGGTTTCTGTCTGATCAACAGATAAAACAGCAATGCCGTCACCGCCACCTTGAATTTTCGGTGTAGGTGCTCGCTTAGGCCCCGCGCCATGTCCATAACGATTCGTGTTGCCATCAATAATATCGGCAATACCGTCACCATCCGCATCCGTTAAATCATCAATGATACCGTCGCCATCAGGTCGCGGGTCGATATCGAGAGTGCCTGAGGTATAGCGCTCGTATTCAATATTATCAATATCATAACCGCGCTCATCGCCGTAAGAGGTTAGATCGAGGTAATTGGGCGTGCCATCAGCATCAGCATCCATGACCGGCGCTAATACATTAGGGTCATCAGAAATACCGTCTTGATTATTATCCGTGCCGCCATTTTCAACCACATCAGGAACACCGTCGCCATCGGCATCAAGGTCGTACATATCAGCTGTTCCATCATTGTCCGTATCATAGATCGAAGGATTAGCCGTTAATGGGTTATCTGATTGTCCACGATAGGGGAACACAGACTGGATGTCTGGGAAGTCTTCGTTAGCAATTGCCAAGCCATCAATATCAACACCATCAGCTCGATTATCATTATTGTTATCAGCAAGATTAACATCGATCATGCCATCATTATCGGTGTCCATCGCGTTTACTGCGGCCGTTGCCTCTATCGGGCTTAAGCCTTGATCAAGGTAGTAGTTATACCAAACTTCAAATAGATCCGAGATTCCGTCATTATCCGAATCAATGTCTCGGCAGTTAGCAATTCCGTCATTATCGGTATCAATACTACAACTTTCATAGGCATCAGGAATGCCGTCATTATCACTATCCAGATCAAAGATATCGACTACGCCATCTCCATCCGTATCGGTCTCTGAAGTGACAGGCTGGATAGGCTGATCACCAGCGTCACCACCATCCGCTGGCTGTTCCTGCGGTGCCTCTGATTTACCCAAAATTTCATGTTCAGGATCCAAACAGCCAGACAGTAGCAGCGCTGACATTGACATACTAAGCACTAGTATTTGTTTTGTAGAAAGTTCCATAGGGAAGCCAATAGACAAAATCAGAGATTGAGTTTACCTAATATAAAACCTGAGAGGCTAGAGGTATTTACAGAAATGGTACTGTTTTAATCACCAAAGCTTATTATGTTTCGAGGTTTGGATCTCTTGTTGAATTTTTTGGAAACTTTCCCAACGAGAAGTTGCAATTTCACCGTTTTCAACCGCTTGTTTAACCGCACAATTTGGCTCATTCTGATGTCGGCAATTTCTAAATCGACAAAATTGAGCTTGCTCAACGATTTCGGGATACGCTTCTGCTACCGCCAAATCATTAATATGCCACAGTAAAAAGTCACGAATGCCCGGCGAATCAACCAGAAAACCTGAAGACTCAAGGGCAAATAACTGTGATGTCGTCGTGGTGTGTTGACCTAATTTTGAGCCCTCTGACACCGTATTTACTAATTGCTTAGCTTCAGGGAGTAGCTGGTTAATGATTGACGATTTACCAACACCTGACTGCCCCAGAAAAACGCTATTTTTTTCAGCCAACAGAGGCTGAAGTGGCTTTAGGGATTGCTCCGTTTTGGCGCTGAGCTTAATTAATGGATACCCTAACGATTCATACAGCGCGCAAATAGCCTCGATGGTGTCTCGGCTATCTTCATCGATTAAGTCGGTTTTGTTCAGCAGCAAAATGGGCTGTATTTTCTTTTGATGCAAAGCAACTAAGTATCGATCCAGTAATAAACATGAAAACTCAGGTTCTGACGCAAAAACCACAAAAGCTTGGTCGATATTAGCAACGACAGACTTAACTTTTCCGAAGTCATTGGGCCGCTCGAAGACATTGTCGCGCTTAAGTCTTTTTAATATCACTCGTTGCTGCTCATCAACTAAGACACGATCACCTGCAACGGTACCCTCTAAAGACTTTCGAGCAAAGCAGCGCAATGAATCACCTTGCTCTGTAAGTACAGAGAAATTTTCACCAAAATTTGCAGTCACCGTTGCGACGATAGAACGTTGTTTTGAGTCTGTCATGAATTTTGCTTCACTTGTTAGCAGAACTATTGAAAGGACTTTGATATGATACGAACAATTCGAATAAGGGCAACTCATGGGCCGAAAAAATAGCAGTCACCTCATCTGGATTGATCTCGAAATGACGGGCCTTGACCCAGAAAAAGAACGGATCATTGAAATCGCTACCATTGTTACCGATGCGCAGCTTAATGTCCTTGAAGAAGGACCTTCGCTTGTGGTTCATCAAAAAAATGAATTACTAGATGCAATGGATGAGTGGAACACTCGCCAGCATGGCAGCACGGGCCTAACTGACCGCGTTCGTAAAAGCCGCATGAGTGAACGTGAAGCTGAAGAGCAAACATTGGTTTTCTTGGAAAAGTGGCTTCCCGAGGGTAAATCGCCCATGTGCGGCAATAGCGTGCATCAAGATCGCCGCTTTTTGAATAAATACATGCCTCGTTTAGAACGCTTTTTCCATTATCGAAACATCGACGTGAGCACCATCAAAGAATTGGCCGTTCGCTGGAAGCCAGAGATCACGCAAGGCTTTGAAAAGCAAGGCAATCATTTGGCTATGGATGATATTCGCGACTCCATCAATGAACTGAAATACTATCGAGAGCTGTTTATTCGCGGCTAATCTCGGCCGAATTCATACTTCCTTATCTTTCTGAAAAGATTGGTATTGGTCAGTATGCGCTGACTGAGGAACTGGCCTTCTTACGTTTGAAAAAAGGAAAGATGCGCTTGCTTAACATCCGTTTTAAGCAAGCTGCATAGATAGCCTAGATAGAAGGTTAAACGTCGAGGAAATCCAAGATGCCATCAGCTGCCTGACGACCTTCCCAAATTGCCGTCACAACTAGGTCCGAGCCTCGAACCATATCGCCGCCAGCAAAGATCTTTTCATTGGTTGTTTGGAAAGCAAATTCTTGCTGTTCAGGTGCTGTGATACCACCCCAGCCATTGATCTCCACATCGTATTTCTTCAACCAATCTGCAGGCGATGGGCGGAAACCGAACGCTGCAATGACAACATCGCAATCAATAATTTCTTCACTGTCTTCAACCAGTTGTGGGCGACGGCGGCCATTTTCATCAGGCTCACCCAGCTCGGTTGTTGCTAATTTCACGCCAACAACTTTGCCATTTTCACCAATCACTTCAAGCGGCTGACGGTTGAACATAAACTGAACACCTTCTTCTTTGGCATTCACTACCTCACGGACAGAGCCTGGCATATTCGCTTCATCACGACGATACGCACAGATCACTGCATCCGCGCCTTGGCGAATACTGGTACGGTTACAGTCCATAGCGGTATCACCACCGCCTAAAACAACCACGCGCTTACCTGCCATGCTAATGAAGTCTTCTGCTTGCTTTTCATAGCCCATAACGCGGTTAATGTTTGAGATCAAAAATGGCAATGCATCATAAACACCGTCTAAGTCCTCACCTGGGAAGCCACCTTTCATATACGTGTAAGTGCCCATACCAAGGAACACGGCATCGTATTGCTCATACAGTGTGGCAAAATCAACGTCCTTACCCACTTCCGTATTTAACTTAAACTCAACACCCATGCCTTCGAAAACTTCGCGACGACGAATCATCACTTCTTTTTCCAGCTTAAATGGCGGAATACCAAAGGTTAGGAGGCCACCAATCTCAGGGTATTTATCATAGACCACGGCTTTAACACCGTTACGCGCCAAGACATCTGCACAGCCCAAGCCCGCTGGACCCGCACCAATGATCGCTACTTTCTTATCAGTTGCCTGAACATGACTTAGATCAGGCTTCCAACCGAGTGCTAAAGCCGTGTCGGTAATGTATTTTTCTACCGATCCGATCGTCACCGCACCAAATCCATCATTCAGTGTACACGCACCCTCACAAAGGCGATCTTGTGGACAAACTCGACCGCAAACCTCTGGCAATGTATTGGTCTGATGCGATAGCTCAACCGCCTCAAAAATATTACCCTCAGAAGCCAAGCGTAACCATTTTGGAATGTAGTTATGCACCGGGCATTTCCATTCACAGTAAGGGTTACCACAGTCAAGACAACGGTGTGCTTGCTCAGCTGCATTTTCTGGTTCAAATGGATGATAAATCTCTTCAAACTTATCACGACGATCTTCAACCGGCTTTTTGGCAGGGTCGTGACGCTTTACGTCCAAAAACTGAAATACGTTATCAAGTCTCTCTGTCATTGTTTATTCCCCCTTATGCCGCGCTGCCCATAATGTTTTGAATCAAAGTCGCAATGGATGCGGCCTTTGGCTTAACTAACCAGAATTTGCGGCTATACCTGTCAAACTCTGCCAAAATTTCCTGCGCCCATGTGCTGTTTGTTTCCATCACATGCTCTTGCAGAATATTGCGCAAAATAACGCGTAATTGCTCTTCTGATTCCGAATTAATGCGTTCAATTTCGATCAACTCATGGTTAATTTTATCGAAGAAGTCATTCTCCAGGTCCAGAACAAAGGCCATACCGCCCGTCATACCTGCGCCGAAGTTATAACCTGTTTGACCAAGCACAGTAACCAAGCCGCCTGTCATATACTCACAGCAATGATCGCCAGCGCCTTCAACAACCGCAAAAGCGCCCGAGTTACGAACCGCGAAGCGCTCGCCAGCCTGACCTTCGGCAAATACTTTACCGCCTGTCGCGCCATATAGGCAGGTATTGCCCACAATTGGCGTGTCTTTTGCGACAAAACTCGCTGTCGGTTGAGGCTTGATCACAAGCTTACCGCCTGCCATACCTTTGCCCACATAATCGTTGGCATCGCCTTGTAGGTACATATGCAAGCCGCCAGCATTGAATGCGCCGAAGCTTTGACCAGCAACACCCGTGAGATTGACTCTTAATGGCGTCGTTTCAAGGCCTAAGTTGCCATGTCTCACCGCGATTTCGCCTGAAACACGGGTACCAATTGAGCGATCGCAGTTTGAAATATCAAAACTGTATTCTCCACCCGTTTGCTTCTCAATCGAAGGCAGCATGACTTCAACCATTTTCTCAGCCAATAGGCCTTGATCAAATGGCGGGTTTTTCTCTACTTGGCAGAACTGCGGCTTGTCCTGAGGGACAAACTTATTTGCCAGCAAACTTTCAAGATTAAGCTTTTGTTGCTTCGCTGTTTTACCTGATTTCGGTACGAGCAAGTCCGTACGGCCAATGATTTCTTCCATCGAACGAATGCCCATTTGCGCCATCCACTCTCGCGTTTCCTGCGCCATGTACATGAAATAGTTTTTCACCATTTCTACCGTACCAATAAAGTGATCTTTACGAAGTGCATCTTGCTGTGTTGCAACACCCGTTGCACAGTTATTCAAATGGCAGATTCGCAGATATTTACAACCCATCGCAACCATAGGACCAGTGCCAAAACCAAAGCTCTCAGCGCCTAACAGTGCTGCTTTAAGCACGTCTAGGCCGGTTTTCAAACCGCCATCGGTTTGAACTCGGACCGTACCACGTAGGCCGTTTGCGCGAAGCGCCTGCTGAGTTTCACTCAGGCCCAGCTCCCAAGGAGAGCCTGCATAGCGAATCGATGTAATAGGAGAGGCCGCTGTACCGCCGTCATAGCCTGAAATGGTAATTAAGTCAGCATAAGCTTTTGCCACACCAGCCGCAATGGTACCAACACCTGGTTCAGCAACCAGTTTGACGGAAATCAACGCTTTTGGATTGACTTGTTTCAAATCAAAAATTAGCTGCGCTAAATCTTCAATTGAGTAAATATCGTGATGCGGAGGAGGCGAAATCAATGTCACGCCGGGAACAGAATAACGCAGTGTTGCGATCAACTTGTTCACTTTACCACCCGGCAACTGGCCACCTTCACCCGGTTTTGCACCTTGCGCAACTTTAATCTGGATGACTTCAGCACTGCGCAAATACGCGGGTGTCACACCAAATCGGCCGGACGCGACTTGCTTAATCTTAGAAACTCGCTTGGTGCCATAACGATTTGGATCTTCACCACCCTCACCAGAGTTTGAGCGACCACCAAGTTCGTTCATGCCCTGAGCTAGTGCTTCATGCGCCTCTGGAGACAGTGCACCCAGCGACATGCCCGCTGAGTCGAATCGGCTCAAAATACGCGCTGCTGGCTCAACTTCATCAACAGAAATCGGCTCACCTAATGGTTGAATAACCAACAAATCGCGCAGTGTTGCCACTGGCCGCTCATTCACTAATTTTGCATAGCGCTTCCAAGCCGCGTAATCCTCGTTCTGAACCGCCGTATGCAGCTCCTGAATTACGTCTGGATTGAAGGCATGGTATTCCTTGCCATGGACATATTTGATGATACCGCCGGCATCAATTGGCTTCCGTTTCTTTTCAGCCAGTTTCGCCAAGCTTTTCTGATCATTCTCAAGCTCGCTAAAGCCAGCACCCGAAAGGCGGCTCGGCACACCATTAAAACAGGTTTCAACAACATCTTCATCAAGACCAATCGCTTCAAACAACTGGGCACCCCGATACGATGTGATCGCTGAAATACCCATTTTTGACATGATTTTCAATAGACCTTTATTGATACTCTTACGGAAGTTTTTCAGTGCTTGATAAAGCTCAGTCAATACTTCACCACGATTGACCATATCGGCAATCACATGATACGCCAAATGCGGATAAACAGCCGTTGCACCAAAGCCGATTAACACGGCCATGTGATGCGAATCGCGTGCCGTTGCTGTGGCAACAATAATGTTCGCGTCTGTGCGCAAACCTTTTTGCAATAGGCGGTGATGCACAGCACCTGTGGCAAGCGCGGCATGAACTGGAAGCTCACCTGCAACAACATTTTCATCAGACAATACCAAGATAACTCGGCCTTCGCGGATTGCTTGCTCTGCCTTGTCAGCAATAGCTACAACCGCTTCTTTTAGGCTGGTTTTTTCTGGGTTATAACCCAACGAAATGACTTCATGCTCGAAGTGTTCGCCACCTTGAGTTAGTAGGCGCAAGTATTTGCGGCGTGATAGAACAGGGTTAGCCAAAATGATACGTTTCGCATGATCAGGCGTTTCTTCAAACACACCAAGCTCAGGCCCCACGCTCGTCTCTAGCGACATCACGATGGCTTCGCGTAATGGGTCGATCGGCGGGTTAGTTACCTGTGCGAATTTTTGACGAAAATAATCATAAATTGAACGCTCACGTTCTGATAATACCGCCATTGGCGTATCGTCACCCATTGAGCTTACAGGCTCTTGACCCTTTTCGGCCATGGCACGCAAGACTTGCTCGCGCTCTTCAAAGCTGACGTTATAAAGTTTTTGCTCGAATAACAAGCGATCAGTACTGACCTCAATATCCTGATATTCTTGTTCATCTGAGGCTAATGACTCAATACGGATCGCATGGTCACGAAGCCACTCACGATAAGGCTGGCCGCCTTTAAGTAGAGCGTTAATGTCATCGTTTTCAAGAATCTTACCTTCTTGAGTATCAATCGCCAAAATTTGTCCTGGTCCAACACGACCTTTGCGCACAACATCAGATGGCGCATAAGGATAGGTACCAATTTCAGATGCTGTATTAATAAACCCATCTTTTGTGATAACAAAACGAGAAGGGCGCAAACCATTTCGGTCAAGCATACAGACTGCATAACGGCCGTCTGTTAAAACAAGGCCTGCTGGACCATCCCAAGGCTCCATGTGCATTGAGTTATATTCATAGAAAGCACGAAGGTCTGGGTCCATGTTTTCAACATTTTGCCAGGCAGGTGGAATCATCATACGTGCTGCGCGGAATAAGCCCATACCGCCCATCAACAGTAGCTCAAGCATATTATCCATCGAAGATGAATCTGAGCCCGTACGGTTAACAATCGGCACTATTTCTTCAATACGGCTCAATTTGTCGTTTTCAAACTTCTTGGTCCGTGCCTGCGCCCAATTACGGTTACCTTCAATCGTGTTGATCTCACCGTTATGCGCAAGGTATCTAAATGGCTGAGCTAAAGGCCACTTCGGTAATGTATTGGTCGAGAAACGCTGGTGATAAACAGCAATTGATGTCTCAAAACGCTCATTCGACAAGTCCTTGAAGAAGTTACCAATATCTGAAGGCATCATTAAGCCTTTATAGATCGTAACTTCGGTGGCCAGGCTGGTCAGTGCGAACTCTACGCCTTTTTCAGCAAGCTGCTTTTCAGCCTGACGACGAGCATAGAATAATTTCAGGTTAGCTTGTTCAGCAGGAAGGTCACCACAGCCGACAAACACCTGCTCAAACTGAGGCAATGAGGCAAGCGCAATCTCACCCAAAATATTGTTGTCCGTAGGAACAGTTCGCCAACCAATAGCTTGCATCCCTGACGCCTCAAGCGCTTCATTCATAGCCTGGCGAGACTGTTCAGCCTCTGATTCATCTAGGCTTAAAAAAGCCATACCTACAGCATAGGTAGCGGGCAAGTCTGTGTTAAATAATTGCTGCGCCTCTTCGCGGAAAAACGCGTCTGGCTTCTTAAGCAATAAACCACAACCATCACCTGTTTTACCATCGGCATTAATACCGCCGCGATGGGTCATGCAGGTCAATGACGTAATTGCCGTTTGCAACAACTTATAACTTGGTTTGCCTTCAATCTGGGCAACCAAACCAAAACCACAGTTATCTTTAAACTCTTCTGGCTGATAGAGAGGCTTTGAAGCAACAAAACGATCCCAAGCTGGGTCTTTTGGCATTTGA
>JAXHSS010000220.1:0-1812 GCA_034190675.1 Pseudomonadota bacterium
ATGAAGAGCATAAAATTGAAGACGTTCAGCCCTTCACTACACACTAACTAAGCCTAAGCACTCAAAAGCAACTCGCTAAGCTTCATGTAATGGATCTAGAGACGATACAAACCAAGCGTAGCTATTAGTAGGCTTCTGGCTGCCAAAAGCCAATTCCTGCGATTCCCTGAGCCAAATGCTGTTGCGCCAAACTGACATCAGACGGACTAAGTCCCCCAAGGGCATAGACTGGCATCTGTGCTCGCATGACTAATTCTTCAAAGCGCTGCCAACCGAGTGCTGATTGGCCTTTATCGCGGCAAACGGGGGATAATGTCACGCCGTCCAGCCCCAATGCATTCGCTTTTTCGATACTCTCTTCATCATGGCATGAAGCAAATATCCAGCGTGGCGTAAAGCGGGAAAAGCCCGCCATTTGAGCTATTTGCGACTTATCTGTGATCTGCCTCAATGCTTCAGCCGTCAGGTGAAGACCAGATATACAATTGGGAACATCAGCCAAGTTTTGCGCCGTCGTAAAGTTCAGCATAATGACCAAGGCTGGAAACCTCTTTTTGATGCGCTCAAGCTCTGCAATGACTTGATCAAAGGCTGGAAGCATCGTTTTTTGGCGTAGTTGTAATAAGACGGGTTCACAAATATTGCGAGGCATTTGCATTTCAAAATGCTGCAACTGAGCGATCAGCTGCGAAGCGCTGTCTGTGTTTTGAGTAATATAATAAAGTTTAGGTAATTGCAGCGCCCGCAACATACCTCGATTTGCTGGAGGAAATTGATCAATGGACAGCGCATCTGGTGTATACCAGCGGGCAAAAGCTTGACCTTCATTAAGCGCAATTGGCTGACCTTCACTTTTCGTTATAACACAAAGCCAGCAGTGGAATACAAGATTAAGCGGCTCTTTGCCTTTTTTTGAATACGTATAGGGCAGGCGGATCAGTTCACGCTGCGGCTTAATTTCTAGGCCCAACTCTTCTTTAAGCTCACGCTTCAAGGCCTGTTGAACGGTTTCATTAGGCTCGATTTTGCCGCCTGGGAACTCCCAGAAGCCCGACAAATGCCTCCCCTCAGGACGCTGGGTAACCAGAATCTCGCCCGCCGTGTTTTTTATCAGAGCAATAGCAATCGACTGCATAGCCTGAGTAATCGCTAAGAGCGATATTCGGCGTTAATCTTTACGTAGTCGTAGCTGAAATCTGTCGTCCAGACTGTATCGCTGAATGTCGTGCCTTGTCCTAAGGAAATCGCGATGGTGATATCCGTTTGCAACATTACCTTGGCCGCCTCTGATTCTTGATAACTTGCCGCTAATGCACCACGCTCAACAATGGGATAACCATTGAGTGAAATCGCCACTTTACTTACATCCAACTGCTCGATATTGGCCCGGCCAATAGCCGCCAAGATTCGACCCCAATTAGGATCACAAGCAAAAAACGCCGTCTTCACTAAAGGCGAGTGAGCAACTGTGTACGCAACCTCAAGACAGTCCTCAGCACTGGCGCCTTCTGAAACAGAGATCTCGATGCATTTTGTAGCGCCCTCACCATCACGGACAATATCCAACGCGAGATCACGCATCAGCTGGTTTAATGCTTGCTGAAAAATATCGAGCTGAGAAGTTTCTTCTAAGGCCATACCCAACCCAGTAGCAACGAGCATGCAAGCATCATTGGTCGAGGTATCACCATCAACTGTGATTCGGTTGAAGCTTTGATTAGCGGCTTGCAGTAAACACTGATCCAGCACGGCTTGATCAACCTTAGCATCAGTGGCAATAAAGCCGAGCATTGTCGCCATATTTGGCTTAAT
>JAXHSS010000221.1:0-1796 GCA_034190675.1 Pseudomonadota bacterium
TGGGCATGCAAACCATGGACCAAAGCCTGCGCAAATTGGTTGATCAACGTATTGTTGCACCAGAAGTTGCCAAACAAATGGCGAGAAACCCTGAGGAGTTCTAAAAATTTCATATCGTTTTACCCAGCTTTAGCTACAATAGCGCCTTTGTGATCTTCGCTGGCTTTTTTGGGTAAAACCTATGTCAAACAAAACACCCTCCAATAACAGCTCAGGTGAGCCTATGAGTCTTAACACCGATAAAGTCATTGTCGGTAGTGAAGAATGGGTTGGGCTACCCGAACTCAATATTCCTGCGATCAGTTGTCGCGTTGATTCGGGGGCAAAGACCTCGTCTTTGCATGCCTTTAATGTTCAAAAATTCAAACGCAATGACCAGCTTTGGGTGAGTTTTGAGGTTCACCCTATTCAGCAAACACGTGCGACGGTTATTCGTTGCGAAATGCCTGTGCATGACCGTCGAGTCGTTAAAAGCTCATCGGGACATGCGGAAACACGCTATGTGGTCAAAACTCAGTTGACCTTGGGTGGCGAGAGTTGGCCGATTGAGCTTACGCTGGCCAATCGCGATTCGATGGGCTTTCGAATGCTGCTGGGTCGTGAGGCGATGGCTGATAAGATTTTGGTTGATCCATCACAAATCTTGCTTACTCGACAGGTTGCCCAAGAGCAGCTCGACGAATATTACCAAAAGCATCAAACAGTCGCAAAAGGCCTTAAAATCGGGCTAATTGCTAGTGATGAAAGTCTGTACAGCAATAAGCGCTTGATGGAATCCGCACGTGAGCGTGGTCATCAAATTGAGTTTTTCAATATTCGTCAATGCTACATGAAGCTAGATGCTCAGGAGCCAGAGGTTCATTACCGAGGCGGAAAAATTTTGAACGACCTTGATGCTGTCGTCACCCGCATTCGCCCGAGTATGACATTTTACGGCACAGCATTGGCGCGCCAATTTGAAAGCATGGGCGTTTATACAATCAATGATTCAGCGGCAATTACGCAATCACGTGATAAGCTTTTTTCACTGCAGCTTCTTTTAAAAAATAGCATTAAAATCCCGACCACAGGCTTTGCTAATTCGCCGATGGAAACGGACGATCTGATTGAAATGGCTGGTGGCGCACCGTTGATTGTTAAGCTGCTTGAGGGAACGCAGGGCCGAGGTGTCGTGCTGGCTGAAACTAAAAAAGCCGCCGAAAGTGTCATTAATGCATTCAAAACCTTAGGTGCTAACCTGCTGGTGCAAAACTTTATCAAAGAAGCAGCTGGTAAAGACCTGCGCTGTTTTGTGATTGATGGCAAAGTCGTGGCGTCAATCGAGCGCTCAGCTGCACCGGGTGAGTTTCGAGCTAACATTCACCAAGGCGCGACGGCCTCTGTCGTTAAGATTACGCCTGAGGAGCGTGCATTAGCGGTTAAGTCGGCGAAAGTGTTGGGCTTAAAAGTTGCTGGGGTTGATATTATTCGCTCAAACCAAGGCCCATTGCTTTTGGAAGTGAACTCATCACCGGGGCTAGAAGCTATTGAAACCGCGACAGGCAAAGATATTGCCGGCATGATTATCGCATCGATTGAGAAAAAGCTGGGCTGGAGGCGAGAGCTACCCTTATGCGAGTAAATTCGCTTAAATCAGCCAAATTCAAGCCAAGGATGGCAAAATGAGCCAGCACTCTAGCTCTAAGATGAGAGCTAGAGTGCTGGCGCTTTTGTGGCTTTTTCAGGATTTTAAGCGGCAATCAATGAGCAATAGCTTGGTTGCATTTAGCCCGTCAGGCTGCTGGCCACCATGGATA
>JAXHSS010000222.1:0-1764 GCA_034190675.1 Pseudomonadota bacterium
TAACAAATGAAAGCGGCGACACATCCAGCGCTACCGCTTTTGCGCGTGAAGCTTTATCCAAAAAAGGCATGGATGAAAGCCAAATAACGGGAGCAGCAAGCTCATACGCAAGAAAGTACGCCTTGGGCGGCCTGTTTGCGATTGATAATAACGATGATGCCGACAAGCTCAACAACAATAAAGAATACTCACTGCCTGTGATGAGCGATAACGATTTTAATGCAGCGCTGAAACAGTACGGTGGTTCTGTGTCAAGCGGTGAAAAAAAGGGCGAGGATTTTATCGCATGGCTTTCGGCTCAATACACCTTAACTAATGAGCAAGAACAAGCAATTAAACAACTGGAGCCAGCCAATGCAAGTGCATAACCTAATCCAAGGCTCAAGTGAGTGGCTTGCTTTTCGCGCCATGAAATACACCTCGTCAGATGCAGCGGCCATGCTGGGCTTCTGCAAATACAAAACACGTGAAGCCTTGCTGTATGAGAAGAAGACTGGCGATCGACCAACGCACTCAGCGGCCACGCAAGCACTGTTCGAGAAAGGCCATCAAGCCGAGGCTCAAGATCGAGCGCATACAGAATCGCTAATTGGCGAAGGCTTGTCGCCCATTGTTGGCTCTCTAGGCATTCTTGCGGCCAGCTTTGATGGCGTCACGTTTGGCAACGAAGTGATTTATGAACACAAGCTGTATAACGCTTCTCTAGCGGATTACATTTCAGCGAATCAAGACTTGCCCGATTCGCACTGGCCGCAGGTAGAGCAAGCATTGTATGTGTCAGGTGCTAAGCACTGCATTTTTGTGACTAGCGATGGTATTCAGGGCGGCAAGCGATTCGAGCTAGTCTATAAGCCCAAAGCGGATCGAATCGAGCAAATCCTAGAGGGCTGGGAGATGTTTACGGCCGACCTAGATGCATTCGATGTAGAGGATTACGAAACACGCCAAGAGCGAACAGACGATGCTTGGAAACAAGCGAGCGCTGCATTCAAAGAAGCTAAAGAACAAAAAGCTATCTATGCCGAACAGGAAAAAGAAGCCAAACAACGTTTGATCGAGCTAGCTAACGGAAAGCGTACAAAAGGTTGCGATGTCAACGTGTACCCAATGGTTCGCAATAACGTGGATTCCAAGAAAATCATTGCAGACTTTAACGTGAACGCTGACGAATACACGACGCAATCAACCACATGGGTGGTGCGATGAGCTTAACGACAGTGACGGACGACTTTTACAAGCCAAAAATTATCCACATTAAGACCGCAGTCAACTTGATGACGGGTCGATCTAAGACAATGGAGCTGGTAATTGACGATATGATTTATCAGGTGCTGCTGGTCGATCCAAAGAAAACAACTCGACTGTCCTGCGGGTCAAAGCAAGGTGCAGAACAACTATTTAACAACTTTAACATCGACAGGGAGTAAATAATGAGTGAAATAGAATGGGAATGCCTGAGCGCTGAGGATGGAAAGCAGATTGCAGAATTGGATAGATTCTTAGACGTAGTATCTAGACTTAGCTACTGGCAGTGTTGGGATGAATCAACCCTATCTTGGAGAAACTGTGTGAAGCCAAGCGGTAGACAAGTTGCCAAAAATCCAGATAAATTCCGACGTCGAAAAGACACTCCAAACTGGATCGCTGAAAAATACGAAGCAGGTCACGAGCTAACCTACCTTGAGACCGTGCATTATTACATTCTCAACGGCAATAGCATGAGAGGGCTTGAGGTTGACTGTTTTAGCGGTGATACATGGCAAT
>JAXHSS010000223.1:0-1760 GCA_034190675.1 Pseudomonadota bacterium
GCGCATGCGCTCAAAACCTCAAGCTATGTAGAACAATATCAAGGTCAGACTCAAGCTGATATTCATCGAAAAAACGAGATCGAATTTCTGTCCCAAGAATTACAGCATGACTGGAGTATTAGCACCTCTCACTTATTGACTCATGGTTTGGCATACGAGCTGTCTGAACTCAAGCAAACACGCAATAATCAGTCCGAACTTCAAGTTAATCGCCCGCGTCGAGAAAGTGTTGAAGGGTTTATGCAGTGGGATGCCATGTTGAGCCCGTCCGTAGAAGTCGTTTCTGGCGTTCGCATTGAACACAATAGTGCTTATGGAGTGCATATTTCCCCCAAGATTAGCGCCATGTTTAGCCAACAATTACTCGAGAAAAACACCAACAACGCAATTGATGGGCGTTTGCGCCTGAGCTTGGGCAATGGCTATAGAACACCTAACTTAAAAGAGAGTTATTTTCTTTTCGACCATAGCAATCTCGGTTACATGGTTGTTGGCAACCCGAATTTAGAGCCTGAAAGCTCATGGAGTGCACAAGCCAGTTATCAACTATTTAGTCGAGAGTGGGAAGCTAATGCTGCTATTTTTTATCACGATATTAATGATTTAATCGTCACTGAGCTGAGTGAAAGACAAGATGGTATCGCAATCTACAGCTATCAAAATATTAACCAAGCGCAAACGTATGGAGTAGAGCTTTCGGGGCAGTTTCAACTCAATACGCAGATGAGCCTGAATGCATCATATACTTCCTTACAATCAAAAAATATCAAAACAGGGAAAACCCTGGTTAATCGCCCCGAGCATGTGATCAAAGCAGGAATTGAGCTGGGCCTTTTTAATCAAAAAACTCAACTCTCTGTGCTAGGGGCCTATCAGTCCAAGGAATACCTTGACAGCGAAAACTCAAAAACATCACCTGGATTTGCTGTTTTTGACATCAAGTTGAATCAACAGATCAGCAGCATGCTGAACTTTTATGCAGGATTAGACAATGCCTTTGATGAGCATCGCAGCCCCAAACGTGCAGCTCTTGAGGGAGATCAACGCCCTGTTCCTGGGCGAACTTACTACGCAGGCCTTTCGGCTACTTTTTAAGCGAAATGAGGTGTATATGAAGTTTATAACAATTACAAAATTAACAGCAATAACAACAATGATGTCCGTCTTAGCGGCTTGTAATGGCGGGTCATCAGGAAGCAACAGTGTCAGTGGCGGCGGAACAGAAGGTGATGGCACCCCCAGTTCGCCAACGAGTTACCGCATTGATGCAAGCGACTCAGACGTGTTTACCTACTTAAACTTTAGCAATTTAGACGCCCCTCTGGGACTGAGCGAAGTAGAAGCTCATAAGAGCTTTGCTTGGGACATCGCTTTTCGTCGAACCCGTATTATTCTTAATGGTGGAGACTCAGGCCCAGGCTTTATCACTGGTGCTTTAGCTGATGCACAAGATGAGTTTTACGATGAAAACGAAGTACCTATAGTTGACGTTTTCATTAATGCGACACCTGAAATCAATGGCGAAGAAGCCTTTAACCAAGACTTTGAAACCTCAACGCTGACTTTTATTGAGGACCAGATTCAGCCCGCTATTGATGATTGGTACCAACTGAACACCCAAACCATAAGTTTTGAGGCTGACAGTGAACAACATTGGATTGTTCGTTCAGGCAATGGCCGAAGTTATGCAAAATTTAATATTGTCGATATCGAAAATTTAGTTGATCTCGAGAATTCAGAGTTCGCTTTAAACACATTGA
>JAXHSS010000224.1:0-1753 GCA_034190675.1 Pseudomonadota bacterium
GCCATGTCATTGCGCTGTCAGGAACGCATGGAAAAACCACAACAGCAACAATGGTTACGCACTGTTTAGTGGCGCTCGGACTGTCCCCGGGTTATTTGATTGGCGGTATACCTCAGGGTTTATCGGCTTCTGCAGAGGTTGGCCAGTCAGGTTATTTTGTTATTGAGGCGGATGAATATGATACGGCGTTTTTTGATAAGCGATCGAAGTTTATTCATTATCATCCGCGCACATTAGTGATCAATAATCTAGAGTTTGATCACGCTGATATCTTTGATGACCTCGCGGCGATTCAGCGTCAATTTCATCATGTTATTCGAACTATTGCTCAGCAAGGCTGTGTTATCTCGCCCGAAACTCCAGCTATTGAATCGGTGCTTAAGCAAGGTCTTTGGTGTGAGCAACAAACCTTGGCATTGGCAAGCGATGTCGATCTTCAAGCTGATATAGGCTCAGGTTGGCAGGCGCGCCTTTTGGACTCAGCCGGTAGTGAGTTTGAGGTTTTCTATGATGGCGAGCTTTGTGGCACGGTCAGTTGGCAGCTTATCGGTGAGCATAATATGATGAATGGTCTGGCAGCGATAGCTGCTGTGGCGCATGCTGTTAGCGCGCAGTTACCGCAATCTGAAGCATCTGCTGTCAGCATCACTGTTCAACAGATCATTGAGGCCTTGAGTCAATTTGCCGGTGTAAAGCGACGCCTAGAGGTGATCGCTGAGCATCAAGGGATCACGGTCTATGATGATTTTGCGCATCATCCAACCGCGATCGAAACCACTTTGCAAGGCCTGCGATCGAAGCTGGGCGACAATGCTAAGATCACGGCGGTGATTGAACCAAGGTCTAACACCATGAAACAAGGAGTTCATCAGCAGCAATTAGCTGATTGCGTTAATTTGGCAAGCCAAGTTTTTTGGTTTGAGCCAGAAGATTTGTCTTGGTCGCTTCATCAGGTGGCGAGGGCGCAAAGCAACCGTGCATGGGTGATCAACTCGGTCGAAATTTTAGTCGATGCGGTGTTGGCTCAAGCCTCGCAAGGAGAGCATATCGTGGTTATGAGTAACGGTGGTTTTGGTGGCTTTCATCAACAATTGGTCGAGAAACTTCGCCGCACTTAATCCTGAGAAGTCAGGCGTTAGCGCCCGAGCTTGAAGGCTAGCCGTTACGCTGTTAAACCGTCGATCTGATATTGTTTCGATTCACCGTCAAATGGCGAGATAAACTCAAGCTGGCAGGCTCGAAGCTGTAAATTGGGCGTGAGCTTAAGCTCTTGTTCGCAAGCTTCGCTTAGCTTGCCATAGAGCCGATCGCCGACAACAGGATAGCCGTGTTGCGATAAATGCCGCCGTATTTGATGCTTATAACCCGTTTCAATTTTGACATCTAGATAGCTGATGTCGCCACTGGCATTGTAGTCAAATCGCTTGGCGGTCGTGAGAGCAGGTTTATTGTCTAGGCTGTCGGTGAAGCGCTGAGAAGCTTCAGGGAATAACCCGTGAACGGCCACTTGATAATGTTTGTCTATTTGCCGGGCTTCAAAAAGTTGTCCAAGCGCTTGAGCGGCTTTTTTACTGTGGGCAATGAGCATCAAACCCGTGGCAGCTCGATCTAAGCGGTGTACGACAAAGGCGTTACGCTGTGGCGAAAGCTGGCTCTCGGCATGGCGGCCTAAACTCTGGTGATCACCCCATTTCGAGCCATGTGAGAGCACGCCGTAACTTTTATCCCAGACACTGTAGAGACCCTCGTCGGC
>JAXHSS010000225.1:0-1750 GCA_034190675.1 Pseudomonadota bacterium
CAGCGCATGCGCTTAGGGATCGGTAGCTGATCAAGTGATTTATTAATCATCTCGGGTAATAGCTCGGACAAATGTTTACCTTGCTCTTGAAGGGTATAAGCGAGCCATTCGCCTTTATCCGTGCTCAAGCGGCTTAATTGATCAACGGTTGTGCCACAGGAGCGGGCAAAGCCCTCTGCGGCTTTAGTTGGCTGGCCATCTTTGAACGCGGCTTGAACGGCAGGTCCACGACGCTCAATCTCGCGGTCGGGTTGTTTTTCTGGCAGGTTTTCAAGCAAAAATGCTAAGCGCCGTGATGCAGCATAGGTCGTCACGCTCTGCGTTTCTATGCCGGCAGCATTTAGCTGAGCGACGACACCGGATGTCAACGCATCGGCTAAGGTTTTCAAGGAGGTAGGCGGTAGCTCTTCTGTACCGAGTTCAAATAAGCAATTCACGGTGTTCATGCTTTTTTCTCCTTTTTCTTCTTGTTCTTTTGTTTCTTGATTTTTGCTAAGACTTCATCACGAATGCTGTCATCAGCCAGTGGGAAGCCCAAAGCGGCTCGGGAGTCAAAATAGGCTTGTGCTACCGTACGAGCAAGCGTACGAACACGCAGAATAAAACGCTGACGCTCGGTGACGGAAATCGCTTTGCGTGCATCCAGAAGGTTAAAGGTATGTGAGGCTTTAAGCACAAACTCATAGGCAGGTAAGGCTAATTTATTTTCGATCAGCGACAGGCATTGTTTTTCGCAATCATCAAACAGCTGGAACATAAAGTCAGTATCCGCGTATTCATAATTATATGTAGACTGCTCAACTTCGTTTTGGTGGAACACATCGCCATAGGTGGTGACACCAAACTCGCCCTCAGACCAGATCAAATCGTAGACGTTATCCACGTTTTGGATATACATCGCCAAGCGCTCAAGGCCATAGGTGATCTCACCAGTGACGGGGTAGCAGTCAATGCCACCAACTTGTTGGAAATAAGTGAACTGCGTCACTTCCATGCCATTAAGCCAAACTTCCCAGCCTAGGCCCCAAGCGCCAAGGGTAGGCGACTCCCAGTTATCTTCAACAAAGCGAATATCATGCTCTAGTGGGTCAAAGCCCAACATTTTGAGTGAGTCGAGATAAAGCTCTTGGATATTATCGGGTGATGGTTTCAAAACCACCTGAAACTGATAATAGTGCTGTAAGCGGTTAGGGTTTTCGCCATAACGGCCGTCAGTTGGGCGGCGGCTGGGTTGTACATAGGCAGAGTTCCAGCGCTCAGGTCCGATCGAGCGCAAAAAAGTCGCTGGGTGGAAGGTGCCAGCGCCAACTTCCATGTCCAGTGGCTGCAACACAACGCAGCCTTTATCAGCCCAAAACTGCTGAAGAGTAAGAATTAACTCCTGAAAAGTCATCGTTTTAGCGGAATCTCTCATGGTAAATCGCTTTGTTAAACAAAAGCGTAATCATAAAGACTTATGAGTGCTGAATAAAGTGCAAGGCTGTAAAACTCCAACGTGAGCGTTATTTGCTTCGCTAACCCAGTGGGTTTTCGTAACGAGACGTAGACAGTATTTAGTCTCGGTGCAAAGTCACGCGTGTTGTGGAGTTGGGAGTGTTAGAAATTCTGTGTCATTTCAGTAATATTAATAAAAAAAGGAAATGACATATGTCTGAACAATTTGATTTTAATAAAGCCCTGACGGCCCTACAAAACGGTCAAGACCTGATCGGCAAGGACGGCATTCTTACCCCTTTGATCAAGCAGTTGA
>JAXHSS010000226.1:0-1739 GCA_034190675.1 Pseudomonadota bacterium
GCAATCAAACCCTGCTCATTTAATAGCTTTAAATGATGGCTCATATTGGGCTGACGAACGTCAAACAACTGACAAAGCTCCTGAACGCTGTATGACTGCTCATTCAAAATCGCAAAAATCTGTAAGCGCAGTTCATCTCCCAATACCTTTAACACGGCGCTGGTCTCGGACAAAGTATCAGAAAAAGGGAGTTCGCCCACATTAGTCATCTGGGCATCATAGCAGACGCGGAATCTATATCAATATTTTTTGATTAACTTTTAGGGGTATCCGATTTAACGCACGCCTCGTGCAACGTTTCCTGCTTAAATCAAGCACCGGCGCTTTCCTGCTTACGTTCACACTCTTTTTATCGAGCAGGAGCGATGAGGTGCTTAAAGCAAAAAAACACTTGAAGCAATTTGTTAACAATTCATACAGGGATTTACATTGACGGTAACGCAGAAGCATCACTTTATTTGCGCACCAACGTTCAGTTACAAAGCCAATGTAAAAGCCTTGAAAAAGGCTACAGAACCGCGCTTTATCAACGCCCGACACTGCGCGACAGTATGCGGTATAAGCAATTAAAAGAGACAAACCATGAACATCAAAAATCTAGGGATCATTGCTGTCGGCGCATTGCTACTGATATCGCAAGCCCAAGGTGCGGTTCACTCCAACAACCATCAAAACCAAGCGCAGGTTCCAGCTTCCATGCAAAACCATCCGAGCATTCCTGCTTCAATGAAAAGCACGGACATCACGGACAATTACAAAGCCAGAATCGATAGCCAACAAGCGGCCAACAGCAAACCCGTTCTTTCAGCCGCTGATGTGCGTGAAGACTTAGAACTATCAGAGCGACGCGTTGAAGATATGGAGCTACAGTTTGAGCGTGTAAAGGCAGACTACGAAACCGCTAAGGTTGAGTATCAGCAAAAACTGCAACGTATTCGCCTTGCTCAGGCAGACGAAGAATAGCGTCAGTCCTTAGACTCTTGAAACAGGTCGTTGCATAAATCAGGAAGCTCGACATCTTTGACCTCCACGTTGAGCTTTCTC
Organism: Pseudomonadota bacterium; assembly: GCA_034190675.1. Lineage (GTDB taxonomy): Bacteria > Pseudomonadota > Gammaproteobacteria > Pseudomonadales > JAXHSS01 > JAXHSS01. Next base: position 1,045 of record JAXHSS010000226.1, read on the forward strand.
AGCGCTTTGCAAAGGGCCTCCATCTTTTGGTCTGACGCTTCCATATGCTCAGCCATCGTCTTTAAGGAGCTGATAATCGGATCTGGCATTTCCGAGACGCCATAGGCGTCAAAGCCCATTTTTTCCGCGACTTTTTTGCGCTCTTCTGCACTAATAGAAGAGGCTTTAAGCACTCGGCCCGGCACGCCAATCACTGTTGCATTGGCAGGCACCGCTTTGGTCACTACAGAGTTGGAGCCAATACGCGCATTTTCGCCGATCTCAAATGGCCCCAAAACTTTTGCGCCCGCACCAACCACAACACCGTTTTTAAGTGTTGGGTGTCGTTTGCCTTTATTCCAGGTCGTGCCACCCAGTGTAACACCGTGATATAGCGTCACGTCGTCTCCGATCTCGGCGGTTTCACCAATAACCACACCCATGCCATGATCGATAAAAAATCGTTGGCCAATTTTTGCACCCGGGTGAATCTCAATACCCGTTACCCAACGCGCAAAGCCGCTGATCACCCGCGCCAAAAGCTTGAGATGATGATTCCACAACCAATGCGATAACCGATGGAATAATAGGGCATGCAAACCGGGGTAGGTTAGCACCACTTCCAATGTTGTTCGCGCTGCTGGGTCTCGGGCAAATACCGAACGGATATCGTCTCGAACTTGTTTAAACACCTGCGTCTCACTCAGAATCTGTCT
>JAXHSS010000227.1:0-1731 GCA_034190675.1 Pseudomonadota bacterium
GCCTCCTTACCTACGCTGTCGGGTAAACGCTTACTATTGATTTGCTGTGCTTGAATATCGCGTGCATTTTTTGCGACGGCCATTTGTTGCTCAACAATTTGAAGTTGATCAATCAGGCGCATGGCATACGCTTTTTGTTCTGCTTCGCCAGCATGTGAAAGCGTTGCAGCAACGAAAACAGAGGCAGAAAGTAGAAATTTGGCACAGTTTTTTAGCATCATTAACAGGTCTCTTTTTGTTGTTCAGTATGGTTTAGAGGCTTGAGGGGTAAATCAGTTTCATCTCAATTTGTGAACTTATTGTAACTTCACCTCGCAGCGAGGCCTATCATAGCCTACCGAGCGGTTTTTTGTCAGGACGCTTAGGCGGTTTTTATTCCAGCCGGGAGTAAGTTGTTGATCAGTTGTACGCTTTAGGGCTGAAGTTGAGCCGAAGACGCCGCGTGGTCAACACGCTCGTTAGAGGTTTGATGATCGAAGCTGTGTAGCCCCTGACGAATGACTTCGAGCCCGTGAGTTAGGCAAGAGCGTTTCCATATGTTGCTATCAGGATAAAAGCGCTCCAGCAAATTGGCGCTAAGCGCTTCTTTGCGCGCAGGGTTAATAGCGCCAAAATGATAAGCTTGGTTTTCTAGCGCCATGGCTTTAGCTACGCGCACCGCATGGTATGTACCGAACTCAACGGTGGCAAAGCGATAGCGGTTAACGCCAAGGCGTTCTTGGAACCATTCGCCAAGAAGTCCAGTGGAGCGATAGCCGACTATTGCCTCGCCAAGCATAGACTCAACGCGCGTTGGGTCAAAATGTTGTTGATACCAATGAACGCTATTTGGCGTTTCACATTTGGTGAGCAGTAATTTGTAATCGCAGAATGAACCAAGGCCCGTGTGATAATCAAGATGCAATATGCTCTCGTAGTTTTGAAGCAGCGGGTAAACTTTGTTCATTAAAATTTGGGTTGAGGCTTCTTGTTGATGGCCTCCGTAAAAGACACCTTTAGGGAATTCGTATTGACCGGGTGCGACAGACTCTTTGAGCTTGGTCAGGCCAAAGCGAAGTAAATTATAAAGTGCTTCGATATAAAACAGCGACCATCGGCCAGCGGGTTTTTCGTGGTTCAAAAAGTGGTATAGCTGCTTATAGCCCGTGGGCGCACCGACAAATTCTCCTTCTTCTAGAAAGTTGCGGTTCAGATCAACATTATTCTCGTTAACCCGGCGACGATGATGAAAGCCATAAGGGTTGATGCCATGAATAAGCAGAATATCAGGGTGATTTGAGGAGTGTTTCACCAAGGAGCCAAGCTGGTCGAGCAAAGCTAATTGTACTGCTGAGCCGAGAAAGCCTTCTACGCCATGTACACCTGAGGAGATCACTAAACAAGATGGCTTTTTTATAGCGCTTTTATTGGGCAAAAAGGCAAGGTCAATACTAAGCTCGGGAGTGTTCGGGTTGATTGGGTAGTGGCTGAGTTGAGCATTGGCGGTTGCGGCTGCCTCTAAAAATCGGCGTTTTGCCTCAAGGTAAGTCGATGAAAAATAGGAGTGCACGCAGGGACCCTCTTACAATTGGTCGTTTTGCTTATTCTATGCAAACCATGAATGAAAAGGCTAGCCGTTTAGAGCAAAGTTGACTAATTTATAACGCAAAAATACAAGAATAAAAAACCTAAACAGAGGCGGAGGTAAGTGATGAAGGCATTTGCAGACTATGATCAGTACGATGCGACTGG
>JAXHSS010000228.1:0-1690 GCA_034190675.1 Pseudomonadota bacterium
CCTTTGTTGTTTAATGTGTTGAACCTTTAGTTAAATGTGTTAAACTTTATTTGTTCAATAAATTTAACTTTGTTATGAAAAAGCAAGACGTGATTAAACACTTTGGGTCTCAAACAGAAACTGCAAAAGTTTGTGGCATTGGCAAATCTGCGGTCAATCAGTGGAATGACATCATACCCATGGGGCGAGCTCTCCAAATTGAGCGACAAACTAACGGAGCCCTTAAGTTTGACGAATCGCTCTATCAGGAAAGCGCTACTGATGCCGCTCGTGTGTAATTTAAAAATCATCATGCTTACCAGCATATATTTTTTATCCGAAATCGCATGTCCGACTTTGTCCGACACAGCAAATACAGAATCGGACAGAGTCGGAAAAGGGGATTAGCTCATGCAACAAGATTTAATTATGTTCAACATTGAGGACGCTCTGCGCCTGTGTATTCAGGCCGCTGGGGGCATTAAAGAGGTGGGAAGCCATCTTTATCCAGAGAAAAGCATCGATGCCGCTGGTCGCTATCTAAATGATTGCCTTAATACAGAGAAGCGAGAAAAGCTTTCTCTTGAGCAAATCATTCTCATTGCGCGCTTGGGCAAGAAACAGGGCTGTAATGCCTTAATGGAGTTTCTATCTAGTGAACTTGGATACGAAAAGCCTAAGCCGATCAACCTAGAAACAGAAAAAGAGAAGCTTCAGCGCGAGTTTATCAATGCTCAGAAACAAATGGCAGAGCTAATGAATCAAATGCACGACTTAACGAAGCTGCAAACATGAAACACAAAAAAATCACTTGCACGACAGCCCCTTCATTGGGGCTTTCTGGGTGAAACTATCTTATTAAATTAACCAGAAGGTGAAAAATTATGTCTCGTGATGAACAAATTGAAAAAGAAATACAAGCTAAAGGCTTAACCGCACCACGCATCACTCCTGCTCACATTGAGAGTTGTATAGATAAGGCTGAATATCATGTGTTTGAAGGATCACAGCTTACAGTGTGCTGTTTGACTTTAAATAATGGTTTTACTGTCACAGGTGAAAGTGCATGCGCAAGCCCTGAAAACTTTGATGCTGAACTAGGCCGCACTATTGCTTTGCGCAACGCTAAGGACAAGATTTGGGCTCTTGAGGGTTATTTGCTTAAAGAGCGATTATCAAACAAAAAATAAAATTGAACCGAAACAGGTTTTGCGTCTGTAGCTCAATTGGATAGAGCAACGGTCTTCTACACCGAGGGTTGCGGGTTCGAGTCCTGCTAGGCGCGCCAGTTTTAGTTATGCACTTATAGCTCAGCGGTAGAGCAGCCGACTCATAATCGGTAGGTCACAAGTTCGATTCTTGTTGAGTGCACCATTTAATTTGAGAGCCTTTAATATGCATTACTACAAAAGAAATATAGGAGATTATGCGAAGAAAGCAGGTCGTTTAACGATCTTGCAGCACGGCATTTATACTCTCTTAATTGATGCGTGTTATGACCGTGAAAAATTCCCCACCAGAGAAGAGGCGATTGATTGGGTTTGGGCTTCGTCACAAGAAGAGATAGACGGCGTAGATTTGGTATTGCGCAAGTTTTTTGAACTACAAGATGATGGTACATATGTTCAAAACCGCATAAAAGAAGAGCTGGAAGCTTACCAAGCAAAGTCGCAAAAAAATAAGCAGATTGCAATTGATAGAGAAACGAAGC
>JAXHSS010000229.1:0-1685 GCA_034190675.1 Pseudomonadota bacterium
AATAAACATTATTCATTTGGGCATAGCGATTTTCAGGTAGCAGTAATTGTTGCTCGTCACCGTCGATAACCAGTGTTTCTAATACCAACTCACCGCCAACTTTAAGCATCATTTTGAGCTGTTCAAGATGCTCAATGGGGGATTTACGATGATATAAAACGCCCATAGAAAACACCGTATCAAAGCATTGCAGCTCGTTTGGCATTTGTTCTAAAGTCATGGGAAGTTGAAAAACAGGAGCCTCAGTGTGGTAGCGCTTAACAGCGTGGAACTGATGATAAAATAAAGGTGACGGGTCAATATTAACAACCAAGCGGGCGCCAACACCGAACATGCGCCAAGCATGATAGCCATTGCCACCACCGACATCTAAAACGCGTCGATTGTGTAAATCCGACAAATGCGGTAGCACGCGTTGCCATTTCCAGTCGGAATGCCATTCCGTATCAACAGTAACATCAAAAAATTGGAAAGGGCCTTTTCGCCAAGGATGTAAGCCCATCAATGTTTGCCTAAGTTGCTCGTTATCGGTGGTGGCGTTTTGATCATCTGTCGCTTTAACGGTGATATGATCAAGGCAAAGCAGCTCGCAGGCTTGTTCAGGTAATGCGTTTAGCGCATTTTGCCAGCGGGATAAATCACCATGAGGTTTGTCGATAAGGCGAGTGCGCAGAATGTCTTCAAAATACGCTAAATGTTTTTTTAATGCCATTTGACTGAACGCCATGCGTAGCTGCGCATGATCATAATGATCGCTGTAATTCACGCTTTAACCCCAATAAAGCCCATAAAACTGAATGCTTGGAACCACGTGTTAACGTGAGAAAAGCCAGCCTTTTCTAGGCGAGCGCATTGCTGCTCTGGTGTGTCGGTTCGCAAAACATTCATGATGGCGGCACGTTTTTGCGCAATCTCTAGCTCGTTGTATCCTTGAAGGCGTTTAAATTGCTCATGCCATTGGGTTTGCACCGCTTGTGTGCATCTGCCATCAAAATGCACCTTGTCGCAGATGATTATCGCGCCATTATGGGTCGTTTTGTCATAAATGCCTTGAATTAGAGCGTCTCGCTGATCTGGTTCAATAAACTGCAAGGTTAAGTTAAGAATAACCAAGGAGCAAGGCGCAAAATCTATCGCTAAAATATCGGCCTCGTGAGTAATAATCGGGATATTCAGTTGCTCGAATTGATCAAGACGGGCATTTAATTGCGTAATCATCGATGCACTAATATCAACAGCATGAATGGATACATCCTTAATCGCTAAACGTTGAGACAATAGCACCGAGACAGCACCTAAGGAGCAGCCTAAATCATAGCAGGCGGTGTTTTCTTGTAGGTATTGACTGGACAAGCTGGTTAGCAGCTCAAGCATGGCGCCATAACCGGGAACGGAGCGCTGGATCATGTCAGGGAACACTTGCACAACCGCATCATTAAAGCGGAATGGCTCAATCGCTTTGCTATTATTGAAGAGGGTGTCGCGCATAGTTTTTACATTTTGAGTACATCGGCTCGTTCATACTAATAATATGTTTCGCAGAAGTTAAGAACAACTTTCACCACCCAGAGGAAATGTTGGCTCACTTTTTGCTAAACGCTTGTTTATTAACTCAACATTAGGAGATTTATCAATGAAAATGATCGTAGCAGTGATCAAACCCTTCAAACTCGACGACGTTCGTG
>JAXHSS010000023.1:0-7617 GCA_034190675.1 Pseudomonadota bacterium
GGGTCGATAAAGCTTTTTGCTCGCTCAAGTATTTCTTCGAGAATTACCGTTGGCAAATCAGCAATGGAAACAAAGTGTTGGAGCTGGCCTTGGCGATTTAATTGATACGGGCTCATGAGCGTTCAAACAAGGTGAGTTTTAACGGAGCTGGGCTTGTGACTTTTAATGATTGGCCTTCATCTAAGGAGACATGGATAGGACTGTATTTAGGCTGAATAGGCAATTCCTGTTGATGCAGGTTAATCAGAGTAAAAAAAGCAATGCTTTTGGGGCGGCCATAGTCGAAAAGCTCATTCATGGCGGCTCTTGCCGTTCGACCTGTCATATAGACATCGTCGATCAAAATAACGGTTTTGCCATTGAGCTCATGAGGAATATTGCTGGGCGCTTTGCTGCCTTTGAGCCCACGTTGGTCAAAGTCATCGCGGTAATAGGCGATATTTAACTCACCTAGGGTGCTCGACAGGTTTAAGCGCTGATGCAGTGCCTGAGCAATCCAAACCCCGCCTGTTTGGATGCCGATCATGATCGGATCATCAGTACCCTGATCGTTTAAATATTGATGAATTTCAAAACTTAGCGCATCCAATGCGCGGTTTAGATCCAGTTGTAGAGCGAGTTTACCGTCAATCATATTAACCTAGGGCGTGTTAATCCACTGCTGCAAAATGAGTGCAGCGCTGATACTGTCGATCGGTATTTTATACCACTCATGGCTTGAGTCACAATGTATTTGCTCGGCCTCGACGCTAGTTAGGCGCTCATCTTGCCAGTGACAGGGCAGGCCATAGCGACCAAAGAGACGGTTTTTAAACTTTTTTATACGCTTTTCCATAGCCACATAGCTAGGCTCATGTTGCGTGTCTTCAGAAAAAGGCTGCCCGACGACCAGCTGCCTAGGCTGCCATTGCGCTAAGAGCTGTTCCAGCTGATCCCAGTCGGGAATACCATCGTGCATCAATAGACAATCACTAAAGGGAGTGATCAACCCAGTGGATAGGTTGGCGATAGCGAGTCCAGTTTTTTTGGTTCCGTAATCAAAACCTAAGGCGTAGTTGGCCATCTTGAGGTTGCCTGAGCTTAGGCGTTGCCGCCGTAGGTGCTCAAGGTCGCGGGCTTTACGCCAAGGTGTTCGATACTCGATGCCCAGCGGTTTGCATAGGGCAAATCAAACAAAACGTCTTGATGATAGGGCGCAACTAACCAACAGCCCTCTTGTAATTCATGCTCAAGCTGGCCTTCTGTCCAGCTAGCATAGCCTAAGGCAATAATATGATCTTCAGGACCTTGGTCATTTCCAATTGCTTCTAGAATGTCAGTGGAGCTGGTCAGTGCAATTTGGTTATCTAAGGACAGGCTACTTTCCCAGTCGGGAGCGCTGTCTTTATGTTGATGCAAGACCAAGCCAGCTTCTCGTTGGACAGGGCCGCCGAGCAGCACGCATTCACTTGAATCAGCGGGATTGTTGATCTCAAGCTCATCAAATAATTTCCCCAACGCAATATCGGTTGGTTTATTAATGATTAATCCCATGGCGCCCTTGTCATCATGATCGATGAGGTAGACAACAGACTCACGGAAAAAAGGATCTTGATTCAGCAGCGGAGTGGCAATCAATAATTGCCCAGAGAAATAAGAATTCGCAACCATAAATTTAGTATAACAAAACTCGTTTTGCTTGGGAATCGCTTACTGCTACAAAAGTTCGGTGCTGACTTTTTGGCGCCCATATACCCAAGTCGCATAGATCGCTAGCTGTTGGTAGCCAGCTTCAATCACTGGTTTTGGAATAGGTGAGAAAGGCGCAGCCTCATAGACGCTGCGCTCAGCAGCTTTGTTAAGTACGTCATAAGGCGCCGCATTCATGACACGAACGGACTTCAGCGTACCATTAGAATTAATCACGACTTGAAGGGTAACGTTGCCAAACTGGTTTTTGCTAAGCGCATCTGTCGGGAAATTTCGTGTAGCGATTTGCTCAACTTTTTGGCGAAATAGTGCAAGATAGGCCGTTTCAATGGCAGATTGTGTCATCATTGAGTTGATATGTCGAGGCTTAGGTTTATTCGCAATTTCATTGATCTGTGTTCTAAACTGGGCATTCAACGTAGCGATTTTGCTGCTGATATCGCTTGGATTGATGTTATCGGTTGGGTTGTCCTGGATTTCCTTAATCTTTTCTTCGTGCTTTTTCTCCATGGTATCAGGCGCATCACCAATGGTGGTGATAATTCGAGGAATGACCTCTTGCTCTTTTTGCTGCTGCTCTTTGCTATTTTCAATTTGGTGCTGCTGATCATCCTGAAATTGGTTTTCAAAAGGCGAGGACAGTTCTCTTTTTTCATCAGCTTCGCCCGAGCCAATATTATCATGGATGGCCAGGAAGTCGGCCTCATCAGGGGCTTCTTCAGTGCGGCTTTTGGATAAGGTCACGTTGATGGAGGGCGCTTTTTTTACTGCAGACGTTTCTGGGGTGAAGTCGAGACCAAACACACCAAAAGCATGCAGCATAAACGAGGCGGCAAAACAAATACCGAAAAAAAGCGTCGCCTTATTGACCATAAATTAGTTTATACCTTCTTTGCGTTTTGCATATTCTTGTTCAAGTGCGTCAAACACTTGGCCTGCAATTTTTAAGCCAAATTGCTGATCCAGCTCTCGGATACAGGTGGGACTCGTAACATTGATTTCTGTGAGATAATCACCGATAACATCAATGCCCACTATGTACAAACCTCGTTTTACGAGCTCTGGGCCAACTTGTTGGCAAATCCAGCGATCTCGATCCGTCAGCTCTCGCCCCTGTCCGCGGCCCCCGGCCGCTAGGTTACCTCGAGTTTCACCGCTCAATGGAATTCGAGCTAACGCGTAAGGGATAGGCTCGCCATTGACAAGAATAATGCGTTTATCCCCTTCTACAATCTCAGGAATATAGCGCTGAACCATGATCTGAGTTTGACCCTGTTCCGTCATGACCTCAATGACAACACTCATATTGTTGCTGTCTTTGGTGACACGAAAGATACGCGAACCTCCCATGCCATCAAGAGGTTTGACGATGGTGTCTTGTTGCTCATTGATAAAGCTTTTTAACAACGTTTCATTACAACTCACCAAGGTCGGCGGACAACATTGAGGAAATTCCTGAGCAAACAGCTTTTCATTGCAGTCACGCAAGCTTTGCGGACGGTTGACGACAAAGACGCCTTCTTTCTCGGCCATATCTAAAAGGTAGGTCGAGTGCACATAATCCATATCAAACGGTGGATCTTTGCGCATCAGAATGATATCAAAGCCTTTCAACGATAACTCTTGTTGCTCGCCCAAAGTGAACCAGTCATCGTTATTATCACGAACACGCACAGGATTAGCGAGCGTCATGGCACGTCCGTTACGCAAAAACAACCAGGGCATCTCAATATAGTGCACAGAATGACCTCGAGCTTGCGCTTCAAGCATGAGCGCAAATGTGGTGTCTTTATACGGTTTGATCTGATCGATGGGGTCCATAATAACCCCAAGTTTTAATGTCATGATGTGGCCTTTGTCCTCTTTATAGCGCTATATTATCACTTTACAGTGAACTTGCATTGAAGGTGTCGCATTGAATAATATCACCCGTTTCAACTCCACGCGCTAACCAGCGCTGACGTTGAGCAGAACTACCGTGAGTAAAGCTGTCTGGCACAGCATAACCTTGTGCTTGCTTTTGCAGGCGGTCATCGCCAATAGCATTGGCTGCTCGCATAGCTTCTTGAATATCGCCTTGCTCTAATAGATTATATTTTTTGTCGGCATAATGAGCCCAAACACCTGCTAGGCAGTCGGCTTGCAATTCTTGGCGCACTGAGTATTCATTTTTTAGACGCGGATTTTGCATTTGCAAACGGCGAACCTGTTCTGAGATTCCTAATACGGTTTGAATATGATGCCCGACTTCATGAGCAATAACGTAGGCTGGGGCGAAGTCGCCAGGGGCGCCGAAACGTCGTGATAATTCATCAAAGAATGAGGTGTCTAGATAGACTTTACGGTCGCTAGGGCAATAAAAAGGACCTGTGGCAGATTGCGCCGTTCCGCAAGCTGAGCGCGTCATGCCAGAAAACATAACTAGAGTGGTTGGTTGGTAGCGACTGCCAGTAGCTTCAGGAAAAATTTCGCCCCAAATATCTTCGGTTGAACCTAAAACGGCTGCGACAAATTGTTGGCTTTCATCGTTGGCCGCCGTTTGCGTACTGGTATTACTGCTTGGCGCGGTCATTGAGCCGCCGCCTAAAATTTGAAGTGGGTTAATGTCGAAAACAAAAAATAAAATACCCGCAAGAATAATCATCGGTAATGAAATTTTACCGCCTCTGCCAATAGGCAAAGGTAACCCGCTGCGACGATCTGAGCTTCCGCGACGGTCTTCTACATTGCTGCTTTTCCGACTATTTCTCCAGCGCATAATGATTTTTCAAGCAGTTAAGAATGGCCTTAGTATACCCATAAATATATCGCCGTGCTTGTTCGCAATTGTTACTTTCTCCAGAACATCGGGGTCAGCAAAACTAAGAGCGTGAAGATCTCTAAACGACCCATGATCATCGCTAAACTGAGCAGCCATTTGGCGACGCTATTGAGGCTGGACCAGTTAGAGACTGCTTCACCTAAGGCGGGGCCAAGGTTATTAATCGCTGAGGCAGCCGTACTGTAAGCAGTGATGAAGTCCATGCCAGTGATCAGCAAGATCTGCATTAATACGAAGAAAATCACTAAATGAACCAGCAAGAAAACCCAGACAGACTGGATTACTCGGTACTCAACAGGGTGGTTATTGAGCTTTACGGAGAAAATCGCGCGTGGGTGAATGAGCTGGTAGATCTCACGCAACACTTGGCGCGTTGCAATAATGATACGCACGATTTTCATACCGCCTGCGGTTGAACCCGCGCAAGCGCCAAAAAAGCTCAGCGAGACGACGATCAAACTAATATGAAACGGCCATAATGAAATATCTGTGGTGGAATAGCCTGTTGTAGTCAGATAGGAGACCACTTGGAAGATGGTTTGGCGAAGCACCTGAAAGGAGTTGTCATTGATGTCGTGAACAACCAGAGTTAACCAGATAACTGAAATCGCTGTGACAACGATAGCAAAGTAGGTGACGGTTTCTTCGTCTCGGAAATAAACCCACAAACTACCGCGTCTAAAGGCGAGAAAGTGTGTCGCAAAGGTAATGCCCGAAATAAACATGAAAAAGACCGCAATCCACTCAATCATGGCATTATTAAAATAGCCCATACTGGCATCATGAGGCGACATGCCAGCGGTGGCGATTGTGGTGAAGCTGTGACAAATGGCATCAAAGAGGCTCATTCCAGCATACCAGTAGGCCAGCGCACAAATGACAGTAAATGTAATGTATAGATACCAAAGGGATTTAGCCGTCTCGGTGATCCGTGGAGTGAGTTTATTGTCTTTATTTGGGCCAGGCGTTTCAGCGCGGAACAACTGCATGCCGCCAATACCCAGCATTGGCAAGACAGCAACCGCTAAAACAATGATCCCCATGCCGCCAAACCATTGCAGCAGTTGGCGATAAAACAAAATGGATTTGGGCAGAAAGTCGAGCCCCGATATAACTGTGGCGCCCGTGGTTGTCAGCGCAGAGGTGGACTCAAAAAAAGCATCGGTAAGTGATAAATCAACGGAGGTGCTGAACAAAAAAGGCAACGTTCCAAGTAAGCCTAAAACCAGCCAAAACGAGGCGACAATCACAAAGCCATCTCGAGCATGCACTTCACTAGGACGGTTTCGGTTAGGTAGCCACAGCAACAAACCCACCGCAATCAGGACAAGCATGGTGAAGAGGAAATTTAGCCACTCAGCTTCACCGTAAATCCATGCAACGACCATTGGCGCGATCATGCCCGTACTGAAGATAAGTACAAAAATGCCGAGAACTTTGCTAATGGTGATGGGGTTCATGAACTAGTCTTTAGAAGAAGGTGAAGGCGACGTGGAACAACTCTTCGATGGCCTTAACATCGCTTTTATCAGCAATAAAGACAATGACATGGTCATCGGACTCAATTACCGTGTCGTGATGCGCGATCAATAACTCATCACCACGGACAATTGCGCCAATGCTCGCAGATTTAGGCAGATCAATTTGATTAATCTGGCGACCCACGACTTTACTGGTTTTTTGATCACCATGTGCGATGATTTCGATGGCCTCAGCCGAACCACGACGAAGCGAATAAACTCGAGAAATATCACCGTGACGAATATGCGCCAACAGGCTACTAATCGTTGCAAGCTTTGGAGAAATCGCAATATCAATTTTGCCGCCCTGAACTAGGTCAGCATAAGAGGGGTTATTGATCAGGCTGATCACTTTGTCTGCGCCGAGTTTTTTTGCCAAGAGGCAAGACATGATATTGGCTTCATCGTCATTGGTTACGGCAATAAATAGGTCGATGGAGGAAATGTTTTCTTCGACCAGTAGTGTTTCATCCGAGGCAGAACCACGCAACACCAAAGCCTTAGACAAATGGTTAGCTAAGTGAACCGTTCGGTCCGCATTCAGCTCAATAATTTTGACATTATGACGAGTCTCTAGTGCCTCAGCGAGTCGCTCACCAATATTGCCACCGCCAGCAATCATGATATTACGGTATTTCGAAGAATGCTGGGGTTGCAGCTCTTCAATAACGTTTTTAATTTGATCCTTTGCAGCAATGAAAAATACTTCATCGCCTTGCTCAACCACCGTTGTACCTTCGGGAATAATGGGCTGGTTATTTCGAAAGATAGCCGCAACTCGGCTCTCTAAGTTCGGGTTGAATTTGACCAGATCACGCAATTCATGGCCGATCATTTCCGCCCCAAATTCTGCTTTGGTCGCCACAAGCTCAACTTTGCCATCGGCAAAATCCAGCACCTGTGTCGCCCCAGGGTATTGCACCAATCGTTTGATTTGGTTGGTGACTAACTGCTCGGGATTAATAATGACGTCAATCGGGATATGGTCTTTGCCAAAGAGTGTTTGGCGCGTCATGTAAGAAGAGGAGCGAAGCCTAGCGATTTTTTTCGGCGTCTTAAATAATGTGTAGGCGATCTGACAGGCGATCATGTTGGTTTCATCGCTGCTGGTCACGGCGATGAGCATGTCGGTGTCTTTTGCCCCGGCTTTACGCAGAACATTAGGATGAGAGGCTTTGCCTAACACGACTTGGATGTCGAGTTTTTCTCGGAGCTGAGCTAAGGTTTTTTCATCGTCATCAACGACGGTGACATCGTTATTTTCGTTAGCAAGAATTTCTGCAATCGCACAGCCAACTTGGCCGGCGCCGAGAATTAAGATTTTCATTAAAGATGGCAATCCTGTAAAGCATCGTGCTGTGACTCAGCACTCATGCAGGGATTATAGCAACAACTGCCAGTCATACAAATGTTTGGCCTGGCTTTAATAATTGCGCATAGCCGTTGATCAGCTCGGCGACAGGTTTTTGCGGTTTGTTGGGCAGTTGTAAGCGGCTCACGCGCAGCGTGGATTGCTCGCCACAGGCAATGAATAAATGCTCAGCTGTAGTATCGACGATCTGCCCTGGCATGCTTGAGTGGCGCTGG
>JAXHSS010000023.1:7717-15506 GCA_034190675.1 Pseudomonadota bacterium
TTGCGGTTTGTTGGGCAGTTGTAAGCGGCTCACGCGCAGCGTGGATTGCTCGCCACAGGCAATGAATAAATGCTCAGCTGTAGTATCGACGATCTGCCCTGGCATGCTTGAGTGGCGCTGGCCTGCCGGCTGCGCTTGCCAAAAGCGCACCGTGAGTTCATCAAGCTCTGAATAGCCAATAGGCCAAGGCGTAAAGGCGCGTAATTTTCGATCAATTACAGAAGCAGGCTCTTGCCAGTTAATGCGCGCTTCCTCTTTTGAAAGCTTGGCTGCATAGCAGGCTTGTGCGTCATCCTGTATTTTGGCGTTTGACGCAAATTGGTCATAGTCGGCTAATACAGTCAAAAGCGCGCTGATAGAAAGCGGCTGCAGGCGCTCAAAAAGACTGCTCGATGTTTCATCTGGAGCAAGCGTTAATGTAGCTTGATGGAGCATAGCGCCGGTGTCTAAGCCTTCATCCATTTGCATGATCGTAACGCCAGTTTGCTCATCACCAGCTTCAATTGCGCGCTGAATGGGCGCTGCGCCACGCCAACGAGGAAGCAGTGAAGTATGGATATTCACACAGCCTTTGGCAGGCGTTTCTAAAATGTCTTTTGGTAGCAACATGCCGTAGGCCACGACAATCATAAGATCCGCTTGGTAGGCAGCTAAGGTGCTTTGCGCCTCATTTGTTTTTAAGGTGGTGGGCTGCTCAACAGGGATGTCATGGGATTGAGCTAATTGCTTAACCTTGGACTGTTGAATTTTGCGGCCGCGGCCGACGGGTTTATCTGGTTGTGTATAGACAGCGACAATATCGTGGTCGCTCTCGATGAGCGCCTGCAAAATTGTCGCAGAAAACTCAGGCGAGCCAGCAAAAACAAGACGCATGCGCTTATTGGCTCAGTTTTTTGAGTTGTTTGCGCATTTTTTCCTTGATGCGCTGGCGTTTAAAGGTAGACAAATAGTCAACAAATAGCTTGCCTTCGAGGTGGTCTAATTCATGCTGAAGGCAGACAGATAATAGGCCGTCGGCTTCTAGTGTTTGTGGATCGCCATTTTTGTCTAAGAAGTCGACCTTGATCTTATCATCGCGCTCAATGGTCTCATAAAAACCTGGGACAGACAGGCAGCCTTCATCATAGGTTTGTTTTCCATTTAGCGGAGTAATCACGGGGTTGATAAACACCATCGGTTGATCACGTTGCTCGGAAAGATCCATCACAACCACACGTTTTTGCACATTAACTTGCGTGGCAGCAAGGCCAATGCCTTTGCTTTCGTACATGGTTTCAAGCATGTCATCCACCAATTGGCGAATGGAATCATCAACGGTTGAAACCGTTTTGGCTTGCTTGCGAAGGCGTGGATCAGGGAAATGAAGTATCGGTAAAAGCGACATATTGGACGATTTTGTAAGTTAAGGTATCTATTTTATAGAAAAAAATTGACGCTTAAAAGCTGTGACCTCTAAACTTACAGGTGCTAAAGTGCTTTTAAGCACAGTTAATGAACATAAAATTAGCGGGAAAATTATGAAACGCATATTGGCATTCACGCTCGGCGCAGTTTTTGCGTGGTCGGCTCAGGCAGATACTTTGAAGCTTAATCCGAATTATCCAAGCAGCTACACCGTAGTTCGTGGCGATACGCTCTGGGATATCGCAGGACGCTTTTTACAAAACCCTTGGCAATGGCCTGAAATTTGGCGCTCGAATACCGATGTTGTGGAAGATCCGCATTGGATTTACCCCGGTGAGCTTTTAGTCTTGCGCCATGATGACAGTGGCCAGCCGTATATCACCCGCGATACCAGCGGCCTACAAACGGTTCGTTTAAGTCCTGAAGTGAAAATCACGGATTTTGATCGTGCAATTACCACGGTTCCACTGGAGTCGATTCGTCCGTTTTTAAGCGAGGCGACTGTGATGACAGAAGCTCAGCTAGAGGCGGCGCCTTATGTCTTCGCGCATGAGCAAGAAGAGTTGCTGAGCAATAATGGTGAGTGGACTTATGCTCGCGGAAATAATAAAGCATGGCAAGAAGGTGCGGAATACACCATCGTGCGTAAATCTGATCCCTATATCAGCCTTGACGGAGACGTTTTAGGTATTGAAGCGCAGTATGTTGGCCGAGCGGTAGTTGAAAAAGTGCGTGGCGATGTCGCAGCGCTTGAAATTTTAACCAGCGATGCAGAAATTCGTACAGGTGATCGCTTAATGCCAGATGATTTTGTCTCAGCGCAAATGAACTTTATGCCAGCACCCGCTAATCGAGCAGTAACACTGCTTCGCGGCTTAACCGCATCGGATAAAATTGCGACCTATGATGCCGCTGTTATCGATGCAGGTGCGAACAAAGGCATTCAGCCGGGACAGGTTTTTGAGATCTTCAATGCGGGCGATAGCCTAGCCTACGATCGTTATAACCACGGCGAACTGACAGGTGAAATGGTTAACCTGCCTGAAAAACCAAAGGGTACGGCAATGGTTTTCCGTGTCTTTGACCAAGTGGCTTATGTACTGATCATGGGTTCAAATCAACCTGTTGAAAAAATGGATGTACTAGCGCCTCCCTATTAATTAGATAAAACCAATGATGTAAAAATCAGGAGGAGGGAATGGATGCCCTCAATTCACAGCAGCAGTATTGGCTGTCACTGTGGCATATCTCAGGTGTTGGACCGAAAACCTATGCCAAGCTTACGCACTTTGCCTCGAAAGAGGCATTGTTTGACAGTGATCTGACTCAGCGGAAATCACTCAGCTTGCCTGAGCGCACCTTTAAACAAGTGATATCTCAATATGATGCGGGCGAAAAAAGCATGCATCAAACGCTGGCTTGGCTCAACCAAAGCCCACGGCACTTTATTCGATTCCCTGATGATGCAAGCTATCCCGAGCGTCTCAGACAGATTGCTCAGCCCCCTGTGCTTTTTGGTCGAGGTGATCCAGATGTATTAAACACATTGCAAATTGCTGTGGTGGGTAGTCGAAATGCCAATGAAATGTCACTGCGTCATGCCTTTGATTTATCGCAAGGTCTGGCTGCTCATCAAATAACCATCACCAGTGGGCTGGCTTACGGCATTGACAGTGCCTCGCATAAAGGGTGTTTAATGGCCAATGGCAAAACGATTGCGGTACTGGGGTCGGCGGTTGATCATATTTATCCGAAAGCCAACTCGCGTTTGGCGGATCAAATTGTCGAATCAGAAGGTGCTGTTATCAGTGAGTTTTCACTAGGAACACCGCCAAAGCCAGCACATTTTCCTCAAAGAAATCGTATTATTAGCGGCTTATGCGAAAGTGTTTTGGTGGTAGAGGCGGCTATTAAAAGCGGCTCTTTGATTACGGCAAAATATGCATTAGAGCAAAACCGTGATGTTTTTGCCATCCCAGGCTCTGTGAATGATCCCAATAAGCAAGGTTGCCATCAGTTAATTAAGCAAGGCGCGGTGCTGGTCGATGAATTGCAGGATATTTTAACGCCCATAGGGATGAAATTTCAGATTGATTTTGAGGTGGCCAATCAGCAAGCGGGCTCGCAAAGCAGCGAAGTGGCTACAAGCCCAGTTGAGGGCGAACCAGAGCTGCCAGCTGATGAGCGTCAGTTATTATCAGCCTTGTCGTTTGATCAGGGCAAAACCTTAGATGCCCTAATGGTAGAAAGCGGAATTACTCATTCTGCATTGGTGATGCAGCGAATTCAGCAATGGGTTTTGTCAGGACAAGTGATAGAAAGCCATCCGGGCGCTTACATTCGTCTTAAATAAACCAAAGGTTTACGCTGTGTGGGCGTTATTCTATAATGCCGCATTGAAATTGAGAGAACGCACTATGCTACGTATTGCAAAAGAAGCTCTAACTTTTGATGATGTTCTTTTATTGCCTCGCTATTCCGAGGTGCTTCCACACCAAGTGTCCTTAAAAACACGTCTGACTCGTAATATCACGTTGAATGTGCCACTGGTTTCTTCAGCCATGGATACCGTGACTGAATCAGGCTTGGCTATCTCGATCGCCCAAGAAGGCGGTATCGGCATCTTGCATAAAAACATGTCGGTTAAAGAGCAAGCACGCGAAGTTCGTATTGTTAAGAAATTTGAAAGCGGCGTTGTCCGTGACCCGATCGTTATTCACCCGTCTGCCACGGTGGGCAAGCTATTGGCATTAACAGAAAAGCACCGTATTTCAGGTGTTCCTGTGGTTGATGGTGATACCTTATGCGGCATCGTGACCAGTCGCGATATGCGTTTTAGCACTAACTTTGATGAAGCTGTTGAAGCCATCATGACGCCAAGAAAGCAGCTGGTCACGGTGAAAGAAAATACCTCACAGGCTGATATCCAAGAATTATTGCATAAGCACCGTATTGAAAAAGTACTTGTGGTTGATGATGCTGGAAAATTAACGGGCTTAGTCACGGTCAAAGATATTGAAAAAGCGGCGCGTTATCCAAATGCGTGTAAAGACGACCAAGGCCACCTGCGCGTTGGCGCTGCCGTTGGTACAGGTGCAGATACGGATGAGCGAGTTGTTGCTTTGGTTGAGGCAGGTGTTGATGTGATCGTTGTCGACACCGCGCACGGCCACTCAAAAGGCGTTATTGACAGCGTTGCTCGCATTAAGAAAACCTATCCTTCGGTTGAAGTGATCGGCGGTAATATCGCGACCGCTCAAGCAGCGAAAGACCTGCTTGGTGCAGGCGCAGATGCTGTTAAGGTCGGTATTGGGCCGGGCTCAATTTGTACCACCCGAATCGTGGCGGGTATTGGTGTTCCACAGATTTCAGCGGTATCGGATGTTGCTGAGGCGCTCAATAATGAAATCCCATTGATTGCCGATGGCGGTATTCGTTTCTCCGGCGATATTGCCAAAGCCATTGCCGCAGGTGCAAGCGCGGTAATGATTGGTGGTTTGCTAGCAGGAACAGAAGAAGCACCAGGTGAAGTTGAGCTTTATCAAGGCCGTTATTTCAAAGCTTACCGCGGTATGGGTTCTTTGGGCGCAATGGCTCAGAAGCAAGGCTCAAGTGATCGTTACTTCCAAGATGCCAGCGCAGGCAAAGAAAAGCTTGTCCCTGAGGGTATCGAAGGCCGAGTGCCATACAAAGGCCCGATGTCAGCGATTATTCATCAGTTAATCGGTGGCCTGCGAGCCAGTATGGGTTATACAGGTAGCGCTGATATTGACTCGATGCGCTCAGAAACGGAGTTCGTGAAAATTACTTCAGCGGGTGTTAAAGAGAGTCACGTCCACGATGTGACCATCACCAAAGAAGCTCCAAATTATCCTGTTTCATAATTCAGTAATCTGAAGCGCGAGCGTTAAACCTCGCGCTTTTTCTTAAGATTAACTTCCTTCATTTGTTAAAGGTTTTGGCATGTCGATAGATATTCATTCTCAAAAATTACTCATTTTGGATTTCGGTTCACAGTACACTCAGCTGATCGCACGTCGTGTACGTGAAATCGGTGTGTTCTCTGAAATCCGTGCCTGGGACATGGACGAAGCGGAAATCCGCGAATACAACCCGTCCGGTATTATTCTGGCAGGTGGCCCTGAGTCGGTGACAGAAGACGGTTCGCCGCCTGCACCGCAGGTGGTGTTTGAACTGGGCTTGCCGGTCCTCGGTATCTGCTACGGCATGCAGACCATGGCAGAGCAGCTGGGTGGCAGTGTGCAGGGCTCCAGCATCCGTGAATTTGGTTATGCCCAGATTCAGGTTGAGACGAACAACGCACTGCTTAAAGACATCCGGGACCATGTCAGCGAAGACGGTAAAAGTCTTCTTGATGTGTGGATGAGCCACGGCGATAAAGTGGCAACGATGCCTGAAGGCTTTGAGCTGATGGCAACCACGCCGAGCTGCCCGATTGCAGGCATGTTCAATGCTGAGAAAAATTTCTTTGGCGTACAGTTCCACCCAGAAGTGACGCACACCCTGCAGGGCAAGCGCCTGCTGGAGCACTTCGTCATGGATATCTGTGGCTGTGAAGCCCTGTGGACGCCAGCCAAGATCATCGAAGATCAGATCGAAAAAGTACGCGCTCAGGTTGGCGACAAGAAAGTTCTGCTGGGTCTCTCGGGCGGTGTCGATTCTTCGGTTGTGGCGGCGCTGCTGCACAAAGCTATCGGTGATCAGCTGACTTGTGTGTTTGTTGATAACGGTCTGCTGCGCAAGAACGAAGGCGACATGGTGATGGACATGTTCGCCAAGAACATGGGCGTTAAAGTCATCCGTGCCGACGCGGAAGACCTCTTCCTTGGCAAGCTGGAAGGCGTGTCTGATCCTGAGCAGAAGCGTAAAGTGATCGGTAATACCTTTATCGAAGTCTTCGATGAAGAAGCCAGTAAGCTGAAAGACGTTCCTTTCCTGGCGCAGGGTACCATCTACCCAGATGTGATTGAGTCTGCGGCGGCGAAAACAGGCAAGGCACACGTGATCAAGTCGCACCATAATGTGGGCGGCCTGCCAGAAGACATGAAAATGGATCTGGTGGAACCACTGCGTGAGCTGTTCAAAGACGAAGTACGGAAGATCGGTCTGGAACTGGGCCTGCCTTACGACATGGTTTACCGTCATCCATTCCCAGGGCCGGGGCTGGGCGTACGTATCCTTGGTGAAGTGAAGAAAGAATACGCGGACGTACTGCGTGAAGCTGATGCCATCTTCATCGAAGAGCTGCATAACTTTGACTGGTACCATAAAACCTCTCAGGCGTTCGTGGTCTTCCTGCCGGTGAAATCCGTTGGTGTGGTGGGCGACCAGCGTCGTTATGAGTGGGTTGTCTCTTTGCGTGCGGTAGAAACCATTGATTTTATGACAGCACGCTGGGCTCACCTCCCTTATGAGCTGCTGGAGAAAGTCTCAAATCGTATTATTAATGAGATCGAGCACATTTCACGTGTGGCTTACGATGTATCAAGTAAGCCGCCAGCGACGATTGAGTGGGAATGATCCAATGATGTCTTTGCGCTGGTTGCTCGCCTTCGTTTTGTTTTTGCCTTTGGTGGTCTTAGCAGAAACCATTGAGCAGCCAGCCGTTGCAGCAGATCCTGCTGTCACAGACAATGATGCCCATGTTTTAACGCTGTATGAGCCAAATTTTCTCATTACTACCTGGACTAGCGATTACGCATTTAATGAATCGATGTTTCAGGTCAGTGGTAAGTACCGCTTTCCTTCAACGCAGCTGCATCTAGCGTATACGCAGTTATCTTTTTGGCAAATGTGGGACAGAGATGCTTCTCGTCCATTTCGCGAAACCAACTATCGTCCTGAATTTTTTTATCGTTTTATTCAGGGCGACAATAACTTGGGTTTTACTCAGTTCACAATGCCGTTCGGGCTGGATATTGGTTTTATGCATGAATCGAATGGCCAGCCTATCCCTGAGTCTCGCAGCTGGAACCGTTATTATATCCGACCTTATTGGAAAAATGACCGCCACTTCATTGCATTGCAATTGTGGAACCGCGTCCCCGAGGGAAACAAGAAAAGCCCAGATGACCCGAAAGGTGACGACAACCCCGATATTTTAGACTACTACGGTTTTGGTGCATTGAATTATCAGCATACCTTCCCTGAAACGGGTGTCTTGATCAATACGCTGGCAAGGGCAAACCTTCGTGAAGGCAAGGGTGCTTTTCAGCTGCAGATTTCTCAGCGCTTACTTAAACGATTCAATATCATGGCTCATGTGTTCTCAGGTTATGGTGAGTCATTGATTGACTACAACCGTCACGTTACACGCTACGGTTTGGGTTTTGCCTTAAGCCTATAAAACCATGAGTAAGCAAAG
>JAXHSS010000230.1:0-1678 GCA_034190675.1 Pseudomonadota bacterium
GTTGCGGAAACCATTTTTGACTTTGCGGTTAACGCAGGAGTTAAGACCGCATCAAAACTTGCGCAAAATACGGTTGGCGCTACCGTTGATGGTTTTATTGGTCGTCAATCGATTGCTTTACTAAATAAAGCCGATCCCGAGAAATTCAAGCTCTATTACGCGCTATCTAAAATCCGTCGCTATTCTGAAATTGTTAGAAGAAACCCCTCACAAGTTAAGTTTCTCAGGGGCTGGATTAACCGAACTATCGAGGCAGTATCATGATTGAAGTGGACTTGGGCGGGATTTTTAAGACAGGCGCAGATCTAGTAGACAGCTTGATTACAACGGATGAAGAGCGACTGCAAGAAGAATACAAAGCAAGACAACAGCAACTAGATTTTGAGCTTGAGGTCATTAAAACCCAAACCGAGATTAATAAAGCTGAAGCTCAACACAAAAGCATTTTTGTCGCAGGTTGGCGACCTGCAATTGGCTGGGTGTGCGCACTAGCAATTGGCTATCAATTCCTTATTTACCCATTGATCTCATGGGTGTGGACGCTCTGCCTAGCCCAAGGCTGGGTTGGCATGCAAGAGCCGCCAGAGATAAATACAGGGGCGCTATGGACTATCGTCACAGGTATGCTCGGCATGGGCGCAATGCGAACCGTTGATAAAATCAAGAAGGTCGATACAAAAACCATCAAGCCTCAACAAGCGGAGTATGAAATATGGGACGACTAATTATTGTATTGTTTGCAACACTCGCACTCTTACTGACTGGGTGTAGCTCAATCCCTGAGCCAACAGAACCAACCGAACCGAATTTAGCAGAATGCGCCAATAGTGCAGAATGGGTTAAAAGCGGAAGCGACTATGGCCTTCTGATGTGTCAATATTTTTTCCCAATTCCGCAAGCGCCACGAGTTGAGGTGTCAAGGAATACTTGACAGCTGGATTGCTCAAGCTGGTTAATTGCACCATAGTTTGCACCATAATTGCCTAACACATTGAAATATAACAAGTTCTAGCACACTGGCAGTGTTGAGGTCAGCGGTTCGATCCCGCTAGGCTCCACCATCCCCGAAACCCTCGACATCAAAGGCTTAGCGGCTTACAGCTGTTTTTCTTGCCTGATTATCTCTCATTTTTTTCTGTTCATGGTGCGCGTTTTACGCATAAAATGCCCAATATAAACAAAATATTGCACCATTTTTGCACCATGAAAATCCCAAAGCCAACCAAGCGAGGCAACTCTTATCGCGTACAAATCACCGTAGGCGGTAAGCGGAAATCCGTATCCGCAAGCTCCGAAAAAGAATGCACGAGAAAAGCCGCTGCATTGTTGCTTAATGATAAAGTGAACAAAGAGAAAGGCAATACAATCCTGTTTCGAGAGTTGCTTGATCTATATCTGCAAAAAGTCAGCGCTAGCAAGTCATCTAATAAAAACGAAGCGATATACACGCGAGTCTTAGTGCGTGATTTCCCTTATCTGGCGAACATGTTCATTGACGAGATAAAGCCACAGGATATAACAAGTTGGCGAAATGAGCGATTAGAATCAGTCAGTAGCGGCACGGTTCTACGCGAAATGGGTTTCTTTTCTCATGTTCTCACCTATGCTCAAAAAGAATTATTCTTGATCGATGCTAACCCATTTTTAGGCGTCCAGAAACCCAAGTCAAACAAGGCCA
>JAXHSS010000231.1:0-1656 GCA_034190675.1 Pseudomonadota bacterium
ATGCGCTTAATGCGCATGGAAAAGCCGATCGGTAGTTTTTTGCTATTAGCGCCCACTTGGCTAGCGCTTTGGCTAGCAGCTGAGGGAATGCCCAGCATCAAACACCTCATTGTTTTCACCTTGGGGGTGTTTATCATGCGCTCGGCAGGGTGCGTGGTGAACGACCTTGCGGACCGCAACTTTGACAAGCATGTTGAGCGCACCAAAGAGCGGCCAATTACATCGGGCAGGGTGACGGTGAGCGAAGCGTTTATTTTGTTGTTTGCCTTATTGCTACTGGCATTAATCTTGGTGCTACAGACCTCACTTTATACTCTAGCTTGGTCGGTGCCTGCGTTGCTGCTAGCAATGATTTATCCACTAATGAAGCGTTACACCCATTTTCCGCAAGTGGTTTTGGGTGCTGCGTTTAGCATGTCGATCATCATGGCTTTTGCCGCTGAGGCTGGCGAGGTGACAGAGCTTGCAGCTTGGCTTTATCTGGCTAATTTGCTTTGGGTTGTGGCCTATGACACTCAGTACGCTATGACGGATCGCGAGGATGATTTGAAAATCGGTGTCAAATCGACGGCCATTGCCTTTGGTCACTGGGATCGTTTGATTATCGGTATTTTGCAGGTGTTGACCTTATTGATGCTGGCGCTGATTCCTTGCTTTATAACCTTGCCGTTTGCAGTGGCTTGGTTTGGTGCGCTACTGCTAACGGCCGCGCTTTTTATTTATCAACAAAAGCTGACGTTAAATCGCGATCCGGCTCAGTGCTTTCAAGCCTTTTTAAGTAACCTATGGGTCGGTTTGATCTGGGTGGCGGGCTTATGGATTTCACTGTCATAAAATTGTAATATATTTGTCATACACTAATTGCCTATAATCTTAGAGGTGCGTAATGAAAAAGCAAGTATTAATCGTAGATGACGAAGCAGCGATTCGCGAAATGCTGCAAACAGCGCTCGAGCTGGCAGATTTTGACTGCATTACCGCCTCTAACGCGAAAGATGCGTACAAGCTGATTATTGACCATCGCCCCAATATTGTCCTGCTTGACTGGATGATGCCGAATGTCAGCGGTGTTGAGCTGGCGCGTCGTTTAAAAAAAGAAGAGATTACGGCAGAGCTGCCGATCATCATGCTTACTGCAAGAGGTGAGGAAGACTCCAGAGTGCAGGGTCTGGATGTTGGCGCTGACGATTATGTGACCAAGCCGTTTTCAACGCGCGAGCTTATTGCTCGAATCCGTGCGGTATTGCGTCGTTCTGAACAACGTATTAAGCAGTTTTTAGAGTTTGAGGGCTTGGCGCTAGATGCTCAGGCGCAGCAAGTATTTGCTGATAATGCGCCAGTGACGATCGGCCCAACCGAGTTTCGTTTGCTGGAGTTTTTCATGAAGCATCCTGACCGAGCTTATTCGCGCTCTCAGCTTTTAGACCATGTTTGGGGTGGTAATGTTTATATCGAAGATCGGACCATTGATGTTCATATTCGCCGCCTTCGCAAAGCGCTAGAAAAATATGGCTATGATCGATTTGTCCAAACGGTGCGAGGCTTGGGCTACCGCTTTTCTCCGACAGTTAATGCGTAACAACCTATGATGATTCTTCATGCGCTAAGGATAGTGCTACTGCTTTGTGTTTTAACACTCGCTACAGGCTGGTTAGT
>JAXHSS010000232.1:0-1653 GCA_034190675.1 Pseudomonadota bacterium
GAATACTCTTATTTGAACCAACAATGGACGAGCAGGAAACTCTGTTCCTAAGTTATTTGCTTTTCTTTCTCTTGGTCGCTCGATGCTATTTGAGTAAATGAATTCAACTTTCCCCCCCCCGTAAACCACACGATTTAAGAGACGGTTGTTATCATCAGAATAGTGGTAGCGAATCTTGTTTCCGCTATCTTCACCTGTGGCTTTCGACTCCTTTTTGTATTGAATAGGCCATGCGATTGGAATACGCTTATTTGCGTCGCTTGGATCAATGACCGTTTGATTGGTAGATGTGCCCCCCATTAAAGCAACAGAGCCATCCTTGTATTCAACGTAAAAAGCCGAGTTGGCCTCATCGATATTACGGTATTGAGTTAGCCTAACCATTGAATTGTTTTCAAGACGGTATACAGCGCCATCTTCTCCGTATGTTCCGCTCGCTTTGACCATGCGAACACCGTTAAAACATAAACGGTCATAACTATCTAAATCTACACCATCGATAAATCCGTCACGAAGTAAATCGGTTCCGCATCGGGTAATCGCTGAGTCATCTGCAAACACACTCCAGCCAACACCCATAATGCCAAGCCCGCCGTTACTCGAGTAATTAACGGAAACACCAGGCATGTAACCACCAGAGCCCTCTGGCAAAGCAATAGGAATACTGTATTTTGCTGCGCCGCCATTAGCTGAGAAGCTTCCAGCTACACCTCCTATGACGTAATTAATATTACTTCTTCTTGTGGTGACATACTGCTCCCAATCATCATTACGATAAGTTAAGACTTTTTTGGCATTACCATCATTCATGACGATGTCTACTAATCCGTCATTATTGAAGTCTGAAACAATCACCGCGGATAAATTTTGCCCTTTGAATAATGCACTACTTAACAGTGAAGGGTCGGAGCCGTCCAATATAAAACCCGTAGAATTATTGAGCACGATCAGTGTTTGCTCAGATCCATTGTTATATATGGCTCCTTCATGCACGTTCAATGCTAGGTCTGCTGAGTACTCTTGCTCACAAAAAGAAGATAATGAAATGCCATTTAACGTCGTTGAACATGAGTAAATATCATCATGGGAGCTGATAACCAAACCGTCAGCCATTGGGTCTTTTGGGTATTTGATGGGCGTGCTTATGGAGGCTGCACCGACAATTGCCACTCCATAAGGCTTCAGAAAGACTTCATTAATTCCGTCTTCATCAATGTCAGGAAGGGCAAATGCTTCATATTGAATACCAGAACCATAAATCTCGGTTTGTGCTATCGATGGCGAAAAAAACAATGTCAGTGAAAGACCAAGTAAAGCTCTGATAAAAACGCGAAGCATATTTATTTCCCTTAGAATCTAATTAGCGAAGAAAGTGTTTTGTTTTAGTCCAAAATACGTAAAGATCTAAGTTCTGCGAAAACACCTGAACATTCGGTCTCGACCACTGTTTTAACTGGGAGGCCTGCTGCATGGGCTGTTAAAGCCATCGAGAGTAAATTATCAAATAAAATATGGTCTTTTTTAATTATCACGAGTGCTTTGCACGAGAAGAAGTTGATTTTTAGATTTAATTGAAGCTAAGCAACTAAAATACAAATCACGAAAATGAAAGAGTAACGAATATGGCTTGGAAAAATACACTTCAACAATCAC
>JAXHSS010000233.1:0-1651 GCA_034190675.1 Pseudomonadota bacterium
CGGCTAAGTCCGGTGTGGCAAACTCAGCGGCGCCGCTACCATCCAAAACAAAATGCGTATGACGAGTCGCTGCGCAATTTGGAATAATTGCCACAGGCTTATTCGCTGCATGACAAGGATAATCCATGATCTGTACGTCCAAAACGGTCGTCAAGCCACCTAAACCTTGCGCGCCAATCCCCAGAGCATTCACTTTTTCATAGATTTCTAGACGCAATTCTTCAAGCTTGTTTTGTGGCCCACGCTCGATCAGTTCTTGAATCGAAATCGACTCCATGCAGGCTTCTTTTGCCAGTGTCATGGCTTTTTCAGCGGTACCGCCAATACCAATGCCTAAAATCCCTGGTGGACACCAGCCTGCACCCATTGTTGGCACCATTTTCAGTACCCATTCAACAATATCATCTGACGGGTTCAACATAGCAAACTTTGATTTCGCCTCAGAACCGCCACCCTTGGCAGCAACACGCACATCTACCGTATTACCAGGTACCACCTTCATATTGATCACCGCAGGCGTATTGTCTTTGGTGTTGGTTCTTGTGCCAGCTGGGTCTTTTAAAATCGATGCACGAAGTGGGTTATCCGCGTTTTTATAAGCACGACGAACACCCTCATTCACCATATCCTCGATACTCATCTGCACATCCCACTGCACATCCATACCGATCTCAAGAAACACCGTCACAATGCCTGTATCTTGGCAAATTGGGCGCTTACCCATCGCGCACATACGCGAGTTCGTCAAGATTTGCGCCATAGCGCCTTTAGCTGCAGGGCTCTCTTCCTTTTGATAAGCCGCATAAACCGCGTCAATAAAATCTTTAGGATGGTAATAAGAAATAAATTGCAGCGCATTTGCAACGCTATGAATAAAATCGTCTTGCTTGATAACGGTCATATCGGCCTCAGGATTCAAATTAGGCCAGCATTTTACCTGAAAAACCACCGCGCTTTAAGTCAAACCTGCTCACGAGCTTCACTGATATCATGCAAATAATGAGGGCTTTGATCGCGCACAAAACAAAAAAAGCTGCAGGTCTATTGATATTGCCAAATTGCTAAAATGTTTTTTTAAAAACAACCGACACAGCTCTCTTTAAAGAACACTCAATCAATATAAGGTAATTGACCTTAATCCGTTAATAATGCGGAGGGATTTCAATGGATCCGCCGTCGGCGCGGCTCGCCTGATCACTGATTTGGCTGATCGTAACTTCCAACTTTTTGCAGTATGCTTCTAGCGTTTGCACAATATTATTGAGCTTTTGCACATGCTGATCTAGCTGCTCAATGCTGGCATCTTGAAAGGCCACTCGCTCTTCAAGCGTTTGAATGCGTTGTTCGGTCTCAGTATTATCCACTTTCAGCTCCTCTTGGCTTCATTGCTTATGTCACGACAAGCTAGCAAGGTTACTACAAGGCCGGGGTCGAGCCAAACTCTGCTGCAGTTAGGTACATCAACTGGCTAAACGCTTTGCCCTGCACAATAGCCCGATGCCCAAGCCCATTGGAAATTAAACCCGCCCAGCCAGCCTGTAACATCCAACACTTCGCCGACAAAATAAAGCCCAGGCTGTCGCTGGCTTTCAAAGCTTTTACTCGACACCTCATCGACACAGACTCCGCCCAACGTGACCTCAGCCGTGCG
>JAXHSS010000234.1:0-1642 GCA_034190675.1 Pseudomonadota bacterium
CGACTCGTGGCGGCGTCATTTATATTGCCTCGATCAACCCGACTGATCATCACGTGGCCAACGACATTCTTTTTGCCACCAAATACAAGCCCGAATTTATTATTACGCCGAGCGAAAAACTCAGTGCGAATATTGCCAAGTCTGCGGCTGAATTAAATGAAATTGAAGACGTTAACCTAAACCTTGGTAATGAGTTTGACCTCGACGTCGAAGATGCCGAAAGCGGTGATCAAGAAGTCGACCTGAATGCCGCAGACAGCGCCCCCGTGGTGCGCTATGTGAATAAACTTTTGGTTGATGCCATTAAACGCGGCTCCTCTGATTTGCATTTCGAGCCCTATGAAAAGTTTTTCCGTATTCGTTATCGCACCGATGGTGTGCTAGAAGAAATCACCCAACCACCGATCAGCATGTCAGGGCGTATTGTCGCTCGGATTAAGGTGATGGCGAACCTTGATACCGCTGAACGACGCGTTCCTCAAGATGGCCGAATCAAGCTGCGCATTTCAAAATCTCGCGCTATTGACTTTCGTGTCAGCACCTGCCCTACCATGTGGGGTGAAAAAGTGGTGATGCGTATTCTTGACCCAGAGAGCGCCAAGATGGGTATTGACGCCCTAGGCTATGAGGAAGCACAAAAACAACTGTATTTAAATGCCTTGCGCAAACCTCAAGGCATGATTTTGATTACTGGCCCGACAGGCTCTGGTAAAACCGTATCTTTATACACAGGGATCAATATCCTGAATGACACCTCGCGTAATATTTCAACGGCAGAAGACCCTGTTGAAATCAACTTGCCTGGTATTAACCAAGTAAATATTAATTTGAAGCAGGGCTTAGATTTTCCTCGCGTTTTGCGCTCTTTCCTTCGTCAGGATCCTGATATTATTCTCGTCGGTGAGATTCGTGACTTAGACACAGCAGAAATTGCCGTTAAAGCCTCTCAAACAGGCCACTTAGTTTTATCAACCCTACACACCAACTCAGCCTCAGAAACGCTAACCCGTCTGAACAACATGGGCGTGCCGCTTTATAATATTGCCACGTCGGTGAATTTGATTATTGCTCAACGACTCACTCGCCGCCTTTGCGAGGCATGTAAAGAGCCAATCACCCTTAGCAAAGAGGCCATTGCCGAAATGGGCTATGCCGTGGAAGGACTGGCTGATACGGTAACTGTTTATGAGCCAAAAGGCTGCCCCTCATGTAACAAAGGGTATAAAGGCCGTTGTGGTATTTATGAAGTGGTTGCTGTAAATGAGGAAATCAGTAAAATCATTCTAAATGGAGCGAATGCCATCGAGCTATCGGAGACATTCCGCCGACAAGGGTATCCTGATCTCTTCCAATCTGGCTTGAAGAAAGTTCTCGATGGTGTCACCAGTTTAGAAGAAGTTCAACGCGTTACCTCTAGCCACTAATTTTGAGCTTTAATACATTATGAGCAGCAGCACATTAAAAACGTTTAGTTTCACAGGGACAAACCGTAAAGGCACTGCCGTCAAGGGTGATATCGAAGCAGGTAATATTCAGCTTGCACAAGCCAAGCTGCGCAAACAAGGTGTTATTGCAGATAAAATCAAACCCAAATCCAGTCCGCTCTTTGTAAAAGGTGTTAAAGATAAGGACGTAACCTTTT
>JAXHSS010000235.1:0-1635 GCA_034190675.1 Pseudomonadota bacterium
GTCGGCCTATCTTTGACGGGGTGTGCAACGACATCAGGGCAAGGCTCATACATCAGCCCGGCGCAAGGCGGGTTATATAATTCGGTGGGAACATCGGTAAGCGAGCGCTTGACGACTATCAAGATCTCTGGTGATGTGCTGGATATTTATGTATTGCCTTGGAGCGGCAGCCAAAGCGATCCACGCAACACGTTTAGCTTTAAGCGGGAATCAGCGCCACAGGCCATTGCAGCGATTGAAAAGTTCATGCAGTGGTATGATCAGGCCGTTCAGCGAGGCGATCAACTAGACAAGGATATTGCTTCCATGAAAGCAGGTTTTTTTGATTATGAAGTTACGTTCAGTTTCTTTAGCGGCAATAAAACGAATCACTATTTATTGCTTTCTACATGCGACTTGATCGGCTGTCACACGAATGCGTATTTCGACTATGACAATGCGGTTGAGTTGAAAAAGTTGTTTGAAGCGTTCTCAAGAGGCGAGGCTAGAAGCTTGCATTCAACCGACACAAGCGCGTATCAATAATCACAACAAAACCGAATACCAGAAAATCCTGCCCTTGACTACAAAGCCTTCGTGCTCAATGTCTTGGGCAGTGAGTATTTCGTCTGGATATTCTACAGCATTGTAGCTGCGCAACCGCACCCCTTGATTAGGCATTTTGTAAAGCGCTTTTGCGCGTAACAAGTTGCCATGTTGCACGAGATAAAGCTTGCCATCTACGATAGTAGCGTTCCCTGTATCAACCCCAATAGTTGTTCCGTCTGGCAAGACAGGCTCCATAGAATCGCCTTTCACGCGCAAGCAGACCGCGCTTTCTCGCTCCACTCCGCATTTTTTAAGCGTTGATTTAGACAGTCTAATCCTAGCCGTGTTATTCGCATAATCGACCAACTTGCCTACACCAGCAGCGGCCTCAAGATCAAGTAGATACGGCACTTCATAATCATCTTCACTTAAAGGGGTGTTGTCGTCCCACTCATCCACTGGACTACCTAGCGGCTCTTGGTCAGGCTTGCCAGAAAGTATGTATTGCGATGAAGTTTTAAGTGCTTGAGCCAGTGCTTGCATGTTGGCCGCATTGAGCTTGTTTGCGTCGCGCTCCCAATGGGCGACCGACCCTTGGCTTACACCCACTTTTTGAGCAAGTGCTTTTTGAGTCAAGCCTCGTTCTTTTCGTAATTCGCGGATTCTATCACTAATCGTCTGCATGGCATTCAACTTTAATTCGTAAGCTAATTATATTGCCTGTTGACATTAGATAGTTAATATTTAATAATATTAGAAATCTAATTCTATTGGCGCTAAGATGCGAAAAAAAGACGTGATTCAACATTTTAACGGTGTGTCGAACACAGCTCAGGCTGTTGGCATCGGTCAATCTGCCGTCAGTCAATGGAGTGACATTATTCCAATGGCTCGCGCCCTGCAATTGGAGCGCCAAACTAACGGAGTCCTCAAATTTGACGACTCGCTTTATAAAAAAACAGGAGCTACTCATGCCAAATAAAATCCACAAGAAAGTAACGCTGCCAGAAGATGTTCTCAAATGGACAATGCAAACGTCTCGAAAAGTCAGTAATGGCAAATTTGCCACTTTCAATGAGGAGCTGCTAAGCGGCTTGCAACAGTTAG
>JAXHSS010000236.1:0-1615 GCA_034190675.1 Pseudomonadota bacterium
TACGTGCCGCTGAACTCGCTGAACGAGGGCTTGATCTTTTGGAGCGTGACGCATGATTTTAATGCTCGATAATTATGATTCATTCACCTACAACATTGTCCAATACCTTGGCATGCTGGGTGAAGAGGTCACGGTATTACGTAACGATGAAACATCGATTGAAGAAATTGAGGCGCTTGCACCAGAAAAGATCGTGATCTCTCCTGGGCCTTGTTCACCAGCAGAAGCTGGTTTATCGATTGAAGTTGTAAAACACTTCGCTGGAAAACTGCCGATCTTGGGTGTTTGCTTGGGCCATCAAACCATTGGTCATGTTTTTGGTGGTCAAGTTATCCGCGCAAAACAGGTAATGCATGGCAAAGTCTCGCTGGTTCATCATCATAATGTTGGTGTGTTTTCAGGCTTAGATAACCCGTTTGAGGCCACACGTTATCACTCGTTGGTAGTTGAAAAAGAAAGCTTGCCTGAATGTTTAGAGATCACCGCGTGGACAGAAACGCCGACAGGTGAATTTGACGAGATCATGGGAATTCGACACAAATCACTACCGATCGAAGGCGTTCAGTTCCATCCAGAGTCGATTTTATCGGCTCATGGTTTTGATTTGCTAAATAACTTTTTGGGTGGCGTTGACCAACCTAACCAAAAAGGAACCTCTGGAGAGCCATCATGAGCCAGAAACCCGTCGTGTTTAATCAAGCGCTCGACAAAATCGTTGATCATCAAGACTTGTCCTTCTATGAAATGCAAGGCGTTATGCAGCAATTAATGTCAGGTGAGGCCAGTGAGAGCCAAATAGCCGCCTTAATGGTGGGTTTAAGTATGAAGGGCGAAACCGTTGATGAGCTCGCTGCTGCAGCGGAGGTTATGCAACGCTTAGCAACTCCAGTAGATGTTAGCTCTAAAGGGGTCATCGATATTGTTGGTACAGGCGGTGATGGTGCCAAGCTGTTTAATGTCTCAACGGCAAGTAGCTTCGTCGTAGCGGCAGCGGGTGTTAAGGTTGCCAAACATGGTAATTATTCTGTTTCTAGTAGCTCAGGCAGCGCCAATGTGCTTGAGCAGATGGGCGTTGAACTTGGCATTCGCCCTGCACAAGTTGCCCTCTGTATTAACGAGCTTGGGATAGGGTTTTTATTTGCTCGAAACCATCATAGCGCAATGCGTTTTGCTGCACCTGTTCGAACGGCTTTGGGCTTAAAGTCATTTTTTAACTTGCTTGGCCCGATGACCAACCCGGTCAATACTGAATACCGGTTAGTGGGCGCTTACACACGAGCTTTCAGTGAACTGATGGCCAATGTGATGTCCAAAAATGGCGTCCGCCGCTTATGGTGTGTTCATTCTGATGATGGCCTTGATGAAATCAGCTGTTCTGCACCAACCACTGTTACTCAGATTTTTGATGGTGAAAAATCTCAGTTTATTATCTCGCCTGAAACCGTTGGCCGAGATTTTGCTGATCTGGATTTACTTCGTGTGGATACACCTGAACAAAGCTTTCATTTGATTGAAAAAGCATTACAAAAAGGCAATGAGTCAAAAGAAGTCCAAGCGGCTCGCTTGATCATTTCCTTAAATGCGGGTGCCGCTTTATTTATTGCTGAACAAACTC
>JAXHSS010000237.1:0-1608 GCA_034190675.1 Pseudomonadota bacterium
TCGCGCTGTTGTTCCTGCAACAAAATGCTCGATTAGTTTCCCTTGCTGTCTTGGGCTTAAACGGCTACGTCTTTCATACATAATTTCATCTTAGCATAGTGCTTAGATGGTATAGCCCCTAGATTTTTGTAGACATGCCTGTGTAATAATCACGCCTTATTCATTATTTGCCAATTAATGTGAAGCTATTGTGTAACCCTAATGGAATGTTTATGAATGAGGATGTGACAGGTCAGATCGACTTAAACCCAGTTTTGATGCTAAAGAGATTGGATAATTGGCTGGACGCCATTGTGAAGCTTTTACCGAATTTAGTCGCCGCGATTATTGTCTTGGCGATAGCCTATTTGATTGCGGCTTTGATTCGTCATTTGATTGTCTCATCGGCCAAACGAAAAAGCCGTGAAAATCTAGGCGAAAATTTAGGTGGGCTAGCTCGCTTTACGGTGATTATTTTAGGTTGGTTATTGGCCGCTACGATTGTGTTTCCATCACTCAGTCCGGGTAATTTATTCGCAGGTTTGGGCGTTAGCTCGGTGGCCATTGGTTTTGCATTTAAAGATATTCTTCAAAACTGGCTAGCAGGCCTGCTTTTACTGATTCGCCAGCCCTTTGAGATAGGTGACCAGATCATCATTAACGGCTGAAGGGACTGTCGAGCAGATTGAGACCCGCGCTACGCTAATTAAAACTTATAGCGGTGAGCGTGCCGTAGTGCCAAATAGCGATATTTATACCAATGCGGTGTTGGTTAAGACGGCTTTTCCTATCATTCGAAGTCAGTACGATGTTGGCATTGGCATTGGCTATGGCGATGATATCGCTGAGGCAACCGATGTGATGATTCAAGCGCTGAAAAACGTGGCCGAGATTGATCACTCAAAATCGCCCGAGGTATTGGTTTGGGGGCTCGATGCGAGTTGGGTGACATTGCGTGTTCGCTGGTGGACCAAAAGCCCAAGAGCGGAGGTGGTCAAT
Organism: Pseudomonadota bacterium; assembly: GCA_034190675.1. Lineage (GTDB taxonomy): Bacteria > Pseudomonadota > Gammaproteobacteria > Pseudomonadales > JAXHSS01 > JAXHSS01. The sequence continues at coordinate 979 of JAXHSS010000237.1, forward strand.
GCTCAATCCAAGGTGATAGGCGCGATCAAGCAGGCATTAGATGAAGCGGGAATTGATATGCCGTATGAAACGCGAGTACAACTGTTTCATGACCAGACAGAAGCGATCGATGGTGATAGAACGGCTCAGCGAGAGGGCTGGCCTGCGCCAAAGTCGGGTTCAATTCAACCGCGTTGGAAAGTGCGTCAGGACAATAAATAGACCCTGAAAAAAAAGCCGACCTTAAGCTTTTAGGGCTTAGGATCGGCTTTTAAAGTATAGGGTTAGTGGGCGTTAGCCAAGATAGCCGTCGAGGTCTTCACTGATTTTTTCGAGCCATTCGGCAAATTGCTGAAGATCAAAGCCATCAAATAAACGATGGTCAAACATGACCAGAATCGGGATGTATTCAAATTCTACCAGTTGGCCGTCAACAATGCGTGGCTCCTTAGCCGGACCATGAATGCCGATACGATGAATGCTGCGCATAAACTGCATGGCAAAGCGTGTGATGACAAATTTATTGGCTGTTCCGAAAGCAATATTGGTGATCCCGATTTGAGAAATCAGGCGCTTTTTATAAAGCAGCTCAAAGGTGCGTTTTTCACCCAAGACTTTGAACAAGCGGCTTCGGATCAAAAATTTGCTCAG
>JAXHSS010000238.1:0-1597 GCA_034190675.1 Pseudomonadota bacterium
ATCATTCTAAATGGAGCGAATGCAATCGAGCTATCAGAGACATTCCGCCGACAAGGGTACCCTGATCTCTTCCAATCTGGCTTGAAGAAAGTTCTCGATGGTGTCACCAGTTTAGAAGAAGTTCAGCGCGTTACCTCTAGCCACTAATTTTGAGCTTTAATACATTATGAGCAGCAGCACATTAAAAACGTTTAGTTTCACAGGGACAAACCGTAAAGGCGCCTCCGTAAAGGGCGATATCGAAGCAGGCAATATTCAGCTTGCCCAGGCTAAGCTGCGCAAACAAGGCGTTATCGCCGATAGGATCAAACCAAAATCCAACCCGCTCTTTGTAAAAGGCGTTAGAGATAAGGACGTCACCTTTTTTACACGCCAGCTGGGCACCATGCTGAAATCTGGTATTCCAATTACTCAGGCATTAGAGATCACCGCAGAAGGTCAAAAAAACCCAGCATTTAAGAATCAAATTCTGCAAATTAAGCGAGATATTGAATCAGGATTATCACTTCACGAGGCATTGCGCCGACACCCGAAACAATTTGATGACCTTTACCGAAGCTTAGTCGAATCTGGCGAATTATCAGGTAACTTAGAAGGCATGCTCGGTCGAATTGCTGAGTATAAAGAAAAAATTCTTAGCATTAAGTCTAAAATCAAAAAAGCAGCTTATTACCCTGTTTTTGTTTTGCTCTTTGCTTTTTCAATTACGTTGTTTTTAATGCTAAAAGTGGTGCCTCAGTTTGTTGACATGTTTGAACAGCAAGGGGCAGATTTGCCAACGATCACAAAAGTTGTGACTACCATGTCTGAGTGGCTTCAAGATTGGTGGATTATCATGCTGCTTGTTATTGTAGGGACGGTCATCGGTTTTTTCCAACTACTAAAAAGAAGTAAGTCTTTTCAGCAGCAAATGGATGTTTTTTTACTGAAATTACCGCTTTTTGGCAGTCTCATTAAGCGCTCGATTTTGGCTCGTTTCGCTCGAACCTTATCCACCTCGTTTTCATCAGGTGTTCCGATGGTTGAGTGTTTAGACTCTTGCGCGAAAGCGGCTAATAACTACGTTTACACGAATGCCATCTTGAAAATCAAAGAAGATGTGGCCTCAGGGCAAGAGCTCGCCTTCGCCATGAAACAAACTGGCGTGTTTACCCCGCTGATGATTCAAATGACTAATATTGGTGAAGAGTCAGGTGCCATTGATGACATGGAAGATAAAGCCGCTGATTACTACGAGCAAGAAGTGGATGATACGGTTGAAGGTCTATTGAGCCTGATCGAGCCAGCCATGATGATCTTGCTCGGCGGCATTATCACCGTGATTCTTCTAGCGATTTATCTGCCTATCTTCGATATCGGCTCTTTGGTTGGCTAAATGCTGTCCGAACCTGTTATTCTCAGCCTAGCCTTCGTGCTAGGCTTACTTTTTGGTAGCTTCTTCAACGTCGTCATTCACCGCTTACCTATCATGATGGAACGAGACTGGAAGCGTCAGTCTAAAGCCTTTTTAGGCCTTTCTGAAGACGAGGAAGACCAAGCTCGCTTTGATTTATCAACCCCGCCCTCTCGTTGCCCGAACTGTGAACGCCCGATCCGC
>JAXHSS010000239.1:0-1572 GCA_034190675.1 Pseudomonadota bacterium
AAATATAACCGACTTATTCGTATTGAAGAAGCGTTAGATCTTGCGATTTACCGCGGTAAGGCGGAATTTACCTTTTTGAAATAAACCATGAGCCTTCGCCTGATTCAATTAACGACAGTCCTTTTGCTTGCATTGGGGCTGTGGTGGCAGGTGCAGCTTTGGTTTGGCAAAAACGGTTTTACCGACCAACGAGCGCTGGAAACACAGATTCCCGCGCTTGAGTCACGGATGGCTGAAATTGAGGCTGAAAATGAGCGCCTCAAAATCGAAATCCGTGAACTTAAATCTGGCTACGAAACGATCGAATCCTTAGCTCGCTCAGAGCTTGGCATGATCAAATCAGACGAAACCTTCTATTTACTTCCCGATACTGGCTCCGATGAGCTAACGGCAAGGCCAGATAATGACTGATTCAGGCTTTGCAGAGGATGCTCAATTTTCCAAGCTTAGGACAGACCAGCAAGCATGGGTGATTATCCCAGCTGCCGGCGTTAGTCAACGTATGCAAGCCGATAGGCCTAAACAGTATTTAATGCTTCAAGGACATACCGTGTTGGAGCGCACCTTAAGGCGCTTTATTGGCCAGCCTTGGGTTAAAGGTGTTGTGGTTGCGCTTCACCCCCAAGACCCGTATTACCAAAAGCTACCTGAAGCGGTGCGTCAATCCGTTATTGCCGTTGAAGGCGGAAACTCACGACAATCGTCGGTGCAAAAAGCGCTAATCTCGATACAAACATTGGCCGCCGATAATGATTGGGTGATGGTTCACGATGCGGCTCGCGCCTGCATTCTCTCAACGCAGTTAACCGATTTTTTCGTTCAAGCAACTGAATGTGAGCATGGCGCTATCTTGGCTTTGCCGGTGTCAGATACCTTAAAAAAGATTGAGCAAGGTACGGTGGTGACCCGTGATCGTAGTCTCTACTGGCGCGCGCAAACCCCTCAGCAGTTTCGCTATCGGGTCTTAATGAAGGCCTTAAATCAAGCCGAAGATATGACGGATGAAGCCTCGGCCATCGAGCAATTAGGCCTGCAGTATCAGTTGATTGAGGGCTTTGATAGCAATATAAAAATAACACGACCAATGGATTTGGTATTAGCCAATGCATTGATCGGACATGAAGTAGATGACCCATGTTCCGAATAGGTCACGGCTACGATGTACATAAATTTGGACCAGGCGATGGGGTCACCCTTGGCGGGCAGTGGCTGCCTTATTCACAGGGCTTAATTGCGCATTCAGATGGCGATGTTGTGCTTCATGCATTGTCTGATGCGCTTCTAGGAGCCGCTGGCTTAGGCGATATTGGCGAGCATTTTCCTGATACGGATGATGCCTATAAAGGAGTTGATAGTAAGCAATTACTGACCCAGGTTGTCCGATCTATTAAGGATCTGGGTTATGTGCTCATCAATGTTGATATCACCATTATTGCTCAAGTACCGAAGATCAATCCGCATAAGCTGGCGATGAAGCAAACCATAGCAACGCTGCTTGAGCTTGATCTTAGCGCGGTTAACCTGAAGGCAACTACGACCGAACAGCTGGGCTTTATTGGCCGAAAAGAGGGT
>JAXHSS010000024.1:0-10080 GCA_034190675.1 Pseudomonadota bacterium
TACTTGATCAGCTCGCGCCAGAAGGCATACTCCTTGCACCTGAGGGCAAACAAAAACAAGTCCAGCAATTAGTGTGTTATCAAAAAAAGAGTCATGGCATTGAGCGTCATGTCGTTGGTGAGGCCGAGTTTGTGCCGATGCTTCGAGGAACAACATGAGCGCAATTAGCATCATTTTTCGCGGTTTTTTGATGGGCTTAGCGGATTTAGTCCCAGGCGTTTCAGGTGGGACCTTAGCGCTGATCTTAGGTGTTTACCGCCGGTTTATCTCGGCATTAAGCGAAGTTGATGCACAATTTTTTGCGCTACTGACTCAGGCAAAAATTGCTCAAGCTTGGAAAAAAACCGATGCCAATTTCTTGGTCTGCTTATTTGTTGGTATTGGCAGTAGCTTTTTAGTTTTTTCGCACTTGATCGCATGGGCACTAGCGTATCAGACATCGGCCTTATTTGCGTTTTTCTTTGGATTGGTTTTAGCGTCCTTGCCTTGGCTGCTTGCTCAGGTGAGCCAATGGCGCTGGGTGACGTGGATGAGCCTTATTATTGGAGCGGTTATTGGTGTCAGTGTGTCGGTGCTGTTGCCGATGGATCTTCATTGGCCGATATGGGCCTTAATTCCGGCGGGTTTTATCGCGATTTCGGCCATGTTATTGCCGGGCATTTCTGGAAGCTTCTTACTATTGTTATTTGGCTTTTATAGCTTGTTTATTGACGCACTGAGAACGCTCGACTTGATTGCTCTGGGTTATTTTGGCTTAGGTGCGGCTTTGGGTTTTTTGGTGTTTCCAAAATGTATTCATGCCTTGTTACTGCGAGCACATGATACTACGCTGGCTGGTTTGATAGGTATTGTCATGGGCGCATTGATTAAGTTATGGCCTTGGCATAGCCAACTTGGTTTAGCGTGGCCAAGTCTTTGGCCGATCGAAGCAAGTGGTCAATCCGTGACATGGGTTTTTGTTTGTATGTTCACCGGTTTGGTTGCTGGCATTTTATTGACGCGATACAACACAGAGGAAAATCATGGCCATCAGTAAAGCTTCACAGGCACGTGTTTCAAAGGCGCTGTACTACTTAGGCATCTGGATTCCACTGTTGATCATGGTCATAACAGCAGTGATCTACGAGCCAAAAAAATCCGTTCCTGTCGTGGATCATTTGCAGGTAAAAAATACCTTTGCTGAGCGATGGCTGGCGATCATTCTGATCCTCTGGTTTTTGATGAGTTATTGGAAAAAGCAGCTGATTCTTCCTAAAAACCCTTTGGCGGTTGGGCTTAGCGTACTTGGAATTGTTGCTGTATTGTCTTTGTTTTGGTCAACGTTTACAGGTCATACGCTTGCCAAGCTCATGCTCTGGTTTGGGCCGGTAGTGTTGATCTTCTTGTTTTACCAAACCATACAAGCCCGTTGGCAACTCGAGCGCATTGCGCAGGGGGTTTTTATCGCTGGCGTTGGTGTTGCCTTAATCGGCTGTGGCCAGTATCTCTTTGATTGGCAGTTGGTAGCCCAGGCGGCTAACCCTTCTTCGACGTTTGGCAACAAGAATATGGCTTGCCATATGGTGGTCTTGGCGATGCCACTAGCGTTTTATTTTTTGCTCGCAAGGCAGCAATCGGTGGTCATGGATAGCTTGTATGCTGCTGGGATGATGGTCATGGCGGCATTCTTGTTTTATACCACGACTCGAAGTGCTTGGGGTGCGGTTTTTGTTGAGCTGATTTTACTGACCGGGTTCATGCTAGTTGCCAGAAAGCACTTGGTGTTTAGTAAGCAAAAGCTCGTGGTGATCGCTTTGGCGCTGGTGGGTCTTGGCTTGATGGTGCATTTAAACAAGGATTTTCTAGACCCGAATCGAGAGACTATTGTCTCGGTCTTTAATATTTTCACCAACCATGCAGGCTCGGCGTTAAATGAGGGCATGAAAGGTGGCAATATTCGTTTCACCATTTGGGACTCGACCTTTGAGCTTATCAAGGAAAGCCCACTGATTGGTTATGGCTTAGGAACGTTTTTCAATGTCTATCCTGACAGTTATGTGTTTGGTGGTCATTCGGTTCGCTATGCGCATAATGAGTTCTTGGAGCTGGCGGTCGAGCTGGGCGCTCTGGGGTTGTTGATCGTTGCTATTTGCATGATTTTGGCGCTTGCAATGGTGCTTCGTGTCCTTAAGCGAGGTGCAGGGCGCGATAAAGTGCTGGTCTTTGCGGTGTTAGCTGCGATTGTGGGAACCTCAATGAACGCAGGCTATAGCTTTGTTTATTCGCATATTGCGCCTATGCTATTGCTCGGTTGTCATTTCTTTATTTTGATGGCGTTGTATGAACACTACAGCCAGACAACACCAGCTGCTCAATTAAGCGGTGAAGACCAACAACCTATGAAGCTGGGCCGTGAATGGCTAATTGAGGGCGATAAAAAGCTCTTTTTGATTTTGCCGGTGACGCTCTTAGCCTCAGCCGTTTTTGTCCTAAATGTGTACTGGCAGCGTTATATTGATGATCTGAATCATAATATTCGAAAAGGGGGTTGGGATAAGGCGATTGTTCTGCCCAAGGCGGAAATTTTGCAATTACCTAATTTTAACTGGGTATATTATGGCGCAGCTAGCGGCTTTCAAAATACCGCGCCGGAGCTATCAAAGAACTTTTCAGCAACGCTCTATGAGGCCTATCCCCGCCACTATAATAATCAAATGATCTTGATCAATCACTACCTTAGAGATGGTCAGCCTGATGAGGCATTAAAAGTGACTCTCGATACCATTGAGGTGCGCCCAATTGGCACATTGCGACCTTATTTGATCGCCCTACAGTTATTGCGCAACCAGCAAAACGAATTGGCCTTTAGCCAGATGATGCAGGAAGTGGAGCAGGTTTATGACAAGGAGCGCCAGATACCTAAGTATCAGTCGTTACTCGACGGTGAAATGAACTGGCTGCGTGGCTATATCGCTCAGCATACCCAGGAAAAAGCACAGAAGGCACCTGCCCAGTAAATAAAAGCAGAGCAGAAGCCCTGATCTAGCAACGATTCGGGCTCAATCAGCGAGAGGGCTTAGTCCTCTTGCTGCATATCGGCAATTTCTTTTTGAAACTCGTTTAAGTCTCGGAAGTTCTTATAGACAGAGGCAAAGCGGACATAGGCCACTTGATCGAGTTTTTTTAATTCGTCCATGACCAGCTCGCCTAAGGCTTGGGAGCCAAATTCGCGCTCACCGGTTTTACGTAGCTCAATGATAATGCGATTGATGCTGGTATTAATGTCCTCATCACTAACAGGGCGCTTTTCGGTGGCGCGTAGAATCCCGCTGCGCATTTTTTCTACATCGAAGGGTTCACGTGCGCCATTGCTTTTGACAATTCTGGGCAGCACTACTTCAAAGCTTTCAAAGGTAGTGAAGCGGTCGTGACAGCCAAGGCATTCACGACGACGACGGATTTGCGTGCCCTCAGCCACCAAGCGAGAGTCAATGACTTTGGTTTCTTGGTGGCTGCAAAAAGGGCAGTACATGATTTGTCTTGAGGTTTAATCAGAGTAAACAGGGAACTGTTCACATAGCGTAACGACTTTGGCTTTAACGTCGGCTTCTACTTCAGCAGAATTGCCTTGCTCAAGACCGTCTAAAACGTCGCAGATCCAGCCAGCTAAGTCTTTGGCTTGCTCTTCTTTAAAGCCGCGCGTGGTGATCGCAGGGCTGCCAATACGCAAGCCTGAAGTTACAAACGGCGATCGTGGATCGTTAGGAACCGAGTTTTTGTTCACTGTGATATTGGCGCGACCTAAGGCAGCGTCCGCATCTTTACCGGTATACTCTTTGCCGATGAGATCAACCAAGAATAGGTGGTCATCGGTACCGCCTGAAACAATATTAATACCACGAGCAATAAAGGTTTCTGCCATAGCTTGCGCATTCTTAACCACTTGAGCTTGGTAAGCTTGGTAGTCTTCGCTCATGGCTTCTTTAAAGCAGATTGCTTTTGCCGCAATCACGTGCATCAAAGGGCCGCCCTGAGATTCCGGGAAAACCGCAAAGTTCAGCTTTTTGTTGATCTCTTCATCGTTATTTGCCAAGATCAGGCCGCCACGAGGGCCACGCAGAGTTTTGTGAGTAGTTGTGGTTACTACATCTGCAATGCCAACTGGGCTTGGGTATACGCCTGCGGCTACAAGGCCAGCAATATGCGCCATATCAACCAATAGATACGCGCCGACTTCATCAGCGATATCACGGAAGCGCTGCCAGTCAACTACGCGAGAATATGCAGAAAAGCCAGCAACGATCATTTTTGGCTTATGTTCTTTTGCAAGCTTTTCAACTTCTGTGTAGTCAATTTCACCAGTTTCAGGGTTTAGGCCATATTGAACAGCATTATAAACGCGGCCAGAAAATGAAACCGACGCGCCATGAGTCAGGTGGCCACCGTGAGCCAAGCTCATGCCCAAAACGGTATCACCAGGTTGACAAAGCGCGAAATAAACTGCCGCGTTCGCCTGAGAGCCTGAGTGTGGCTGAACATTGGCATAGTTTGCACCAAATAAGGTTTTGGCACGGTCGATTGCTAATTGCTCGATGACGTCAACGTGCTCACAACCACCGTAGTAGCGTTTGCCCGGATAGCCTTCGGCATATTTGTTGGTTAATTGAGAGCCCTGAGCTTCCATCACTGCTGGTGAAGTATAGTTCTCAGAAGCGATCAGTTCGATATGGTGTTCCTGACGCTGGGTCTCGCTTTCAATAGCTTCCCAGATTTCTGGATCGAAAGATTGGATGTCGACTTTTTTTCTGAACATTGAACAAAAAACCTTAGACAAGTAAACTAAAGTGGGACATTATAAGGCAATTCTTGTCGTTTATGAATGAGTCTATACACTTTGTGTCTCAAATTCACATAACTGTCAAGATTTTGTAATACCTGAGACAAGGACTATTCTTTTGTCAAAATTATGGAAGAATAGACGTTCACTAATTAGGAGGTTATTCATGAACAAACTTTTTAAACTCTCAACTCTATGTGCAGCTGTAGCTGTATCATCTGTAGCTTTTGCTGCTGAGACAACAACTTATGCAACGTCAATGAACGACGCGACTCAAACATTGCCACCTGCAAAACCAGGTCAGTGTTTCGCTAAAGTTATTGTTCCTGCGAAATACAAAGTTTCAACAGAGCGTTTGCTAGCAGAAGAGTCATCTTCACGCATCGAAATTATTCCAGCTAAGTACCAAACAGTTACTGAGCAACGCCTTGTTTCAGAAGCTTCAACTCGTCTAGTGACAGTTCCTGCTAAATACAAGACAGTAACAGAGCAAATGCTTGTTTCTAACGCATCTACAAGCTGGAGAATTGCTCCATCTTCAAACGCAGCGGTAGCTAGCTCAAGCCTTCTTCAAGCGGCACAGTCTTCAGGTATTAACCTTGACGGCGCACGTCCTGGCCAGTGTTTCTACGAGCACGCTTCAACGCCTAAGTTCAAGACTGAAAGCGAGCAAGTATTGGTTCGTGAAGCAGCTACTCGCATCGAAATTATTCCAGCTAAGTACCAAACAGTTACTGAGCGTGTTCTTGTTGAAGAAGAGTCTTTCCGTCTAGTAGAAGTTCCAGCAACTTACGAAACGGTTTCAGAGCGCATTTTGGTTGAGCCAGCTAAAACAGTATGGAAGCGTGGTGAAGGTCCTATCACACGTGTAGATTCAACAACTGGCGAAATCATGTGTTTAGTTGAAGTTCCAGCAAAATACCAAACAATTACTAAGCGCGTAGTTAAAACTCCAGCGACAACTAAGCGTGTTGCTGTTCCAGCGCGTTATGAAAACCGCACAGTTCAAAAGTTGGTTACTCCAGCATCTGAGCGTACAGTAACTATCCCAGCTGAGTACAAAACAGTAACTAAAACGGTTAAAGTTTCTGACGGTAACGTAACGTGGAATGCAGGTTCTAAGCTTGCGGGTTACTCACCTACAGGTAACAAAATCTGTTTGGTTCAAACTCCAGCTGAGTACAAAACAGTAACTAAGCAAGTAGTTGCTTCTCCAGCAATGACTCGCACAGTTGATATCCCTGCGAAATACGAAACAGTTTCAGTTCGCAAATTGGTTACTCCAGCATCTGAGCGTGTTATCGAAATCCCAGCGAAGTACACTACGGTTACTAAGCGTGAGTTGGTTTCTGACCAAGGTCTAGAATGGCGTGAAATCCTGTGTGAAACTAACACAACAGGTGACGTAGTTCGTCGTCTTCAGACAGCGCTTAAAAACGAAGGTCTTTACAAAGGTCCTATCGACGGTATCTACGGTCCAGCAACGACATCTGCAGTCGCTTCTTACCAGCGTAAGAACGGCATGGCTACAGGTGGCTTGACTCTAGCGACTCTTCAAAAGCTAGGCGTAGCACTATAAGCTTAAGTTTTTAGCCTCTGGCTAAACACGATTAAGCAATAAAAAGCCCTGTAGCAGAAATGCTGCAGGGCTTTTTTTATGTGTTTTTTCTTCTACTTTTAACTCTAAAACATTCATGGACATCTTTCATTGGGCAAGAGTAAGAAAGCGTTGTTGTAAAGCAGGATATAAAGCAGCGTGCTTAAAGAATAAGCCCTTGCGGCTTTTAAGAAGGTGCTAAGCTCATGAGATGAAGTTTCGTGCGCGAGAAAGGGGGGGGTTAAAGACACGATGAAAGTCCGTCACATCCTATGACGGCTATTTAGAGCACTTTGTCCTATAAAAACAAGAAGCTTTAATAAAAGAAGTTTGCGTTTAGTTAGTTAAGCTTGCTTAGCTTCAAACGACTTAAAACGTTTTAAGAATACCAATATTTGAGAAATAGCGGCTGGAGTTACCCCTGAGATTCTGGAAGCTTGGCCTAAGGTTTCTGGACGCTGCGTTTGTAATTTATTTAGAATCTCGTTCGACAAGCCCTTCACTTGCTCATAGTCAAATTCAGCTGGAATCTCAACCGACTCAGTCTGACGAAGTTTCTCGACTTCTTCTTGCTGGCGCTGAATATAGCCGGCGTATTTGACTTGAATTTCAACCTGCTCACGCTCAGCCTCACTGAGCGGCATTAAGTCAGCAATAGCCTCATTTAAGTGAGCAAGAGTCACTTCTGGTCGTTTTAATAAGTCCTTAGCACTGTATTCGTGGCTAAGCTCAATGCCCGTGCTAGCCGCTAAAGCCTTTGCTTGCTCTGATCCCGCTTGCACCCAGGTTTGCTCAAGCTGGGCAAGGCCTGCCTCAATGGCTTCACGTTTGGCGCTAAAAGCTTCCCAACGCTGATCGCCGACTAAGCCTAGCTCGCGACCCAGTGGTGTTAAGCGTAAATCGGCATTGTCTTGGCGAAGCAAGAGGCGAAATTCTGCACGGCTGGTAAACATGCGATAAGGCTCTTTCGTACCCAGTGTGACTAAATCATCGATCAATACGCCAATATAGGAGTTTTCACGAGAAGGCTTCCACTGTGGTTTTCCAGCGGCTTTCAAGGCGGCATTTGCGCCCGCCACTAAGCCTTGCGCACCAGCTTCCTCATAACCCGTTGTCCCATTGATTTGACCTGCAAAATATAGGTTTTCAATGATTTTGGTTTCCAATGTATGATGAAGATCCTGTGGGTTCATATAATCATATTCAATGGCATAGCCAGGTCGAAGAATATGTGCATTTTCCAGTCCCGCTATTGAGTGAACCAGATCCACTTGTACATCAAACGGCAGGCTGGTTGAGATACCGTTCGGATAAAGCTCATGCGTATCTAGGCCTTCTGGCTCAATGAAAATCTGGTGGCGATCCTTATCCGCAAAGCGGTGAATTTTGTCTTCAATGGATGGACAATAGCGGGGGCCAACACCCTCAATAACACCTGAAAACATCGGTGATCGGTCAAGGCCGCCACGAATCACCTCGTGCGTATTTTCATTCGTGTAAGTGATATAACAATTGACCTGTTCAGGATGCTCATCACGGGAGCCAATGTAGGACATTACCGGGCGAGGTGTATCGCCAGGTTGCGCTTCCATTACTGAAAAATCAACCGTTGAGGCGTCGATACGAGGCGGAGTACCTGTTTTTAAGCGCTCAACGCGAAACGGTAAGGCGCGTAAACGTTGGGATAATTTGTTCGCGGGGGGATCGCCTGCGCGACCGCCCTGATAGTTCTCAAGGCCAATATGAATTTGCCCGCCCAAGAAGGTGCCGGTAGTTAGCACAACGGCCTTAGCACGAAAGCTTAAGCCCATTTGTGTAATGGCGCCCACCACTCGATGATCTTCAATAATGAGGTCATCAACGCCTTGCTGGAAAATAAACAGATTGTCTTGGTTTTCAACGATTTCGCGGATCGCTGCCTTATACAGCTGGCGATCAGCCTGAGCGCGGGTTGCGCGAACAGCAGGGCCTTTGCGTTGATTCAATACACGAAATTGGATGCCGCCTTTATCTGTTGCACGTGCCATCGCGCCATCTAAGGCATCGATTTCTTTGACAAGGTGGCTTTTGCCAATGCCGCCAATGGCCGGGTTGCAAGACATCTGGCCAATGGTTTCGATATTGTGAGTGAGCAGCAACGTGCGCGCGCCAATGCGTGCTGAGGCTAGAGCCGCTTCGGTTCCTGCATGTCCTCCGCCAACTACGATGACGTCAAAGGGTTCCTGATAGTTCATATAAGCCTCGTTTAGGGGGTCTGCAAAAACATCCCATTTAATGACAGAATGCGCTACACTAAGTGTCGTTTTATCGCCGATGTTGATGGTAAATAAAACGCTCGAAAAAAGTTTGCCAATTTTATAGTCTACCCAAAAAAAGTAAAGAAAAACAATGCCTTTTGACGCTCAGGCGTTTCGTCAAGCCTTCCCTTTCTTTGAGCAATATCCCGAGATGATTTATTGGGATAATGCCGCGACTACGCAAAAACCTCAGGTCGTTATCGATACGATGTCGCAAGCGCTTAGTGCCAGTGCTAATGTGCATCGAGCCAGCCATGATTTGGCCGCAGAAAAAACCCAGGCATTTGAACGTGCGCGGGCTAATATTGCCGCGTTTATCGGTGCTCAGTCTAAAGAGGTGGTGTTTAACCGAGGTGCAACCGAGGGGTTAAACCATGTGGCAAGGGGGCTTGAGCATTGTTTGGCACCTGGCGATGAGATCGTCGTGTCGCTTTGGGAACACCATGCCAACCTTATCCCTTGGCAGCAATTGGCGATGCGCCAAGACCTCAAGTTGACCGTACTAGCGCCTGAACAGCTACTCGATTACGATTTTCAGCATACGCGCCTATTCGCTGCAACACTGGCGTCGAATGTGCTGGGCAAGCCTGCGGTGTCTTTGGCGTTTTTACAGCGTTTGCGTCAACAAGGAGTGATCACCGTACTCGATGCCGCGCAAGCGGTGGCGCATCAGCGTATTGATGTTAGCCAGATGCCGGTCGATTTTTTGGTGTTTTCTGGGCATAAACTCTTTGCACCTGAGGGAGTTGGCGTTTTGTATGTTCACAGCGACTGGCGAATGCGCTTAAAGCCGATGCTGTTTGGTGGCGAAATGGTCACGCATGTGAGCGCTACTCAGGCTGAATTTAAGCCTGCACCCTATAGCTATGAGGCTGGAACAGCCCCGATTTCGGCAGTGTTATCGCTGGCGCAGGCCATAGCTTTTTTTGCCCCAGTGTTAAAGCCGAGCCAGGCCTACCTTCAGCAATTAGTGCAACCGCTACTTAGCGAATTGCGAAAGCGTGGTTTGCAGCTCTTGAATGAGGGCGAGCACGGGATAATCAGTTTTTATGGTGATTTTGATAGTTTGGATTTGGCGCTCTTATTGGCTGAGTCTCAGATCGCCATTCGGGCAGGAAAGCACTGTGCGGAGCCCTTATTACAGCATTTGGGCGTGAGCCAGTGTTTACGTCTTTCGTTAGCGCCTTACAATACTCAGGTGGAAGTTGAACAGTTTTTAAAGGCGCTTGATCAGAGTTTAGCGCTATTGGCAGGATAATTATGGACATTAGTCATATCTTAGAAGGCTTGAATGATGCGCAGCGCGAGGCCGTTACCAGTGAAGCCCCAGCATTATTAGTATTGGCTGGAGCCGGAAGTGGCAAAACCCG
>JAXHSS010000024.1:10180-15485 GCA_034190675.1 Pseudomonadota bacterium
GTTGTCGGCGATGATGACCAGTCGATTTACGGCTGGCGCGGGGCAAAAATTGAAAACATTCAAACCTTTCAGAGTGATTTTAAGGGCGCAGAGCTGATTCGCTTAGAGCAAAATTATCGCTCAACCCAGACCATTTTGGATGCTGCGAATGCCGTGATCCAAAACAATACGGATCGCTTAGGCAAGGCCTTGTGGACGGATGTGAAAAAAGGCGATCCGATCCAGCTTTACAGCGCGTACTCTGAGCTAGATGAGGCGAGGTTTATTGCGGATCGTGCAGCAAACTGGCAAATACAGGGCGAGGCATTGGCTGATATTGCCGTGCTTTATCGCTCCAATGCCCAATCACGTGTGCTGGAAGAGGCTTTATTGCAAGCTAACCTGGCCTATCGAATTTATGGCGGTATGCGCTTTTTCGAGCGAGCAGAAATCAAGAATACGCTGGCGTATTTAATGCTGATCGAAAACCAAAATGCCGACGCTGCATTTGAGCGCATCGTTAATTTCCCTACGCGCGGCATCGGCGACAAGACATTAAGCCAATTACGCGAATTTGCGCGAGTGAACCAACTGTCCTTATGGCAGGCGATCGCTGAAATGCAAAAAGCAGGTGCGCTCTCAAGCCGTGCGATTTCCGCTTTATTGCAGTTTCAGGAGCTAGTTGAGTCGCTGCAATCAGGTTATGAGAGCCAATCTCTGGAGGACTTGTTTACTCTGGTTATTCATGAAACTGGCCTGCTAGCGCATTACAAAAAAGAAAAAAGTGAGAAGTCCGAAGGGCGTATCGATAACTTGCAAGAACTGATCATCGCTGCAAAAAGTTTTGATGAGCAAGGAGCAAGAGAAGAAGAGCGTGAGAGCGAGTCTTTGCTGGCACAGTTTTTGGACTATGCCGCGCTGGAATCAGGCGCAGGACAGGCCGAAGATCATGAGGATGCGATCCAGCTAATGACTTTGCACAGTGCCAAAGGCCTTGAGTTTAAAAAGGTCTTTATTGTTGGCTTGGAAGAGGGGCTGTTCCCATCGAAAATGTCGCTGGAAGAAGCCGATGGTATTTCAGAAGAGCGCCGTCTTTGTTATGTCGGCATCACGCGAGCACGCGAGCAATTGGTCCTAACCCATGCGGAGTCGCGACGACTTTATGGAGAAACGGAGCAAAGGCGACAAAGCCGCTTTATTCGTGAGATTCCCGAGGCATTGATTGAGCCAATTCGTGTGTCTCAGGGGTTTGTCCATGCGCGAGCTTCAGCCTTGCGAGCTAGCCAGCCTGCTCAAACGAGCCTTGTTGGCTCTGGTGATGTTGGCAGCGAGTTCCATTTAGGTGAGCGCGTTAGCCACCCACGATTTGGCGAAGGGGTGGTAATGAATGCTGAAGGCAAGGGAGCCAGTGCAAGAATTCAGGTGAATTTCGACGAAGTTGGCAACAAATGGCTGGTTTTTCAGTACGCTAACTTGCAAAAAAACTAATGCGAGCACGGCGGCGTGAAGAGCCGTCGTTTTCTTTGGCTTAGCTGGCCTTAGCCTGAATAAAGTCAGTCACTTCAACCATAGCGGCTTTGGCGCGTTTAAGCATGCCGGCATGAACCTGAAACACATGCCAGAGGCCATCATACTGATGCAAGGTAACATCCACCGATTGCTCCAGCATTTGTTGTTCAAGGCGTAATGAGTCATCGAGCAAAATTTCCTCGCTCCCGACTTGTATCAGCACAGGTGGGAAGTCAGTGAAATCGCCAAATAAGGGCGACACGCCCGGGTTAAGCAAGCTGGTATCCACCGCGTAATGTGCATTACACGTGCTCAGCCAGCTTGGGGTCAGCATGGGGTCGCGAGCCTCATGCGTGTTCATGGTTTCGCCACTGCTGGATAGATCGGTTAAGGGTGAAAACAAAACCAGCGCTTTAGGTGGCGGTAGGCCTTTTTCTTTAATGGCGAGCATCAGCGAAAGGCTCAGGCCACCACCGGCTGAATCGCCAGCAATGACGATGTTACTGTCGATGTCCAAAAGCGCCTCGTAGGCCGCTAAGGCGTCTTCTTGTGCGGCGGGGAAAGGTTGTTCGGGTGCTAGGCCATAGTCAATCAGCCAGGCTTCTCTTTGGCAAGTTTTGGCTAATCGAGCGACCATTTCCTTGTGGCTGGCTGATGAGCCAATGCAATAGGCGCCACCGTGAAGGTATAGCATCGCTCCTCCTGATAGTGGCTTATTGGTTGGTGTGAGTTGTAAGCCTTTGATTCCGCCGAGGTCGCAGGGTTGGCAGCGAACCTGACGAGGCATAGGCATAAAGCGGAGTAAGTCGAGCATAAAGCGTTGGCGGTCAATAGAAGTTGAGCCGTGTAAAACCGGTTGGACGACGGTTTTAACGACGCGTTTGACGATGGCTTCTAGAAGCGACATAGTGGTAAAGCCTTGCAAGTTAAGCTTGCTATAATAAAAAACCCTCTCAGTATAAAGTGAGCAGAAAACCAAGTGCAATGCTGCATCTCGGTGATTGCGTTTAAGGAGTGTATATGAATCGTCTCAAATCGTTGTTTATCAGTGGCTTCACGAGCAGTGCGGTTTTGTGGGCGGCAATTATTGGCTTCTCACTGTTCTTTTTTCTTTTGGTTCTGCCACCTGCGCTTGAAAGCGGCGACTTGCTGGGCGCTTTTGCCGCGGGATTCGTGAATCCGTTTGCCGCAGGTTATGCCACCGATGTGATCTTATGTTGGGTGGTGTTGGCGGCATGGGTGTTTTATGAGGCTAAGGTCAAAGGGGTTCGCTATGGCTGGCTGTGTTGCGTGCTGGGTATCATGCCTGGTGTGGTCGTGGGTTTGGCGCTGTATTTGTTGATAAGGCAATATCAGCTGGTCGAAAAACCAAGAGGTGATAATGAAAATATTAGGTAAGTTAACAGCAAAGCAGCGAGTCAATTTGCCATTGTATAACGATATGGTGGCGGCAGGTTTCCCTTCGCCCGCGCAGGACTACGTTGAAAAATCTCTGGATTTGAACGACTTGTTGATCAAAAGCCCGCCCAGTACGTATTTGGTGCGAGTCGAAGGCGAAAGCATGGTGGATGTGGGCATTTACCCTAATGATCTGCTTATTGTGGATCGCAGTGTTGAGGCTCAGCATGGGCATATCGTGATCGCCTGCCTAAATGGTGAAATGACGGTTAAGCAGCTGTCCTTAAAGCCCAAAATGCAGCTGATCGCGCATAATCCAAATTACCCTAATTTAGCCATCCGAGGTGAGGATGAGTTTGAGCTGTTTGGTGTCGTGGTGCATGCGATTCGCGATCTAACCAAGCCGCTGCCTTAAATGGCTACTGAGTAGATAAATGTACGCACTGATCGACTGCACCTCATTTTATGCCAGTTGCGAGAAGCTGTTTCGCCCTGATTTAAAGCATAAGCCAGTGGTGGTCTTGTCGAATAACGATGGCTGTGTGGTGGCGCGCTCAAAAGAAGCTAAGCAGCTTGGCATACCGATGGGCATTCCTTATTTTCAGGTTCGAGATTTTGCGCACGCAAACGATGTAGCTGTTTTTAGCTCCAATTATGCCTTGTATCAAAACATCTCTGACCGGGTGATGCAGGTGCTCGAGTCTTTAGTCCCTGAGCTTGAGGTGTATTCGATTGACGAGGCCTTTGCGCGGCTCGATGGTCTGCAGTCTGAGCCGCTTAAACAGCTGGCGCGAAAGCTATATCGTGAGCCATATCGACAGGTAGGTGTGCCCGTCGGTGTTGGAATTGCGCCAACAAAAACGCTCGCCAAACTCGCCAATGTCATTGCCAAGCGTATGCCAGTGGGTATTTGTGTTTTGCAGACAAAGGCCCAGTGTGAGCAGGCGATGGCGAGCTTTGCAATCGAAGACGTATGGGGTGTCGGACGGCGATTATCGCTCAAACTCAGGGCGCTAGGGATCGAAACAGCCTTGGACTTAGCGCATTACCCCGTAAAAGAATTGCAGCGCCGGTTTTCTGTCGTGCTGGCCAAAACGGCGAGCGAACTTGCAGGCACACCGTGTTTTACCGAGGAAAACCCCGAACACCAAAAGCAGATCATCAGCTCGCGTATGTTTGGAACAAAACAAACCGAGCTTTCGCCTATGGGCGAAGCCATTGCAGAATACACCTCAAAAGCCTGTGAGCGCCTCCGATCAAGGGGGTTATATACCAGCTCGATGGCGGTTTTTGTCAGTACTGGTCGACATGCAGATAAGCTCTATCGCAACTCGGCATGGACTCAGTTTGCAACACCCACAAACGACACCAGGCTTTGTATCGGCCGCAGCAAAGCATTGCTCGCCTTGCTTTATAAGCCCGGACACTACTATGCCAAGGTTGGCGTCGTCTTACAGGATTTATGCAACCAGCAGAATTACCAATTCAGCTTATTTGAGCCTGCGGGCCAGTACGCTAAGTCCGAGCGGCTGATGAGCACACTTGATCAAGTCAACCGAGCGAGTAGGCAGGTGTTTTATGCAGCTCAAGGCATAGAGCAGCAATGGCAGAACAAACGGCGAATGCAATCGCCGCACTACACAACACATGTTGAGGACTTTCCCCGAGTTTAGGTGTACAGCTTGAGTGTGGAACTATGGGTGCTGTCATTGCGAGCGTAGCGAAGCAATCTCCTGCTGTGTTGCATTGGGTTTGAGACTGCCTTGTGTTTTGAGTGCGAGGCTGCCGCGTCGCTCGTACCTCACTCCTCGCAGTGACGGAAGGGAAGTGCTATTGGATATGGTCATTGCAAGCGTAGCGAAGCGATCTCCTGCTGTGTTGCATTGGGTTTGAGGCTGCCTTGTGTTTTGAGTGCGAGACTGCCGCGTCGCTCGTGCCTCGCTCCTCGCAGTGACGGGAAGTGCTAGTGGATAAGGTCATTGCGAGCGTAGCGAAGCAATCTCCAGCCGTGTTGCATTGGGTTTGAGACTGCCGCGTCGCTCGTACCTCACTCCTCGCAGTGACGGAAGGGAAGTGCTATTGGATATGGTCATTGCAAGCGTAGCGAAGCGATCTCCTGCTGTGTTGCATTGGGTTTGAGGCTGCCTTGTGTTTTGAGTGCGAGACTGTCGCGTCGCTCGTGCCTCGCTCCTCGCAGTGACGGGAAGTGCTAGTGGATAAGGTCATTGCGAGCGTAGCGAAGCAATCTCCAGCCGTGTTGCTTTTAGTGTGAGATTGCCGCGTCGTTCGTTCCTCACTCCTCGCAGTGACGGGAAGGAGGGAGGAGTTAGTCGACTTCGTCTAACCAGGCCATTTGAATGGCTTCGAGAATACCTTCGTTGGACTTTTCTGGGTCGTCGTCAAAGTCTTCTAGCTCGGT
>JAXHSS010000240.1:0-1558 GCA_034190675.1 Pseudomonadota bacterium
AATCGGGTCGAGGCCAAACTGAATTTGCGTGCCCGGAAAACGAAATTTATTGTCCATCCAGTTAGCCATGGAGCTGATGGTGCTGAGGCTAATATCGGTATCATTTGATGATTCAACCGTGGCGGCCTCCGTTTGGCCTGACCGTTCACTGCGCGGGTTGATCGAGTGGCTGTTGTCTGTCGTGTTATCTTTCGTGTTATCGGCCATACTTCCTCAGGGGTTCATGGTGCTGTTAAAGGGCGAGTGTAGGGGTTTTATACTTGCGCTCGTGTGCGCAGTGGGTGAAGCTGGCGGCCAAATGCAAGTTTGGCGAAGCGGCCAAGCTTTCCTCACGCTCAGGTAAGGCTGAGCGCAAGGATCAGGCAAGACGCCCGTTAGGATCGACTTGCCATGCTTGGCACGTGGCTATTCTGACACTTTCTCTTACGATTTCTCTGGTTGAGCCTGCGCAAGGCGGGCTTCTTGTTGGGCGCGAATAGCGGCTTTTTTCGCTTTGCGACGCTCGGCCAGCACATAATGCGCTTCACCACCGATATGCTCTTCACCACGGGCTTTGGCCAACTCGATCTGCTTTTGACGCTGGGCAAAACGCTCGCGCTTGGCTTCGTCAACCTGGTCATAGCAATGCGGGCAGCTCACACCAAGTTGGTATTTTTCACTTTGTTTGTCGGCCTCTGTGATCGGCAGGCGGCAAGCGTGGCATTGGTCGTAGCTGCCGGGCTGTAGCTCTTGATCAACGGTAACGCGGTCGTCAAAAACAAAGCATTCGCCTTCCCAAAGGGTGTCATCCGTGGCAACGTCTTCGAAGTATTTCAGTACGCCGCCTTTGAGGTGATACACCTCTTCAAAGCCTTGCTCTTTGAGGTAGGCGGTGGATTTTTCACAGCGGATACCGCCTGTGCAGAACATGGCGACTTTTTTGTTTTTTGCTGGGTCGAGCGTTTCTTTGATGTAGTCTGGAAACTCGCGAAAGGTGTCGGTATTTGGGTTGATTGCGCCTTTGAAGGTGCCCACCTGATACTCATAGTCGTTGCGGCAGTCAATCAGCGTTACTTCGGGGTCGCTGATTAGGTCGTTCCAGTCTTCTGCTTCGATATAGGTGCCGAAGCTTTTCAGCGGGTCGATACCTTCGATACCCATCGTGACGATTTCTTTTTTAAGCTTCACTTTGCTGCGCTTAAACGGTAGGTGCTCAGACAGTGAAGTCTTGTATTCAAGCTCGGCAAAGGCGTCTTGTTGTTTTAGCCAATTAAGTACTTGGTCGATGCCTTGCTGTGGGCCTGCGATAGTGCCGTTGATGCCTTCATGGGCTAATAACAGCGTGCCGCGAACATCATAGGCCTGCATTTGCGCCAGTAATGGCTCGCGAAGCTCGGTAAATTCTGGCAGTGGGGTGAATTTGTATAGCGCACAAACCACAAACGGCGCTGAAGGGGTGTTTGTCATGTTAACCTCTTGTTGCTCTACTGGAACGTAAAACCAGTGCAAAAAATGGAGGCTGAATTCTACTCAATTTCGGATGATTTTTTCAAGTCTTTCAGTTCGTTAGCAGAGTTTT
>JAXHSS010000025.1:0-15401 GCA_034190675.1 Pseudomonadota bacterium
CGAGTTTTCATCTTAAAAAGGCACAAAAGTTACTTCAAGGTATGCCGCACCCTGCGGGTAAAATGGCGTATCGAATTGAAAAAATGACACAAACGTTAGAAAAACTAGTTGAAGGAAACGATAGTTTTGCTGCACAAAAAGCCAACCGCTTTTTAGAGAAAAATTTAGTCAGACGTTTGCGTGATATTTGGTTGCAACAAACACAGCGCCCATTTGAGGCGAATCGAAGCTCATCTCAAGACGGGGCTCAGGCAACGACTGATTCCAGTGCAACCGCCTTTTTGCTGTATTGCTTTCATACTGTGGCTGAAAAATATCCAGATATTGAGTGGATGCAAGATGTCGATGAAGATTTGGCGCGCACCATGATTCGAGCGGCCAAATAGAGCGTAGTGATTGATAATAAAGCTAAAGCATAGCAATTAGCGTCAGTCAGTTATTTGAGCTTATGGATTAAGAGCCTGCGATGGACTGCAGCTGGTCAAGCACGTCAAAGAGGTGTTTATGGCAGGTTGGCCCTAATGCTTCATATAGCTTGAGTATTTGTTCTGACGGCTGAATATAATGCCCAGGTTTGGCGCTGAGCTCCTCATGGCAGTGTTTGAGAATGCTTTCTATGCTCAACTCATTAAATTCAAGGTGACATTGCAGCGCTAAAATACGATCTTTGGCGACATAGCCTTGATTTTGGCAGGCGTCATTATAAAAAATGCGCTCCGCTTGCTTTGGTAATGTGCATTGCTCACCATGCCAATGCAGCACAGTTAGCTCATCGGTTGAGTCAAAAAAAGAGCTTTGAACATCTGGTGAGCGTTTAATATTAAACCAACCAATTTCCTTTGCTGGCATTTTGTGCACCTGTCCACCCAACGCTTCAGTAATGAGCTGGGCACCTAGGCAAATACCGAGTATGACCAGACCAGAATCAATAGCCTCGGCTAACCATTGTTTTTCATGCACTAACCATGGTAATTGTGCTTCGTCATGAATGCTCATCGGCCCGCCGAGGATAATCAGCATATCGGTGCTTTCGCAGTCTATTGGCGCCGGGTTAGGCTCATAAAAGCGTGAAAACGTCACCTGATGTTGATTAAGGTCGATCCATTCTTGAATAGCGCCGAGGCCCTCAAAAGCAACGTGTTGAAAAACATGAAGTTTCATACAATTTTTAGCAGATAATGAAAGATGAGTGAGTGACCATAGTATAATTTATGCACAGTTTAAAGCGCAAAGCCTCTTCATTGATGGCCACAGGTTGTGAGAAGTGCGAAGGGACTGTTGTAGAAAGCGGGAAAAAGGGTAAAAAAGAGCCATCACAAGAAAAAGGGATGGCTCTTTGAGGTTTATCGACAACGTAACGCCGTCTGTTTACATGTTGGGGTAGTTCGGGCCGCCGCCGCCTTCAGGAACAACCCAGTTAATATTTTGCGAAGGATCTTTAATGTCGCAGGTTTTACAGTGAATGCAGTTTTGCGCATTGATCTGAAAACGTGCACCAGCCTCATCCTCAACCACTTCATAAACACCAGCTGGACAATAGCGCTGCGCAGGCTCTGCCCATTTCGGTAAATTGACTGAAATAGGTAGGCTAGGGTCGCCGAGCTGCAAGTGGCACAGTTGGTCTTCTTCGTGGTTAGTGTTTGAGATAAACACGGAGTCTAAGCGGTTGAACGTAAGCACGCTGTCTGGCTTAGGATAATCAATAGGCGTGAAGTTCTTGGCTTCTTGTAGCTTAGCGTAATCTGGCGTTGGGTTGCTCAGCGTGATCGGTAATTTACCTTTAAACAGCTTTTGATCAACAAACACCATAGCGCCGCCCAAAATATCACCATGTTTGGTAATTGCTGGGCTAACATTACGCGCTGTATAGAGTTCTTCGTATAGCCAAGAGCTTTTTAAGGCGTCTTGGAATTGAGTTAAGTCTTTACCGCCTTCATCGCCAGAAGCCAATGAAGCGAATATGGTTTCTGCTGCTAGCATGCCAGACTTCATTGCCGTATGTGAGCCTTTGATGCGCGCCATATTCATAAAGCCAGCATCACAGCCCGATAATAGGCCGCCCGGGAAGTGGCAACGAGGAATCGATTGATAGCCGCCTTTGGTTACAGCTCTTGCACCGTAGGAAATGCGTTTGCCGCCTTCAAGCACTTGTTTGATGGCAGGGTGAGTTTTCCAGCGTTGCATTTCTTCGAAAGGGCTGACGTAAGGGTTTTGATAGCTGAGCGAAGTGATTAAGCCTAAGCTCACTTGGTTGTCTTCGATATGGTAAAGGAAGCCGCCACCGCCATACGATTTGCTTTCAGATAGCGGCCAGCCTGTGGTGTGAACCACTTTACCAAGCTCGTGCTTGCTTGGGTCGATTTCCCAGATTTCTTTAACGCCTAGACCGTAATGCTGAACTTCGCTGTCTTTATCTAGGCCAAATTTGCCGATAAGCTCTTTACCAAGGTGTCCACGGCAACCTTCTGAAAATAGCGTGTATTTGGCACGCAATTCCATACCGGGCATAAACCCGTCTTTTTGTTTGCCTTCTTTGTCGACACCAAAATCGCCTGTAATAATACCTTTAACAACACCATCTTCGTAGATCACGCTAGCGGCTGGAAAACCAGGGAAAACTTCAATGCCCATCGCTTCAGCTTGTTCAGCTAGCCAACGGCATAGGTTGCCCAGGCTGATGATGTAATTGCCGTCATTGTGCAAACCATCTGGAACCAGAGCGGCTGGTACTTCCATTGCTTTGCTGTCATTTTTCATGAACAGGACTTCATCCTTGGTGACTTCAACATTAAGTGGTGCACCCAGCTCTTTCCAGTTGGGGAATAATTCAGTGATTGCCTTAGGGTCCATGACTGCGCCAGAAACAATATGAGCGCCAATCTCAGAGCCTTTCTCAACAAGAACGATAGATAGCTCTTGGCCGCTTTCTTGTGCGAGTTGGCCAAGACGACAGGCCGCAGCAAGACCAGATGGACCTCCACCGACGATGACGACATCGACTTCCATGACATCGCGTTCAATTTGCTCAGACATTGATCACCTTTTTATTTTTAGCTTAGAAAAAACAGGCCAGATTATAGCCAAAAAAGTCTATTTTTAACAGTATAGAACGGCGACAACTCGCTTTGGCTGCTGTTATACTTTTTGAATGACTTCCAATAAGACAGCCCGATTACTAAAACAAGCCAGCTACGCTTCTGTTGCTGTCGCATTTGTGTTGATTATTGCCAAAACACTGACGGTATTGATGACCGATTCCGTAGGGGTTTTTGCCTCTTTGCTGGATTCTTCAATGGATGCGATTACCTCGATCGTTAATTTGATAGCGGTGCGTTATGCCCTTAAGCCAGCCGATGATGAACATCGCTTTGGTCATGGCAAGGCAGAGGATCTGGCGGGTCTTGCGCAAGCGGCGTTTATCGCTGGCACCGCGGTGTTTTTGTTGATTAACGCGGCAGAGCGCCTGCTGCATCCTAGCGAGATTCAACATGCTGAGATTGCTATTGCAGTTATGGTGTTTTCGGTTTTACTGACCCTTCCTTTGGTCATGTTTCAGCGTTACGTTGTTCGCCAAACGAAATCCAACGCGATTGCGGGTGATAGCTTGCATTATGAAGGAGACATCTTGATGAATGCAGCAATTATCAGTGGTTTGGTTTTCGCCTTATACGGCTTTGGCTGGGTGGATGCTGCCTTGGGTCTTTTGATTGGTCTTTATATTCTGGTTTCAGCGATTCGGTTGGGGCTTCGCTCGGCCAATATGTTGATGGACGTTGACATGGGCGAGGACGTCAGACAGCGCATATGTGGAATCGTCGATCAACACCCTGAGGTAAAAGGCCTGCATGAACTCCGGACTCGACAGTCTGGACATTTGGCCTTTATTCAAATGCATATCGAGCTTGATGGCAGCTTATCTCTATTGGAGGCGCATTTACTCTCTGAAGAGATCGAAGAGAAGGTGAAGGCGCAAGTTCCGAATGCTGAGGTTTTTATCCACCAAGACCCAATATCGGTTGTCACGCAAAGCCCTAAATTTACTCACTAGCACCTTGGCGAGACTGGTTTAAATACGCATTGAGTGAGTCGCGGGTATTTAATCGACCTTCACGGCGAATTTGCGCCATTTCGTAGCGTTCTTTTTGGATATCCGTTTCAGGCAGCACTTTTGGCACGGATACTGGGCGGCCGTCCTCTCCCAAGGCGACAAAAGTGGAGTAGGCCGATACGACATGGCGGCGCTCGCCAGTGTAGGTGTTTTCAGCATCGACACGAACACCGATCTCCATTGAGCTGGTCCAAGCTCGGTTTATGCTGGCACTGATGATTAAGGTGTCGTTTTCTTTTGCAGGCGCTAAAAAATGAACCGAGTCTACCGAGGCGGTCACACAAACATGATTGCTATGCTTTTCAGCGACTACTAGCGACAAACGGTCGGCCAAAGCCATGATTTTACCGCCGAACAAGGTCTTGTTGGCGTTCAGGTCATTCGGAAAGACTTTATATACTTGATCGACTAGTGTTGAATTGTTAACAGTTTTGGTGTTTTTTTGGCTCATGAGTTTCCTTGTTTGACGGCTAAACGCTTAGCAAAAATCAGGCTAAAGACTTGATTTTACAGTGCAAAATCTTCACTATTACAGCCCTCATAAATGATGACTTAGGTTTATAAGTATAATGAAGATTTTAGTCGCTGTTAAACGTGTAATTGATTACAACGTAAAAGTTCGAGTGAAAGCGGATCACTCAGATGTCGATTTGACCAATGTAAAAATGGCTATGAACCCATTTGACGATATCGCTGTTGAAGAAGCGGTTCGTCTTAAAGAAGCGGGTGTGGCTTCTGAAGTTGTTGTGTTAACGATTGGCGAGTCTAAGGCGCAAGAGCAGCTTCGCTCAGCGCTAGCTGTTGGTGCTGACCGTGCTATCTTGGTTGAGAGCGATGCACATCGTCTACAGCCGTTGGCGGTTGCTAAGCTTTTACAAAAAGTCGTTGAAAAAGAGCAGCCAAACCTTGTGATTTTGGGTAAACAGGCGATTGACGGCGATAATAACCAAACCGGTCAAATGCTTGCAGCACTAACTGGAATGGGCCAAGGCACATTTGCTAATGAAGTCAAGGTAGATGGTGATTTTGTACAAGTAGCCCGTGAAATTGATGGGGGCCTACAAACGGTTAAGTTAAGCCTTCCTGCTGTTGTTACTACCGATTTGCGCTTAAATGAGCCGCGTTATGCCAAGCTACCAGACATCATGAAAGCTAAGAAAAAGCCTTTAGAAACGCTTGCGGCGGCTGATCTAGTTGCCGACGTTGCTTCTCGCACAGAGCGCGTGAAGGCTGAGCCACCTGCTGAGCGCAGCGCTGGTATTAAAGTGGGGTCAGTGGATGAGCTGATAGAGAAGTTGAAAAACGAAGCGAAAGTGATTTAAGGGGTAGAATATGAGTATTTTAGTTGTTGCGGATCATAATAACGAAGCCCTAAACCAAGCGACTCAAAATGTGGTGAGCGCGGCAAGTCAAATCGGTGGCGATATTGCCGTACTTGTTGCGGGCGAAAACTGCTCAGCTGTCGCTGAACAAGCGGCGAAAATTGACGGCGTTAGCAAAGTCATCAGCGCAGATAACGCGGCTTATGGCCACCAGCTCGCTGAAAACATTGCTGCCCTAGTGGTTAAATTAGCGGCTGATTACTCGGTCATCATGACGTCAGCAAGCTCAGTGGGTAAAAACTTCTTACCTCGCGTTGCGGCGCTGTTAGATGTAGAGCAAATCTCGGATATTTCAGCAGTAGTAGCTGCTGATACTTTCCAGCGTCCAATTTATGCAGGTAATGCGGTTGAAACGGTTAAAACAACAGATGCAACCGTGGTGTTGACTGTTCGTGCAACTTCGTTTGACCCAGCGCCATTATCAGGCTCTGCCGCTGTTGAAGGTTGCGATATTGTTGAGGATCTGGGTGTTTCTTCATTTGTGAGCGAAGAGCTTGCAAAATCTGACCGCCCAGAACTGGCGTCAGCGGATATCGTTGTGTCAGGTGGTCGTGGTATGGGTAGCGGCGAGAACTTCGCGATTATTGAAGCGCTAGCTGACAAGCTAGGCGCGGCCATTGGCGCATCACGTGCAGCCGTTGATGCTGGCTTTGTGCCAAACGACATGCAAGTAGGTCAGACAGGTAAAGTCGTTGCGCCAAACTTGTATATTGCTGTGGGTATTTCAGGTGCGATCCAGCACATCGCAGGTATGAAAGAAAGTAAAGTAATCGTAGCGATCAACAAAGACGAAGATGCGCCAATTTTCCAAGTGGCGGATTACGGTTTAGTTGCTGATTTGTTTGAAGTGGTTCCAGAGCTTACGTCTAAGCTTTAATTGTTTCACATAATTTCCTTTATTCCTTCTTTTCAGACAAGGATGTCTGTCTTTAAATTGTTATTTTTGTAAAAAATTGCAATTTTCTTTGAAGGCACTTTTTTTAAAAGTCCTGTGTCATTAAATGTTCTTATAATCTTGTTAGTATTGTAATTACCAAATAACATAAAGGTGATTACAATGGCAGGTTTCGTATTTATTAGTGAGATTAATTATGATAACTCAGGTTCTGGTGACACTGGCGAATTTATTGAATTAACAGGCACAACGGGTTTTGATTTAACGGGTTGGAGCATTGTTTTATATAATGGTAATAATGGTTCTTCATACGATACGGTAAGTTTATCTGGAACCATCACTGAAGATCGAGATGGCTTTGGTTCTCATGTGATAGATTTTCCTGACTCACATAGTATTCAAAATGGAGCTCCAGATGGTGTTGCATTAGTTAATCAAGACGGTACGGTTGTTGAATTCATTAGTTATGAAGGGGAAATGACAGCAGTTGGTGGTCCAGCTGATGGTATGACTAGTGATGATATTGGAGTGTTTCAAACCAATTCAACTGCCGTGGGCTCTTCATTGGAATATAATGCTATGACAGATTCATGGCAGGTCAATGATGCAACGAATACAAAGGGCAGTGTTGGTGTATCTATTCCATGCTTCCTAGCAGGCACGGCAATTGAAACTTCAAAGGGGTTAAAACCTGTTGAAAGCTTGGTCGTCGGTGAACAATTACTAACGACTGAAGGTCGATTTGAAACCATTAAGTGGATTGGTTATCGTCAAGTTTCTGTTCAATTTGCGGGTGCTCATAGTAATCCTATTTGTATTATGGAAGGTGCATTTGGTTTAAATAAGCCTTTTAAGGATTTATATGTTTCTCCAGATCATGCCATGTATTTTGATGGTATATTGATTCAAGCGCAGGCTTTAGTTAATGGTACAACGATTACTCAGGTAGAGATGAACGAGGATTATACGTATTATCATATAGAGCTGAATCGACATGCGCTTATTTACGCTGAAGGTGCTGAAACTGAAACTTTTGTGGATGCTGGTGTTAGAGCTCGCTTTGATAATTCGAATGAATTTGAAGCGCTTTATCCGCATGCTGAACCTGTTCAGCCGATGGCTATGCCTCGTATAAAAGCAAAACGTCAGATTCCTTCTTCAATTCAAATGAAATTAAACACTAATGAGACGGCATAGTCATTTTTAAAGTGCTAAAAAAGCCCCGCTTCTGCGGGGCTTTTTGCATTGATTTTATGCTGATTATTATTGGTTTCTAATATTACTAATGAGCCGTAATGATTGGGCAATATTCATATAATCTTCGCCATATAATGTTCTAACATAGAAAACCAAACATTTTTTTTGGATATTATCCCAGCCAGGAAGTGTATATGGGCATTCTGCATTTACTAAAGTCAGTAATTGTTCGTCAGAACAGCCACCTGTTCCAGCTGTTTCAGAAGAGGGAGTGTCTGGACATAAATCATCGGCATTACTTATACCGTCGCTGTCTGAATCATCGGGGTTTACTAAATTCAAACCAATAATGACCGCGTCATGGTCTGATGAGCGATAGACATCTTGGCTGTAGTATTCGCTTGGATTGAATTCTTCATTGTAATCTAAGACATTTGGTTCATCTGTATTAATATGCCAGATAGTCGCATCCGCTAAAGATGCGCTTGTTGCGGCTGAAGCCATAACATAATCCAGTGTTCCAATCTCTCCATCGAATGTATAGCTGTAAATTTCACCAAACTGTTTTGAAACATTGATGTAGCCAGCATTTTCGAGAGCAATAATCGGATCTTCCTGACCATATGCATTTAAATCACCTATGATGAATGTACTTGTTGATGTTGACCCTGCTGGGTTTGTAGCAAGCCAATCAATTAAGTCCTGCGCTGCTTCGGTTCGACGTAAATTCCATGAGCCTTGACCATCGCCTTGATCATCGTTGGCATTTCCTTGGACGGAAGAAGGCGGACGTTTTGATTTCAGGTGGTTGACTGCAACGGTGAATTCAAGACCTGTGGCAATCTCAGAGAAGCTTTGCGCAATTGGTTGTCTGCTTAAACCATCGCTGAGATTCGGGTCAAAGGCGCCTGTTGCTAAGGTGGCTGAGTCACCGACTAGACTGACAGTACCTGCTTTATATATCAATGCAACTGCAATGACATCGTCGCCCAATGTAGAAGAACCGACAGGGTTTTGAACAACGGTGTATGTTGTTGTTCCCAAATGGTCATTCACACCATTCACTAAGTCTTGAAGCGCACTATTAGCACCTGTTCCATTATTTTCTATCTCAATGAGGCCAATGACATCTGCATCTAATTCAGCAATTGCAGAAACAATTTTGTCTTTCTGGCGAGTAAACTCAGCAGCTGAATCTGCGCCACGACATCCGTTATTATTAGGGCCACAAGTTGCACCGCCTTGGTCAATTGTTGTGAAATAATTTAGAACATTAAAGGTGGCAATCTTTAAACGTCCAGAGATAGCCTCTGGACTGTCTTGGCGAATATTTGTATTTGTAAAAACGGGTGCTTCGATTGGGTGTAAGCGATAGTCTCTAATGGTATCCGCACCTTGTCCAGAATTGATACGGCCAAAATCAATCACACCTACAAGGTTGTCAACCTTGTCACCACCGCGTATTACGATCGGCGGGTTGCCTAGATAAGGAACAGGATCGGGATTGTCACCGAAACTGCTGACATCTTGGCCATCATCAAGAATCAAAAATCGACGCTGGTTTTCGTCGGCGTGTTCAATGGCCTCAGACGATCCTGCTGGGAATTGGTTAGTTGCTTTTTCAGGTCGGACCATGAGGCCCTCATCATTTGGACCCGCCAAAGTCATTTGCCCATATCGACCCAAGAAGTAATTTTGGCTGACCAAAGTGTCGGTAATCACCGTGACTAACATGCCTTCAAAGCGCTCCAGATCGCCATTAGTTTGCTCTGGTAAGCTAAGCGGAGTAGGGATAACTGAGTTATCTGATGATAGTAAGGTGAGTTCAGTGATGTTTTTCAGTTCAGTTAAACCAAAATACTCATCAACCTCAGCGATAATCGCTATTTCATCACCCACATTTACACTGTATTGCGTATCGTAAACGAAAATACCGTCTGATGTCAGTGCATTGCCATCACCTAGGGCATCTTGGAAAAAGAACCCTTTAAGCTGATGACTTTCTTGGAAAACGGCTGTCACGGTCCCTGTAGTCAAAACAACTTGCCCTTCATAAGGACTGATCGCAGTTTCTGACTGAATATCGTAGATAGGCACAGCGGTTACGGTCTCAGTTTCACCAGTGCCGCCGCCGTCACACGCATTGACTTGGCCTGGCGTATCATTACCAGAAATTGGGTCGAAAGCACCAATTTGCCAACCTGAGTCGCAGTAAAAAGAGTGAGCAGGAACAAAGCTGCCATCGGGGCCAACCTGATTTGAGCTGTAAATTTGATCCCCAGAACCGATGGTTTCTACCAATGAAATGCTGTCAATAATTGTTGTCCAAGGAGTGATATCTAAAACACCATCATCATCAGTGTCTAAGTCTTGTTGATCACTGCCTGTAAATCCCTCGACTAAAAGATGAGTAACGTTATCGCTATTTTCAAAATTTAGAGTTGTGACAAAGTCGGCTGAGCCTAGCGTCAATGTGCTTTCAGCGGCTAAAAAATAGCCGTCTGCGGGTATGCTCTGCGCTTGAAGGTTGATAATCGCTTCAATGACACCGCTACCACCTGATCCATCTCCAATAACTAAGTAAGTGTAGTTTGATAAATCTTCACTTGAGAAGCCTGATAATTCGAAGTACTCATCATTATCTGAGCTAGGTTGATCGATTCGGATTTCGCTGATTTGAGCGGCATTTGCTGGTATAGCCAGAAAACTGATTGGCAATGCACATGTCGCAAAATTGATAAGAAAGCGTTTCATTAAGGTCTCGTAGTTGCTGTTGATTTCTCGACTTTAGGGAGTCTGTATTACAAAGGAATGACATGATAAAAATCTTTACAATTTGCTGTCGAATTGAATTTGTACACTTGAAAAACGCATAAACATCCCGATATATCCACTAACTTAGTAAGGTTTTATGGGAGGGATGATATGCAAGAGAAAATGACTCAAGCGGTTCGCCAGATTATTCAGTCCGCGGTGACGCAAGCAATGGGCTATTCTCATACCCAAGTCGAGCCTATCCATGTGGTGCATGCGCTTTTAGCTCAGAGCACGGGTACAGTGGCGGCGGTTTTTGACCGTTTGCGGGTCAATCGGCCTGCACTTGAGGAGCAAGTCAAACAGGCACTGGAGTTAAAAGCAACCCATACAGGTGATTCACAAAGCCAGCCTACGATGTCACCAGCACTGGCGCAGGTATTGCATAAGGCTCAGGTGTTTTCACAGGATTATGGTGATGAATTTCTCGCCAGTGAAATGCTGTTATTGGCCTTATGTGATGCCGCAAAACAAGAAGCGGGTAAGATTTTGGCGCAGGCCGGTTTAACGCTGGATGCCATTATCCCCTTGATCGATGAGATACGAAATGGAGAAACGGTTATGAATGAACATGCTGAAGAGTCACGACAAGCGTTAGAGAAATACACGGTGAATGTCACCGAGCGCGCCAAATCAGGTAAGTTAGACCCTGTTATCGGTCGTGATGATGAGATTCGTCGCACCATTCAGGTTTTGCAGCGTCGAACTAAAAATAATCCGGTGCTTATTGGTCAGCCTGGTGTGGGTAAAACAGCTATTGTTGAGGGTTTGGCTCAGCGTATTGTCAATGGTGAGGTGCCTGAAAGCCTTAAGCAAAAAGAGGTATTGTCCTTGGATATGGGCGCTTTATTAGCGGGAGCAAAATACCGAGGCGAGTTTGAGGAGCGACTTAAAGCGGTGCTTAATGAGGTCGGTAAAAGCGAAGGAAATATCATTCTATTTATTGATGAATTACATACCTTAGTTGGCGCTGGCAAGACCGATGGCGCTATGGATGCGGGTAATATGTTGAAGCCAGCCCTAGCGCGTGGTGAGCTGCACTGTGTTGGCGCGACCACATTAGATGAGTATCGTCAGTTTATTGAAAAAGACGCGGCGCTTGAGCGACGTTTCCAAAAAGTGCTGGTCGATGAGCCATCGGTCGAAGATACCGTGGCTATTTTGCGTGGTTTAAAGGAGCGCTATGAAGTGCACCACGGTGTAACGGTGACAGACTCAGCGATTGTCGCGGCTGCACAGCTTTCGCATCGATACATCACGGACCGAAACTTACCAGACAAAGCGATTGATTTAGTGGATGAGGCTGCCAGCCGCATTCGTATGGAGATCGACTCAAAGCCAGAGGTTATGGACTCTCTTGAGCGTCGAATCATTCAGTTAAAGTTGCAACGAGAAGCCTTGAAGAAAGAGACCGACGAGGCGGCCAAGGCGCGTTTGGATAAATTAAATGCTGACATTGATGTGCTTGAGAAAGAGTTTGCTGATCTAGACGAGATTTGGAAGGCTGAAAAAGCCCTCTTGCAAGGTGCGCAGCAATTAAAAGCTGATTTAGATAAAGCGCGCGTTGAGCTTGAAAAGGCGCAGCGCGAGGGTGATCTAGCCACCATGTCTGAAATTCAGTATGGCCGCATTCCTGAGCTGGAAAAGCAAATTGAACAGGCCGAGGCGCGTGAGGATGCACAGCCTAGTGAAATCCAGTTGATCCGAGATAAGGTCACCGAGGATGAAATTGCCGAAGTCGTCAGCAAAGCGACGGGTATCCCAGTGAGCAAAATGATGCAGGGTGAGCGTGAAAAGCTGCTGCAGATGGAGGCGGCATTACATGAGCGCGTCGTTGGGCAAAATGAAGCGATTGACGCTGTTTCTCATGCTATTCGCCGCAGCCGGGCGGGTCTTTCGGATGAAAATAAGCCCAACGGTTCTTTTTTGTTCCTCGGCCCAACCGGGGTAGGGAAAACCGAGTTATGTAAGGCGCTGGCTAAGTTCCTATTCGATGACGAGCAATCGATGATTCGGATTGATATGTCTGAGTTCATGGAGAAACATTCGGTGGCCCGCTTGATTGGTGCACCGCCCGGTTATGTCGGATACGATGAGGGCGGATATTTAACTGAAGCGGTGCGTCGTAAGCCGTACTCATTAATTTTATTCGATGAAGTTGAAAAGGCGCACCCTGATGTCTTTAATGTGCTTTTGCAGGTGCTGGACGATGGTCGCCTAACAGACAGCCAAGGCCGCACCGTTGATTTCAAAAACAGTGTGATCGTGATGACATCGAACTTGGGCTCGTCGTTAATACAAGAGCAGACCAAGCAGGGCTTGGACTATCAGCTGATCAAAGAAAACGTGCTCGAGGTGGTGGGGCAACATTTCCGCCCTGAGTTTATCAACCGATTGGATGAGATCGTGGTGTTTCACCCGCTGGATGATACTGAAATTCAACAGATCGCTAAGATTCAGGTCGATATTTTGGCTAAGCGTTTAGCACAGCAAGACTTATCGTTAGAGCTGGAAGCTGCGGTTTACGATAAAATTTCAGCGGTGGGCTTTGACCCTGTATTTGGCGCTCGACCACTAAAGCGTGCGATACAGCAGTTGGTTGAAAACCCGCTGGCTCAGCAGCTTTTAGAAGGCCAGTTTAGTCCAGGGCAGAAAATTCATGTTGATCTGGCAGAAGATGGCCAGTTGGCGTTTGCAGTAAAAAGCGAATCCTAAGCTTTGAATAGAAATAACCGCCTGTCGCTCGTTGCAGGCGGTTTTAACATCGGTTGGAGATTAGTGGATTTTGCGTTCAATGCCCGTGAGCTGCAAAATCTTTGCAGAAATTTCTTCAATAGATAGCTCAGTTGAGTCTAGCCAAGGGATGCCAAAGCGCTGGAACATCGCCATAGCGCCACGAACTTCACTTTCGCATTGACGCAATGTGGCATAGCGGCTGCCTGGTTTACGTTCGTTTCGAATGGCCGAGAGGCGCTCTGGATCAATGACTAAGCCAAATAGCTTTTTGCGGTGCTCGCGTAGTGCCATCGGGATGCTTAAATCATCGAGGTCATCATCGGTTATCGGGTAGTTGGCGGTGAATAACCCATATTGTAGGGCCAAATAAATGCAGGTTGGCGTTTTGCCCACACGAGATACACCCGTGATGATAATGTCGGCCTTGTCGTAATAGCGAGTGATGGCGCCATCATCGTTATCGAGCGCAAAGTGAATTGCATCGATTCGCCGAATATAGTCAGGTCTTGAGGTGATCTTACGATTCTTGCCTGCACTTCGGTCAGGCTCTTCACCAATGGCATCGGTCAGCGGCAGCATGAACATGCTGAAAATATCAAACACTAAGGCGTCTGACTCTTTAATGGCCTCGCGGTGTGGCAGCTCAACCAAGGTCATGAAAACAATCGGTGGTTTTTCCGTTCGGCTCGCTGTAATGTTGATCGCATGGACAGCGGCAGCGACATCCGCATCATTTTTGACATAAGACAGCGTGTGGTGTTTGAACTCGGTATCCCCAAATTGCGAGAGTAGGCTGCCTCCTAAGCTTTCTGCGGTGAGTCCTGTCCCGTCGGATATATAGTAGATTTCGCGTGCCATAGTGTTTCCAAGTCTTGATCAATACGTTTTTGCCAGTATAGGCAGAGCACGGGCAAAGTTCATATTTTTATAAATTATAGGATGATATTATATTATAATTAATAACAATATCGCTTTGCTTCGAAATAAACTTCGGTACACTAGGCAAACATTAATCGATACCCACAAGGTATTTCTTTTTTACCCATTGATTCATCAAGCGATGAAAAATCTGGAGTTACGATATGAATAATTATGTGATCAATTTAGACCAATTGAAAAACACTGACGTTGAAAAAGTTGGTGGTAAAAACGCCTCTTTAGGCGAAATGATTAGCGGCCTTTCAGGTGCTGGCGTAAGCGTTCCTGGTGGCTTTGCAACTACGGCACAAGCGTATCGTGACTTTTTAGAAGCGAATAACTTGAATGAAAAAATCAACGCTGAGCTTGATAAGCTTGATGTTGATGACATTAAAGCACTAACAGAAACGGGTGCTAAGATCCGTGGTTGGATCGTTGATGCGCCATTCCAAAAAGAATTTGAAGACCAGATTCGTGCAGCATTTACTGATTTATCAGGTGACAATGCTGAGCTTGCGGTTGCGGTTCGTTCATCGGCAACGGCAGAAGACTTGCCAGATGCATCGTTTGCAGGTCAGCAAGAAACGTTTTTGAATATTCGCGGTATCGACAATGTACTTGTGGCGGTCAAAGAAGTGTTTGCTTCATTGTTTAATGATCGCGCAATTTCTTACCGTGTTCATAAAGACTTCGACCACAAGCTAGTAGCGCTTTCAGCGGGTATTCAGCGCATGGTGAAAAGTGAGACAGGCGCAGCAGGCGTTATGTTTACTTTGGATACAGAATCAGGTTTCCAAGATGTTGTATTTGTAACTTCTTCATACGGTCTTGGTGAAACGGTTGTTCAGGGTTCAGTTAACCCAGACGAGTTTTATGTACATAAAAAGACGTTGGCAGAAGGCCGTCCAGCCATTTTGCGTCGTACTTTGGGTAGCAAAGCCATTAAAATGGTTTATTCGAGCGAGGCAAGCGCTGGTAAATCTGTTGATACAGTTAATGTTGATGCGGCTGATCGAAATAAGTTCTCTATTACTGCTGAGCAAGTTGAAGCATTGTCAAAACAGGCAATGATTATTGAGAAACACTATGGTCGTCCAATGGACATCGAGTGGGCACTAGACGGTGATACTAATGAGCTGTTCATCGTTCAGGCGCGTCCTGAAACGGTTAAGAGCCGTGCACGTGCAAACGTGATGGAGCGTTATTTGCTAAACGAATCTGGTACGGTATTGTGTGAAGGTCGTAGTATTGGTCAGCGCATCGGTAGTGGTGTGGTTCGTGTTGTTGAGAGCATTAACGACATGGAAAAAGTTCAAGAAGGCGACGTACTTGTTACAGACATGACGGACCC
>JAXHSS010000026.1:0-15253 GCA_034190675.1 Pseudomonadota bacterium
CATCCAAATGACAGTAGAGTTGATCGCACCAATCGCGATGGACGAAGGTCTACGTTTCGCGATCCGCGAGGGTGGCCGTACTGTTGGTGCTGGTGTTGTTGCTAAGATCCTTGCGTGATCTACTAGAAACCAATAGTTGCAAGGCCGAGACACTGTCTCGGCTTTTTGCTCTAAAAAAATAGGCCAATAGCTCCAATTGGTAGAGCAGCGGATTCCAAATCCGCGTGTTGGGGGTTCGAATCCCTCTTGGCCTGCCATACAAGGTGAAACATGAGTACTGTAGAAAAAACATCATTATCTCCACTCGATTATGTGCTTTGGGTGATGGTCGCTGGGCTGGTCGCTTTTGCAGTGGTTATTTCTGGCACCGAGTTGTTAGGTGATTTTCCAGAGCTTTATCGTTTTATCGCGGGTTTAGTGGCTATTGCTCTCGGCTTTTTTGTTTTTCTTCAAACAAGCCATGGCAAGCGATTCAATCAGTTCAGAAAAGATGCAATGCAGGAGTTGCGTCGTGTGATTTGGCCATCGCGTCAAGAAACTGCACAAACAGCAATGATGGTTGTAGCAGTGATTGTCTTGATTGCAGTGATGTTGGCTGGTTTTGACTGGATTGTTTCCAGTGTGTTTAGATTGATCGGAATCATAGGATAAGTTCATGTCAAAGCGTTGGTATGTAGTGCAAGCCTTGTCAGGCTATGAAAAGCGCGTAAAGCAGAACTTGGAAGAGCGCATTGCTTTGGCGGGTCTTGAAGACTGTTTTGCTGATATCATTGTGCCAACTGAAGAAGTGGTAGAGATGCGTGCGGGTCAAAAGCGCAAGTCTGAGCGCAAATTCTTCCCTGGCTATGTTCTGGTTAATATGGACCTAAATGATGAGACTTGGTATCTCGTCAAAGAGTGTCCGCGTGTGATTGGTTTTGTTGGCGGCACTAAAGAGAAGCCGGCGCCAATTACTCAGCGTGAGGCTGATGCGATTTTGCAGCGTATGGAAGATAACGCTGAGAAGCCGCGTCCTAAGACGTTGTTTGAAATGGGTGAAACTGTTCGTGTTATCGACGGTCCATTCTCAGACTTTAATGCAACAGTTGAAGAAGTGGATTACGAAAAGAATCGCCTTCGTGTTGCAGTATTGATTTTCGGCCGGTCTACGCCGGTTGATCTGGAGTTTTCTCAGGTCGAGAAAACATAAATTCTTAGCTAAGGGGAGCCGAAAGGCGTTTGAACCCAATTGGAGTAATCATGGCTAAAAAAATTAAATCGTATATTAAGTTGCAAGTGGCCGCTGGCCAAGCAAACCCAAGTCCACCAGTAGGTCCTGCTCTAGGTCAGCACGGTGTTAATATCATGGAATTCTGTAAAGCGTTTAACGCGAAAACGCAGAGTCTTGATCCAGGTGCGCCAGTTCCTGTTGTTATCACAGTATACGAAGACCGTAGTTTCACATTTGAAACAAAAACTCCGCCAGCTTCATATTTGTTGAAGAAAGCTGCAAAAATTAAAAGCGGTTCAGGCAACCCTCTAGCAAATAAAGTGGGTAAAGTTACACGTGCGCAATTAGAAGAAATCGTGCAAATCAAACAGCCAGACTTAACGGCGGGTGATTTGGATGCGGCGGTTCGTACAATCGCTGGTTCTGCGCGTAGTATGGGTATCGAGGTGGAGGACTAAGATGGCTAAGTTAACAAAACGTGCAAAGCTAATCCAAGAGAAAGTTGAGCTTGGTAAAGTTTATACGATTAACGAAGCGGTTGAGCTTTTAACAGAGCTTTCAACGGTTAAGTTCAAAGAGTCGATCGACGCAGCGATTAACCTTGGTATTGATGCGCGTAAATCAGACCAAACCGTTCGTGGCGCTTCTGTATTACCAAACGGTACTGGTAAGACAGTTCGTGTTGCTGTTTTTGCTCAAGGCGAAAAAGCGGAAGAAGCAAAGTCAGCTGGTGCAGACATCGTTGGTTTTGAAGATCTTGCGGATGCTATTAAAGGCGGTGAAATCAACTTTGA
The DNA here is from genome assembly GCA_034190675.1 of Pseudomonadota bacterium. GTDB lineage: Bacteria > Pseudomonadota > Gammaproteobacteria > Pseudomonadales > JAXHSS01 > JAXHSS01. Next base: position 2,005 of record JAXHSS010000026.1, read on the forward strand.
CGTACTTATCGCAACGCCAGATGCTATGCGCTTGATTGGTGCCTTGGGGCCTGTTCTTGGTCCACGTGGTTTAATGCCTAACCCGAAAGTGGGTACGGTGACACCTGATGTGGTAACAGCGGTGACTAATGCTAAAGGCGGTCAGGTTCGCTACCGTGCTGATAAAGGCGGTATCGTTCATTGTATCGTTGGTCAGGTTGGTTTTGATGCTGACGCGATCAAGCAAAACCTTGAAGCGCTTGTTGTTGACTTGAAAAAATCCAAGCCAGCTTCATCAAAAGGTACTTACCTTAAAAAATTAACGCTTTCTACAACGATGGGTCCAGGCCTTTTGGTTGACCTTTCTACGCTAGAAATCTAAAAATTGGAGTCCTTGTCAGATGAGCTTTGGCTTATCTGGCAGGCGTCCAAGACCGTAGGTCTCTGAACATTTGTGAAGAGATAATTTTGCCTACGCAGACGCGGACTCTCGAATGAGACTCCGTGTGAATCTTCGGCATTAGCCGATTTATAAACTAATGGAGAAACCCATGACACTGAAGCTTGATGATAAAAAAGCGATTGTGGAATCAGTGAACTCGGTTGCTTCAGAGGCTCTGTCAGCGCTTGTAGCTGACTATCAAGGTCTAACTGTTGAGCAGCTAACTGTGCTTCGTAAAGAAGCGCGCGAAAGCGGTGTAACAGTGCAAGTTGTGCGTAACACGCTTGCAAAGCGCGCGGTTCAAGGTACAGATTATGCCTGTCTTGAAGACGTACTTGTAGGCCCGACTGTTTTAGCATTCTCTCATGAAGATCCGGGTGCAGCCGCTCGTCTTTTCAAGAAGTATTCTAAAGAGTACAAAGCCCTTGAAGTTAAAGCTCTAGCCCTTGGTGGTAATTTGTTGGGTACGGATCAGCTTGAAGCTGTTGCAAGCCTACCAACTTACGAAGAAGCCTTGGCGAAGTTGATGGCAACGATGAAGGCTCCAGCCAATAAGCTGGTTCAGACAATCAACGCTGTTCCAACCAAGCTGGTTCGTACATTAGTTGCTTTAAAAGATCAGAAAGAAGCAGCCTAATCGCTGCATAACGTTTTACTACGGAGAAATATTATGTCACTTACTACTGAACAAATCCTAGACGCAATCGCAGAAATGTCTGTAATGGACGTGGTTGCACTTATCGAAGCAATGGAAGAAAAATTCGGCGTTGAAGCTTCAGCTGCAGTTGCAGTTGCTGCTGCTCCTGCTGCCGGTGGCGACACTGGTGCTGCAGAAGAGAAAACTGAATTTGACGTTGTTCTAACAGCTGCTGGCGACAAGAAAGTTGGCGTGATCAAAGCGGTTCGCGAAGCGACCGGTCTTGGTCTTAAAGATGCTAAAGATCTTGTTGAAGCTGCGCCTAAAGCAATCAAAGAAGGTGTTGCTAAGGACGAAGCTGAAGAGCTTAAGAAGAAGCTTGAAGAAGCAGGTGCTTCAGTCGAGCTTAAGTAATTTAGTCTCTAAATTACGCCCATTAGGCTGTCGGTTTTGCCGACAGCCTTTTGCCGCTTGAGAACGGTGAAAATTTTCTCAACTCCCTGCGTAGATGCAGACTGTGCTAATTTGTGAGGAATTTAAATGACTTATTCATTTACTGAAAAGAAAAGAATTCGCAAAAGCTTCGGAAAATTGCCAGAGATTATGGAGGTGCCATACCTCTTGGCTGTGCAATGCGAGTCGTATCGTGAGTTTTTGCAAGAGGGCGCGAGTCGTCGCGAGGTTAAAGGCCTTGAGAGTGTGTTTAAGTCCATTTTTCCGATTGTAAGCAATTCGGGTAATGCTTCTCTTGAATATGTTAGCTATGTTTTGGGTGAGCCTGAGTGGAATGTCCGTGATTGTCAGATCCGTGGCGTGACCTTTGAAGCACCATTGCGCATTAAAACGCGTCTCGTTATTTTTGATAAAGAAAATAAGGGCGCAATTAAGGATATCCGCGAGCAAGAAGTTTTCCTTGGCAATCTGCCGCTAATGACAGAAAACGGTACATTCGTTATCAACGGTACGGAGCGTGTTATTGTTTCTCAGTTGCACCGTTCTCCGGGTGTGTTCTTTGATCATGACAAAGGTAAAACACACAGTTCAGGTAAATTGCTACACTCTGCACGTATTATTCCTTACCGTGGTTCATGGTTGGATTTTGAATTCGACGCGAAAGATTTGGTTTATGTGCGAATAGACCGTCGTCGTAAATTGCCAGCAACTACGTTATTACATGCTCTAGATTATAATGCTGAGCAAATTCTTGAAGAGTTCTTCGACAAGGTTCACGTTAAAGTAACGGATGTGGGCTACGAAGTGGAAATGTCACCAGAGCGTCTGCGTGGTGAAACCGCTTTATTTGATATCGAAGCCAGCGGTGAAGTCATCGTTGAAAAAGGCTCGCGTATTACAGCCAAGCACGTTCGCGCTATGGTTAAAGCAGGCTTGAAATATTTTGCTGTTGAAGATGAATATCTCGTTGGCAAAGTGACAGCTGAAACGATTGTTGATACGCCAACGGGCGAGGAAGTGATCCCTTGTAATACCGAAATTACCGAAAGTGTTCTTACTCAAGTGCGCAAGCTTGGCCTTGATGAGTTCAACATTCTTTATATCAACGATTTAGATAATGGCGCATTTATCTCTGATACATTGCGCAGTGACTCGGCTTCTTCGCGTATTGAGGCGTTGATCGAGATCTATCGTGTTATGCGTCCAGGTGAGCCGCCAACACGTGAAGCCGCGGAAACGTTATTCGAAAACCTGTTCTTCTCAAACGAGCGTTATGACTTATCTCGTGTTGGTCGCATGAAGTTTAACCGTCGTTTGTCAAAAGAGTTCAGCGACAACGATTGGAACCCAGTACTGACCAGTGAAGACATCGTTGAAGTATTAAAAACATTGGTTGATATTCGTAATGGTAAAGGCCAGACGGATGATATCGATAACCTAGGTAACCGCCGTATTCGCTCAGTAGGTGAGATGGTAGAAAACCAGTTCCGTGTTGGTCTAGTCCGCGTTGAGCGTTCAGTAAAAGAGCGTCTAACGCTAGCTGAATCAGAAAACTTGATGCCACAAGACTTGGTTAACGCGAAGCCAATTGCTGCTGCGATTAAAGAATTCTTTGGTTCTTCGGCGCTTTCGCAGTTTATGGACCAAAACAACCCGCTTTCAGAAATTACGCATAAACGCCGTATTTCTGCGCTAGGCCCTGGTGGTTTGACGCGTGATCGTGCGGGCTTTGAAGTTCGAGACGTTCACCCAACGCATTATGGTCGTGTTTGTCCGATTGAAACGCCAGAAGGTCCAAACATTGGTTTGATCAACTCATTGGCGACGTTTGCGCGCACGAATGAGTATGGTTTTGTTGAAAGTCCATACCGCAAAGTTGATAACGGTGTGGTCACCGGCGAAGTAGTTTATTTGTCCGCCTATGATGAAAACGATTTCATTATTGCACAGGCAGATTCTGCGGTAGATTCAAAAAATAAACTAACGGATGAATTAGTTGCGATTCGCCATCAAGGTGAATCTACTCTAGCGCCCCCAGAAAAAGTTAACTTCATGGACGTTTCTCCACGTCAGGTTGTTTCGGTGGCCGCATCGTTGATTCCATTCCTAGAGCACGATGATGCTAACCGTGCATTGATGGGTTCGAATATGCAACGTCAGGCTGTTCCAACACTACGCTCAGAGAAGCCGCTGGTAGGTACAGGTTTTGAGCGTATTGCTGCACGTGATTCAGGCGTTTGTGCAGTAGCAAAACGAGCGGGTATCGTAGACAGTGTTGATGCAAGTCGTGTTGTTATCATGGTCGATAATGACGAAGTTGGCGATAACAACGTTGATATTTATAACCTTATTAAGTATACACGCTCTAACCAAAACACCTGTATTAATCAGCGTCCATTGGTGAAAGTAGGTGATCGCGTTGAGCGTGGTGATATTCTAGCGGACGGTTGTTCAGTTGATATGGGTGAATTGGCGCTTGGTCAAAACCTACGTGTCGCGTTCATGCCGTGGAATGGTTATAACTTCGAGGATTCGATCCTTATTTCTGAGAAGTTGGTTAAAGACGATCGTTTAACGTCAATCCATATCCAAGAGCTAACCTGTATTGCGCGTGAAACGCGTCTTGGCCCTGAAGAAATCACAGCGGATATTCCAAACATCAGTGAATCTGCTTTATCTAAGCTAGATGAAACCGGTGTGGTTTATATCGGTGCTGAAGTTAAGCCAGGGGACGTACTTGTTGGTAAAGTGACGCCTAAAGGCGAAAGCCAGCTTTCACCTGAAGAGAAGCTTCTTCGTGCGATCTTTGGTGATAAAGCCAGCGACGTTAAAGACAGCTCTTTGCGCGTAGGCTCAAGTGTTAAAGGTACGGTTATTGATGTTCAGGTCTTTACTCGTGATCCTGTCAATAAAGATGAGCGTGCTCGCCAAATCGAAACGGCAACCTTGGAAAAATTCCGCAAGGATTTACAAGATGAGCACCGTATTTTGTCAGGCGCTATTGCTAACCGTCTTAAGAAGCAACTGGTTGGCCAAAAAGTTAACGGTGGCGCCGGTCTTAAGCGTGGCACGGTATTGTCAGAAGCTGATCTAGCAGAGCTTAGCGCTGAGCAAGTGTTTGAAATTCGTCCAGCAGATGCTGAGCTAGCAACGCAAATTGAAGATGCGGCAAGCTATATCGAAAAGCATAAGGCTGATATGGAGTCGCGTTACCGCACATTCCAGGATAAACTGGCTGAAGGCGATGATCTTGCGCATGGTGTTCAAAAGGTTGTTAAAGTGTACTTGGCTGTAAAACGCCGTATCCAGCCTGGTGATAAAATGGCGGGTCGTCACGGTAACAAAGGCGTGATCTCAGCGATTATGCCAGAAGAAGATATGCCATTTGACTCACAAGGTCGTCCAGTTGATATCGTTTTGAACCCGCTAGGTGTTCCGTCACGTATGAACGTTGGTCAGATTCTGGAAACGCACTTAGGTCTTGCAGCAAAAGGCTTGGGTGAGCGCATTGATGATATGATCAAAAACCAAGCTGCTGTTCAAGAAGTTAAAGGCTTCTTGAACACGGTATATAACGAAGTGGGTGGTCGTACTGAAGATCTAGACGCGTTCTCAGAAGAAGAGCTATTTGAAATGGCCGAGAACCTTCGTGGTGGCATCCCAATGGCAACACCTGCCTTTGACGGTGCGCATGAGACGGAAGTAAAGAAAATGCTTGAGATCTCAGGTTATGATACGTCAGGCCAAATTGATCTTTGGGATGGCCGTACCGGTGAGAAATTCGACAATGCTGTAACGGTTGGTTATATGTATATGTTGAAACTAAACCACTTAGTTGACGATAAGATGCACGCTCGTTCAACGGGTTCTTACTCTCTTGTTACGCAGCAGCCATTGGGTGGTAAAGCTCAGTTTGGCGGTCAGCGCTTCGGAGAGATGGAAGTATGGGCGCTAGAAGCCTATGGTGCAGCTTATACACTACAAGAAATGTTGACGGTGAAGTCGGATGATGTAGAAGGTCGTAACCGACTCTACAAAAATATCATCGATGGTGATTACCGTATGGACCCAGGTCTGCCTGAGTCATTCAACGTATTGATGAAAGAAATCCGCTCACTCGGTATTAATATCGAGCTGGAAAGCGACGCTTAAGCTTGTCGGAGGATAAACGCTAATGAAAGATTTATTAAGAGATATCAAAAGCAAAAATCAATTTGATGATTTTGAGCGTATTCGTATCAACCTTGCACCGCCTAATCTGATTCGTTCATGGTCTTTTGGTGAGGTTAAAAAGCCAGAAACGATCAACTATCGTACGTTCAAGCCTGAGCGTGATGGTCTGTTCTGTGCTCGAATTTTCGGACCTGTGAAAGACTACGAATGTCTTTGTGGTAAATATAAGCGCCTTAAGCACCGCGGTGTGATCTGTGAAAAATGTGGCGTTGAAGTTACTGAGACGAAAGTTCGTCGTGAACGCATGGGTCATATTGAACTTGCGGCACCTTGTGCACATATTTGGTTCCTAAAATCACTACCTTCGCGTATTGGTTTGATTCTTGATATGACGCTTCGTGAAATCGAGCGCGTATTGTATTTCGAATCCTATATCGTTCTAGATCCGGGTATGGTGCCTGAGCTTGAAAAAGGTCAGCTACTAACGGATGACGAGTATTTCGAAGCCCTTGAGCTTCACGGAGATGAATTCCGTGTCAGCATGGGTGCAGAAGCGATCCAAGAGCTACTAAAAGAAATCGACCTAGATGCTGAAATTCAGCACCTACGTGATGAGATTAAAGAAGTCGGCTCGGAAACTAAACTGAAAAAAATGAGCAAGCGCTTAAAGCTGCTTGAAGCGTTTAACGGTTCGGGTAACAAGCCAGAGTGGATGGTCATGACGGTTCTTCCGGTACTCCCACCAGAACTGCGACCTCTTGTACCTCTTGATGGCGGACGTTTTGCGACCTCGGATCTTAATGATCTATATCGTCGAGTAATCAACCGTAACAACCGTCTACGTCGTCTACTTGAGCTTAACGCGCCAGACATTATTGTTCGCAATGAAAAACGTATGTTGCAAGAGTCAGTTGACTCGTTGATCGATAATGGTCGTCGTGGTCGTGCGGTAACAGGCACCAACAAGCGTCCATTGAAGTCACTTGCTGAAATGATCAAAGGTAAGCAAGGTCGTTTCCGTCAAAACCTTCTAGGTAAGCGTGTTGACTATTCTGGCCGTTCGGTGATCGTTGTCGGTCCAAAACTGCGCTTACATGAGTGTGGTCTACCGAAGAAAATGGCATTAGAACTATTTAAGCCATTTATTGCAGGTCGTTTGATTCAAAAAGAGATTGCTAACAGCATTAAGCAAGCCAAGAAAATGGTTGAGAAGCAAACGGGTGAAGTTTGGGATGTCCTAGCAGAGGTTATCCGTGAACACCCGGTGCTATTGAACCGTGCGCCAACACTTCACCGTTTGGGTATTCAGGCGTTTGAACCCGTGTTGATCGAAGGTAAAGCGATTCAGCTGCACCCACTAGTATGTACCGCATTTAACGCGGACTTCGATGGTGACCAAATGGCGGTACACGTTCCGCTAACGTTAGAAGCTCAACTTGAAGCGCGTGCGTTGATGATGTCAACCAACAACATTCTGTCACCTGCAAGTGGTCAGCCAATTATCGGCCCAACGCAGGACGTAGTTCTTGGTATGTACTATGCGACTCGTGAAAAGGTTAATGTTAAAGGTGAAGGCACAACCTTTGCTAACGTTTCGGAAGTACTACGTGCTCTTGATACGAAGCAAGTAGATATTCATGCTCGCGTAAAAGTCCGTATTACAGAAGAAGTGATCGACAAAGACGGCGTGAAATACCCTGAGCGCACATTCATTGCTGACACTACGCCAGGTCGTTGTTTGCTTTGGTCAATTGTGCCAAAAGGCTTGCCATTTGAGTTGGTTAACCGTGCGATGGGCAAAAAGCCAATCAATGCGCTGTTGAACCAGTGCTATCGTATTTTAGGTACTAAAGAAACGGTAATCTTCGCAGACCAAGTGATGTATCTAGGCTTCAAACAAGCGGCTATTTCAGGCTCATCGATCGGTATTAACGATATGGTGATTCCTGATGCGAAAACTGAGCTACTTGAAGAAGCAGAAAACGAGCTTCGTGAGATCGAAGAGCAGTTTGCTGCTGGTCTTGTAACAGCAGGCGAGCGCTATAACAAAGTGGTTGATATCTGGTCGAAGACATCCGATAAAGTTGCAAAAGCAATGATGGATAACTTGAAGACAGAAACCGTTGTTAACCGTGACGGCGAAGAAGAAGAGCAAGAATCATATAACTCAATTTATATGATGGCAGACTCGGGCGCTCGTGGTAGCCCAGCTCAGATTCGTCAGCTTGCAGGTATGCGTGGTTTGATGGCAAAGCCAGATGGCTCGATCATTGAAACGCCGATTAAGGCGAACTTCCGTGAAGGTCTATCGGTATTGCAGTACTTCATCTCGACGCACGGTGCACGTAAAGGTTTGGCCGATACGGCATTGAAGACGGCAAACTCAGGTTATTTGACGCGTCGTTTGGTTGACGTTTCACAAGACCTTGTGATTACTGAAGACGACTGTCAAACGCAAAACGGTCTGAAGATGACAGCCATCATTGAAGGCGGTGATATTAAAGAGAAGCTAGGCGATCGTATTTTGGGTCGTGTTTTGCTTGAAGATGCCGTAAGCAATGAAGGTGACGTAATCGTTGGCGCTGGTGAACTTGTTGACGAGCGTCTAGTCGAGAAGATCGAAGAAGCGGGTATTGATGAGGTGATGGTGCGTTCACCTATCACTTGTGATACTCGTTATGGTGTTTGTGCTACTTGTTATGGTCGCGACCTAGCACGTGGTCACCAAGTAAACACCGGTGCTTCAGTGGGTGTTATTGCAGCTCAGTCTATTGGTGAGCCAGGTACACAGTTGACCATGCGTACGTTCCACATTGGTGGTGCGGCATCGCGTGCATCTGCCGTGTCGAGCGTTCAAGCAAGTAACGACGGTACAGTGCGCCTACACAAGCTTAAATCAGTGAAAAACTCTGAGGGTAACTTGGTGGTGGTTTCACGTTCAGCTGAATTGGCGATTGCTGATGGCGTTGGCCGTGAGCGTGAGCGTTATAAGCTTCCATACGGTGCGATTGTTCGTACTAATGACGGCGATAAAGTTCAAGGTGGCGATATTATTGCTAACTGGGATCCACATACGTTGCCGATTGTTTCGGAAGTTGAAGGTTTCATCCAGTTCGCTGATATGGAAGAAGGTCTGAGTATTAATAAGCAGACAGATGAAGTAACAGGTCTTGCAAGCATCGAAGTGCTTAGCATTAAAGACCGTACCTCATCAGGTAAAGATCTACGTCCAGCGATTCGCTTAGTTGATGCCAAAGGTAAGCCAGTAACTCAGCCAGGTACAGAAACACCCGTTCAGTACTTCCTACCAGAAGGTTCTTACACGAACGCGATGGACGGCGCAGAGCTTAAAGTAGGTGATGTTATTGCACGTCTACCTCAAGAAGGCTCGAAGAACAAAGATATTACGGGTGGTCTACCACGCGTAGCGGACTTGTTCGAAGCACGTCAGCCGAAAGATGCAGCCATTTTGGCTGAGAAAAGCGGTGTCTTTGGTTTCGGTAAGGAAACGAAAGGTAAGATGCGTATTCAAATCACGCCAGATGACGGTTCAGATGCCTACGAGGAACTCATTCCTAAATGGCGTTCATTGAACGTATTTGAAGGTGAGCGTGTCGAAAAAGGTGAGGTAATCTCGGAAGGTCCACTAAACCCGCATGATATTTTGCGTCTACGTGGTGTGACCGCGTTGGCAAACTATATCGTCAACGAAGTGCAAGATGTTTACCGTTTACAAGGCGTTGGCATTAACGATAAGCACATCGAAGTTGTTCTACGTCAAATGTTGCGTAAAGTTGAAATCGCGCATTCGGGTGACTCAACCTTTATTAAAGGTGAACAGCAAGAAATTGCGAAAGTGCTTGAAGAAAATGAGCGTTTAGAAGCCGAAGGCAAGATTCCTGCGCAGTATGAGCGTCAGCTTTTAGGTATTACTAAAGCGAGCTTGAGCACAGAATCATTCGTTTCATCAGCGTCTTTCCAAGAAACAACGCGTGTCTTGACTGAGGCCTCGGTAACAGGTGCATCTGATGAACTTCGCGGCTTGAAAGAAAACGTGGTTGTTGGTCGCTTGATTCCATCAGGAACAGGTTATGCGTATCACAACGAGCGTCGTCGTGAGCGCTTAGAAGCAAAAGCTGAGAGCCAAGGCCCTACCATTGAAGAAGTTGAAGCGGCATTGACTCAGGCACTAAACGAAAGCCAAGTCGATAGCGAGTAATTAATAGGTCCAGCTTTGGGTATGCTCAGGGCTGGATTTTTTGAGCTGTACCTTGGGTGCTGATGTACTATAATAGCGGCAAATTTTTTAGTTTTGGAGATTATGATGGCAGTAGAACAAACTCTTTCGATCATTAAGCCAGATGCAGTTGGTAAAAATGTAATCGGTAAAATCATTGAGCGTTTTGAAACAGCAGGTTTGAACGTTGTTGCAGCGAAAATGGTTCACCTAAGTGAAGAGAAAGCGGGTGGTTTTTATGCTGAGCATAAAGAGCGTCCTTTCTTTGGTGACCTAGTCAGCTTTATGACATCAGGGCCAGTGGTTGTTATGGTACTTAAAGGCGAAGGTGCGGTATTGAAAAACCGTGATCTGATGGGCGCAACTAACCCACAAGAAGCCGCTGCAGGGACAATCCGTGCAGATTTCGCTGAAACTATCGATGAAAATGCGGTTCACGGTTCTGACTCAGCTGAAAGTGCAGCACGTGAAATTAGCTACTTTTTCGCAGATGAGGAGATTTGTCCGCGCACCCGTTAATTTCGGAAGCCGACAAAATGTTCTATGGCTCAGATCGACCCACGCCCGACTTCTGTTGACCCCGTCAATTTATTCGGGTTGTCACGATCTGAGCTATCTGAGTTCTTAGCATCAATTGGCGAAAAGTCTTTTCGTGCTAAGCAACTTTTTAAATGGATTTATCAGCTCGATGAGCTAGATATTGATGCTATGACGGATCTTAGCAAGGCACTTCGTGCTAAGCTGCAATCCGTTGCGCATATTTCCCTCCCTGACATTGTCTTACACAAAATTGCCAGCGATGGTACTCAAAAGTGGATCATGAAGATGGCCGATGGCGCCATGGTTGAGACCGTAATGATTCCAGAGGGTGACCGCCGTACCTTATGTGTGTCTTCCCAGGTGGGCTGTGTTTTAGACTGCAGCTTTTGCTCAACAGGTAAGCAAGGTTTTCAACGTGATCTTGATCGCTCAGAGATTATTGGCCAGATGTGGCTCGCTGCACATGCGCTCAAGTCGCAAAAAATTAACGGTAAGCCGATCACCAATGTCGTTATGATGGGTATGGGCGAGCCCTTATTGAACTATGGTAATGTCATTAGCGCCTTGGATATCATGAAAGATGATATGGGCTATGGCGTCTCACGCCGCCGATTGACGGTGAGTACCTCAGGTGTCGTACCGATGATCGATCAGCTCAGCAATGATATTGATGTCTCTTTAGCTCTGTCTTTGCATGCACCTAACGATGAACTGCGCGATGAGTTAGTCCCGCTGAATAAAAAATATAACCTTGATGAAGTGCTAGCCGCATGTAAGCGTTATGTTGATAAACACGAAAGTGTCAGCCATCGATCGATTGTGATTGAATATGTGCTTTTGAAAGGTGTCAATGACCAACCTGAACACGCGCAACAGCTCGTCACACGATTGAAAGATTTACGTTGTAAAATTAATTTGATACCGTTTAATCCTTTCCCGCACTCAGGTTATCAAACACCGTCTGGAATTCATGTTCGAAAATTCCAAGATCGCTTGATTAAGGCAGGTTTCACAACGACAGTAAGAACCACCAGAGGTGACGATATTGATGCCGCTTGTGGACAGCTGGTTGGTGAAGTGAAAGATAAAACCAAGCGTAATGCACGCTGGACTGAACGAATTAAAACGCAGCAGATTGATACCTCTGAATGAAGTCATATATTTATACTCTAATCCTTGTCGCAGGATTGCTCGTTGGCTGCCAAATGCAGCCAGTAGACAATGCCAATATCAATAAGCAAAGGGCACATGATGCTTCTATTGCCGCGGCCATCGGTTATTTACAAGCCGATAATTACAGCCGCGCCTTCCATCATGCCGAAGCCGCACTAGACTATAAGAAAAACTCGCCACAAGCCTATCAAGTGATGGGTTTGATTTACCAGCGTCAAAAAGATGCTATTCGAGCAGAACGTATGTTCTTGGCTGCAATAAAAGAAGACCCGTCGTTTTCGCAGGCGAGAAATAACTACGGACAGTTCTTGATCGAGCAGCAACGCTATGGCGATGCCATTGAACAATTAAAACGCTCTGCCACAGACATTAATTATGCAAGCCGCGCATTGAGCTATAGCAATATTGGCAAAAGCTACCATGCACTTGGGGTCGATACCAAAGCCGTAGCTAATTGGACGCGAGCCTTGGAGTTGAACAAACGACAGCCGTATCCGGCGTTTGAGCTGTCCAAGTATTTTTTGGATAAGTCGAACTACTTAAGAGCTAATGAGTATTACACGATATTTGAGCAATATGGTGAACAAACAGAAGAAACGGCCTTTGTAGGCTTAGAAGTTGCTATAGGCATGGGGGATGAAAACAGTATCCAGAAGTACACATTACTCTGGGAAGCGCTAAAGCGGAGATAATATGTCGGACAACACCCAAGACCAGCCTGAAAATGCGAATGAAGGTTTGCGTTTTCCTTCGATTTTGCAAAATGCTCGTATAGCTAATGGCCTTACACTCGAAGAAATTGCCAAAGAAAAGCGGTTAAACCTGATTTACCTTGAAGCGCTCGAAGCCGGTGACATGCCAAAGCTTCCGCAGTCGATTTTTACCCGCAGCTATATTCGCCAATTATCCGATTCAATTAATATCAATCCTGAGCCGTTGATCGAAGAATATAATCGTTATATCGATGCGCATCCGCAAACACAGGAAATGCCGGAGTTTGCCAAACTTCAAAAAGAAAAAATCGTCGTAAGCAAGGTGAAGAAACGTCGCTCAAGCCTAGCATGGGTGATTGCAGTGGCGCTACTAGCGGCTATTGCCTTTTTTGTTTGGCAGTGGATGGCGCAGGGCAGTGAGTCACAAAACCAAACCAATGATATCGAGCTGCCTATGAGCAGTGAAGATATTGTCGTTGATGAAAAGCCTTCAGCGGTTGATTCGGTGATTGAAGTAGAGCTAGGGCTTGCTTTAAACCCAGGTCAAATGACAAAGCCCGCAACAGCAAACGATGTGACAACAACCACGACAGCTCCTACTCGTGATGAAGAGGAACAAGAAAGTGAAAATACACAAAATAGCACATCTCCTACACCTGATGAGCAAATGGAAAATGCGCTGGTTGTGCGCTCAACAGATGCCGCTTGGATTCGTGTGGTTGCTGCTGGTCAACGTGTATTTCAAGGGGTTTTACAGCCACAATCGCCACTAAGTGTCACAGCCTTACCGCCTGTCCAGCTGACCCTAGGCAATGCCAGCCAAGTACAAGTAATCTATCAGGGTGAGATGATTGATTTATCACCCTATATTAAATCAGACGTCGCAAAACTAACCCTGAGTG
>JAXHSS010000027.1:0-7197 GCA_034190675.1 Pseudomonadota bacterium
ATTCGTTTTGCCGACCAAGACAGCCAAGACCAGAGCCGCGTGATGACGCCTGAAAAAGCATTAGCCAATGGTAGTGATTATTTGGTGATGGGTCGCTCAATTGTTGGTGCTGAGGACCCAAATTTAGTGATTCGCTCAATATAAAAGCGTTTGCTTTTAGTTGGCTGAATAACTACTCGTTCATTCCCGCAATCATGGTGTCGGCAAGCACACCGTAAACCGTTGCCCAAGCTTGTTCTGCCTCAGCATTCCAGTGCTCACCGAGGCCTTGTTCAAGTGTCCACAGCAGTGCTGAGCCAACGGGTGCAAAATGTTCTTCCTTAACGCCATAGCCAACATGGCGTTTACCCAAGTCTTTGACAGCAGGCACGATGGCCTCAAGCTTGTCTAAGCCTCTGACGGCAATGCCAATCATGGTCATGAGCTTGTGTCCTTGAGTATCCATATCTGAGTCGGCAAATAGCGGTTTAACTTCAGGTGCGATCTCAAATAGACGGCCATAAAACAGGCCTGCAGCAGCTTCAGCGATGGGTTCAACCTTCTCAAACGAGGATTTTACAATAGCGATTTGTTCAGGTGTCATGGTCTATCCCATTGTATTGATCAATCGTATTGAAGGGTTAGCATAAAAAATGCCAACTTTTGTAAGGCAATAGTTGGCAAGCGTGCTATCGGTTAGCTTTTCGGCGTTAATGCCTCAATTAGCCCGTCGATAAATTCAAAACGTGAGGAAACATCGCTTAAATCAACACTGAACTTCAGTTTTTCTTGGCCTTCAAGCTTAAAAATTCCGTATTGCTTTTGCACTAAGTCGATCAATGCTGCTGGATTAATATTAGGACGTTTGCCAAAACGAAGGCTGCCGCCCCCAGCATGTGCATCAATTCGCTCAAGTTGCAAAGGCTGGGCTTTAAGCCGCAGCACATTAATTTGGAATAGGTGCTTGGCCGGCTCGGGCAGCAGGCCAAAGCGGTCGATCATTTCAATTTGAAGCTCTTCGAGGGCTCGGGTGGTTTTTGCCGCCGATATGCGCTTATAAAGCATCAGACGATTATGCACGTCAGGTAAATAATCATCAGGGATCAGTGCCGACATCCCTAAATTAATATCCAGCTTTTCACCTTCGGCTAACTCTTCCATCGATAGGTTTTTGCCTTCTTTGAGCGCGCTAACGGATTTCTCAAGTAACTCCATATATAGACTGTAGCCAATATGGTGCATATGATTGCCAGATTGTTGCTCGCCTAAAATAGCGCCTGCACCGCGAATTTCCAGATCTTGACTGGCCAGAATGAAACCCGCGCCTAAGCTATCGGCCGACTCAATGGCATTGAGTCGTTTTGTGGCATCTTTGGTCAGTGTTTTCGGTGGTGGCGTGAGTAAATACGCATAGGCCTGATGGTGCGAGCGCCCCACACGACCGCGTAGCTGATGCAGTTGGGCAAGGCCGAACTTGTCAGCGCGCTCAATGATGATGGTATTGGCATTGGGGACATCAATGCCGGTTTCAATAATGGTGGTACAAACCAAGATGTTGAAACGACGATGATAGAAATCACTCATGATATTTTCGAGTTCGCGTTCACGCATTTGTCCATGAGCCACGGCTACTTTAGCTTCAGGGATTTGCTCCATCAGTGCCTGGGCGATACTCTCAATATCTTTGACTTCGTTATGAAGGTAGTACACCTGACCACCACGCAATAGCTCGCGGTAGATGGCTTCTTTAACCAGAGCTGGCTCTTTTCGCGTAACAAAGGTTTTAACCGTCAAGCGCCTGGCTGGCGGCGTTGCAATGATGGACAAATCGCGCAGTCCGCCCATGGCCAGGTTCAAGGTTCTTGGAATCGGTGTCGCTGTTAGTGTTAGAATGTCCGTGCTGGCTTTGTATTTTTTAAGCTGCTCTTTTTGACGAACGCCAAAACGGTGTTCCTCGTCGACAATAATGAGCCCAAGAGCTTTGGGTTTGACGGTCTCTTGAATGAGCTTATGAGTGCCGATAACAATATCTAGCTGTCCGCTTTCAAGCTCCGCCAGTGCTTTTTTTTGTTCGGCGCTGGAATTAAACCGAGATAATTGACCCACCCGAACTGGCCATTCACTAAAGCGATCAACAAAGTTTTCATAATGCTGTTTTACCAGCAACGTCGTTGGCGCTAATACCAGCACTTGCTTATTATTTGAAACAGCCATAAAGGCAGCGCGCATAGCCACTTCGGTTTTCCCGAAACCGACGTCACCGCAAACAAGGCGGTCCATCGGTTTTTTACTTTGCATATCGTTTAAAACGGCTTGAATCGCATCGGCCTGATCGGGCGTTTCTTCAAAACTAAAAGCCGAAGCAAATTTTTGATAGTCAGTATCATCAAGCTCATACGCGTGGCCTTTGCTGGCTTCTCGCTTAGCATACGTTTCAAGTAGCTCGGCAGCGGTGTCATAGATCTGTTTTTGCGCCTTTTCTCGTTGCCTGCTCCATTGTTCGGTGCCTAGTGTATGCAAAGCAATAGCTTCATCGCTTAAGCCGCTAGCACTGTATCGAGAAATCTGGTGCAGGGCGTAAACAGGCACATAAAGCTTCGATTCTCCTGCGTATTCGAGCTGCATGAATTCTTGTTTTTGACCCGCGGCCTCCATGGTAAGCAAGCCTAGGTAGCGGCCAATGCCGTGTTGATGGTGCACGACTAATTCGCCAATACTCAGTTCGGCGAGGTTTTTAATGATAAGGTCAGGGTTGGTTTCTTGCTGTTGCTGACGGCGTCTTCGTTGCAAGACTTGATGTTGGCCAAATAGCTCCGTTTCCGAGATGATGATCAGTTGCTGCTCGGGTAAGTAACAGCCGCGCTCAATTTGCGCTTGAGTAATGGCTAACGGACAGGGGTTGTTGATGAAATCATCCCAGCTTTGACGACGCTCAGCCTTTAGCCCCGATTTATTTAATAGCTCCAGTAGGCGTTCAAGGCGTCCTGAAGAATCCGCACAGATTAAGGCATGGCTATTTGCACTGTCTAAAAAGCGTTGAAGTGCGAGTAATGGCTTGTCCTCATGCTGATCTACGCTGATGTCGGGTAGCTCAATACTTAATGCCGGGCTTTGCTCAAGATCAACCACACTCGTAAACTGCGCGCGGGGCCAAGGTTTGAGCTCGGCAAAAAGTGTTTGAGGCGCCTTAGCTATTTGTGCAGGCTTTAAAATGGGGCGAAGGCGATTGCCAGATAACTGGTCATGGCGATCAACGATGGTTTCCCAAAAGCGAGCCGCAGACTCTTGGCAACGCTGTTCGATAATCAAGGCTGTGTTTTCAGGTAAATAGTCCAATAAGGTGGCGGTTTGATCAAAAAATAGCGGCAGGAAATACTCCGCGCCAGGTGCAGGAATGCCTTGGCTAATATCGTGATAAAGCGGCTGTTCTTTATTGCCTTCGTCGAACTGGTCGATCCAGCGTTGCTGAAAGGCAGGAATGTCTTGTTGATTCAGCGGATATTCTCTGGCGGGCAGCAGATCAACGGCGTTAATTTTCTGTGTTGATGTTTGTGTCTCGGGATCGAAAAAACGCAGACTATCGATCTCATCATCAAATAGCTCAATTCGAACAGGGGCCGAGCTTCCCATAGGAAAAATATCGATAATGCTGCCACGAACGGTAAATTCACCGTGGCTATATACAGAGTGGGTGTGTTGATAGCCGTTTTCTGACTGTTGTTGTCGAAACGTCTCGATATCGAGCGTGTCGCCTGTTTTTAAACTCAACGCATGCTGCTGAATATACACTTTGGGTGGTGTGTTTAACATCAAGGCATTGATGGAAACTAAAACGATGCCTTGAGTTAGTTTGGGCAGCTGATGCAGCGTACGAATTCGCTCTGAGATAATGTCTTCATGTGCAGAGAAGTGATCGTAGGGTAGGGTTTCCCAGCTTGGAAAGCGCAGCAGAGTTAGGTTTTTATTGCTATCAAAAAAACGTAGCTCTTGCTCGAGTTGATCACAACTCTGCGAGTTGCCCATAACCACTAAGAGCGGTCGCAGGCTTTGTTCGGCGGCCTGTAAGATGGCTAACGCCTGGGCTGAGCCAGTTAAGGTGCCCCAACGGGCAGATTCATGTGTTTTTTGAGGAAATGAAAGCGCAGGAAACAACGACACGTGTTTTTCATCACTAAAAAATGGAAGCTTAGTTTACCGATCCAAGGTTTGTTTCGCTAGTTTGATTCTGCAAAACCGCGCTGAGTCGGCTGATCTGCGAACTTTTATCGTTTATTATTAGTCAAAGGAATGTAAAATTCATGCCGTCGGTGATTTGCAATAGCGATTTTTTCGGTATGATGGTCTATTTTCGCAAAACATGGGAGGCGAAATGAACATGAAAATGATATTAACCGCAGCGTTATCGGTGGTATGGAGTGCGTTATTGGTCGGCTGTGCGACTGAAAGCAGCCAAGTGGTGGAGACTTCTCAAGTGCGCGCAGCAGCAACAGCTCATACCTATCAAGGTGAAAAACAACGTCTTATCGTGGGAAGCTTTTATAACCGTAGCGATTATCAAAACGGTATTTTTTCTTCGGGTTCTGATCGCCTAGGCAGCCAAGCGAAAACAATTTTGCAAACCCATCTTCAGCAGACCGGTCGTTTTATCGTTATGGATCGTGACAATATGGCGCAAATTGCTGAGGAAGCAGGATTAAGCGGCGCACAGAGTGCAATTCAGGGCGCTAATGTTATCGTAACCGGTGATGTTACTGAGTTTGGTCGAAAAGTTGTGGGTGATCGACAGCTGTTTGGCATTTTAGGCAGTGGTAAAAAGCAGGTTGCTTATGCCAAGGTCATGCTCAATGTGGTTGATGTTAATAGCTCGGCTATTTTGTATTCTAGCCAAGGCGCCGGTGAGTTTGAGCTTTCAAATCGAGAAGTACTAGGCACGGGCGGCACGGCTTCCTATGACAGTACACTGAATGGCAAAGTGCTTAATTTGGCTATTTCAGAGGCAGTGGACAACCTGATCGTTGCACTTGAGCAAAAAAAATGGTCCACTGAATAAATGCGAAAATTTCAATATGTAGTGATGGCCGCGGCCGCTCTGACTATGGTCGGCTGCGCTCAAAAAAGCCAAAGCCTTTTTTACTGGGGCGAATATCAAGACAATATCTACGCGATGTATAACGGCGATGGTTCGGTTACCCCTCAGGAGCAAATCACCGATATCGAGCGTGATTTATTGCGTGCTCAAGAACAAGGAAAGCGCATTGCGCCCGGTATTCAGGCGCATTTAGGCTATATGTATTTGCTTGAAGGCAATGAAGGCGCGGGCTATCAAGCGTTTCAGCGTGAAAAGCAAATGTACCCTGAATCCACCGTTTTCATTGATGGTATGATTCAACGTGCCCAGCAAGCGAAACAAACAGGAGCGGAGCAATAATGAAACGAGTAATGTTAATCGGTTTGTCATTGCTCTTGCTTAGCGCTTGTCAGACGCGTGAGCCGATGGATTACAGTGCATTGCAGGCGAATATGCCGCGCTCGATTTTAGTCTTACCTCCTGTCAATCAAACCACTGAGGTGCAAGCGCCTTACACCTACCTATCGACAGTGTCTACGCCTTTGGCTGAACGCGGCTTTTATGTGTTTCCTGTCGCTGTGGTGGAGGCCATGATGCGTGAAAATGGTTTGCAAGACCCTTATGAAATGCATCAAGTGCCGATGGCAAAGCTTAATGAAGTGATCGATCCGGATGCCGTTTTATATGTCTCGATTGAAGAGTGGGGACAAAAGTATCAAGTATTAAGCTCAAAGTCGGTAGTCTCGGTAAAAGCGGCTCTAAAAGATGCTGATTCTGGCGAGCTCTTGTGGGCAAGTGAAGCCTATGCCGTTGATGGCGAAAGTCAGCAAAATAATACTATTGGTATGTTGATTGAAGCGGCTGTGAAGCAGGTGGCTAATTCGCTGGTAGACAAAACTCACGAAGTCTCTAAAAAGGCCAATTATCAACTTTTTAATGGCCAGCGTGGCGTATTGCCTGGTCCGTATTTTCCTCAAACTGTTAAATAATTTTATTCTATGTCAAAAGCTCTCGATGCCCTTGTCGAGCTCTTAGAGCTCAAGCCTTTGGGTGATGATCAGTTCGAAGGCCGAAGTCGCGACTATGGCCAAGGTAATTTATATGGAGGGCATGTTTTAGCGCAAGCCCTTAAAGCTGCCTACCAAACAGTGGGCGAGGATAGGCTTTGCCACTCGTTGCATTCATACTTTATTCGCCCGGGTGATTTTACAAAGCCTGTCACTTACGTTGTTGATCGACTTCGTGATGGTCGAAGCTTGTCAACGCGTCAGGTTAATGCCTATCAAAAAGGTAAAAGCATTTTTTGTATGAACACCTCGTTTGCGGTAGATGAGCCGGGCTATGAGCATCAAAAGCCAATGCCAAGAGCGGGTAAGCCTATGCGCTATATTTCAGAAGTTGAACGAGCTAGGCGTTTTAAGTTCTTGATTCCTAAGAAATACCGTCAAATTGCTACTGAAGATAAGCCAATTACCAACCGTGATATCAAGCCGATCAATCCGCTGCGTCCGCAAAAGCGAAAACCGATCAGAAACCGTTGGTGTAAGGCTAATGGCCAGACAAATCCGCAAGATCAAGCGTTGCAACAATGCTTGCTAGCTTATGCTTCAGATATGGGCTTTATCAGCACGGCCATGATGCCCCATGGCGTGCATTATATCTCGCCTAAAATTCAGGTTGCTTCGATTGACCATAGTATTTGGTTTCATCACCCTGTGGATATGAACGATTGGCATTTATTTCATATGACCAGCCCAGTTGCCTCAAAAGGCAAAGGGCTTAATTTTGCGCATTTTTATCACAAAGATGGTCAGCTTGTGGCTTCTTGTACTCAAGAGGGTTTGATGCGAGTTAAACCCAAGCCCAAACCAAAGCCTAAAACTGAGTCAGGCGCTTAGGCAAAATTGATCGCAAGCCACAGTCTTAAAGTGATACGGCCGTGCTCTTAGCTGTTTGCCTCGGCGGACTTTTTCGCAATTCTCGCAATTGGGTTTTGCTGATTTTGTCTTTTGCTCTTTTGATGGCGACACCCTAGCTTAAGCGCTTTAACCTAGCGCTTTTTTTGGCAACTCGCGATGAGTTATTGAACCGCCTGTATCTCCTTGCTAGACTGCGTCTTCTTTTCAATAATTTGCATGTAGCCCGTTGTA
>JAXHSS010000027.1:7297-14834 GCA_034190675.1 Pseudomonadota bacterium
CCCTAGCTTAAGCGCTTTAACCTAGCGCTTTTTTTGGCAACTCGCGATGAGTTATTGAACCGCCTGTATCTCCTTGCTAGACTGCGTCTTCTTTTCAATAATTTGCATGTAGCCCGTTGTAGGGGCTACCACTGATAGGAGATACCATGCCTTTGAACGCCCCTGTAATTACTCTTCCTGATGGTTCTAAACGCGCTTTTGATGCCCCAGTGACACTGGCTGAAATCGCTGCGGATATTGGTCCGGGTTTAGCCAAAGCGACCATTGCTGGGTCAGCTAATGGCTCACCGATTGATGCCTCTGACCTGATTGAAGATGATGCAGATATTGTTATTTACACGGAAAAGACACCTGAAGGTCTGGAGATTATCCGTCACTCTTGCGCGCACTTAATAGGCCACGCAGTAAAGCAGATTTTCCCCGAGGCAAAAATGGCCATTGGCCCAGTTATTGACGAGGGTTTTTACTACGATATCGAGCTAGACCGTACACTGACGCCTGAAGATATTGAAAAGATCGAAGCGCGCATGAAAGCATTGATCGCCCAAGACTACGATGTGGTCAAACAATGGGCGAGTCGCGATGAGGCTTTGGCGACCTTTAAAGAGCGTGAAGAGCCTTATAAAATCGAAATTATTGAGCAGGATGTTCCTGAATCACAGCAAAAAATCGGCTTATATCATCACCAAGAATATATCGATATGTGCCGTGGGCCGCATGTGCCAAACACGCGTTTTTTGAAGCACTTTAAGTTAACCAAAGTTTCAGGCGCTTATTGGCGAGCGGATGCGAGCAATAAAATGTTGCAGCGTATTTATGGTACGGCTTGGGCAAATAAAAAAGACTTAAAAGCGTATATCACTCGCATGGAAGAGGCGAGCAAGCGTGATCACCGCCGCTTAGCGAAGCAACTTGACCTATTCCACCTCCAAGAAGAAGCGCCGGGCATGGTGTTCTGGCATACGAAAGGCTGGAGTTTATACCAAGTGATCGAGCAGTACATGCGCGAAAAATTGGTTGTTCACGGCTATGACGAAGTGAAAACGCCGCAGATCGTTGATCGCAGTTTATGGGAGCGCTCGGGTCACTGGGAAAAATTCCAAGAAAACATGTTCGTAACCCATTACGAAGAGCAAGATTTTGCGATTAAGCCTATGAATTGCCCGGGGCATATTCAGCTGTTTAACCAAGGTTTGCGCTCATACCGCGACCTGCCACTGCGTTTAGCAGAGTTTGGTAACTGCCACCGCTGTGAGCCATCGGGTTCATTGCATGGCATTATGCGTGTTCGTGGCTTCACTCAAGATGATGGGCATATTTTCTGTACAGAAGATCAAATTCAATCAGAAGTTGCGTCGTTTATCGATTTCTTGCACGAGGTGTATCACGACTTTGGTTTTGATTCGGTTATTTATCGACTATCAACACGCCCTGAAAAGCGCGTGGGTAGTGATGCAGATTGGGATAAATCAGAGAAAGCACTCGCTGCGGCACTCGATGCACAAAACCTTGACTGGGAAGAGCTACCCGGCGAAGGCGCTTTTTATGGCCCGAAAATCGAGTTCTCGTTGAAAGACTGTATTGGCCGTGTGTGGCAATGCGGAACAATTCAGGTGGATTTCTCGATGCCGGGCCGTTTGGATGCGCAATATGTGTCTGATGAGGGCGAGCGCAAGGTGCCTGTTATGTTGCACCGTGCCATTTTTGGCTCATTTGAACGTTTCTTAGGTATTTTGATCGAGAACTACACGGGCTCTTTCCCAGCTTGGTTGGCGCCGATTCAGGTTTCTGTATTGAATATTTCAGAAAAACAAGAGGCTTATGCCACACAAGTGCATGAAAAGCTTCGAGAATTAGGCTATCGAGCGAAATTAGACTTGAGAAATGAAAAAATCGGCTTTAAAATTCGCGAACATACTTTAATGCGCATTCCGTTTATGATTGTTTTAGGTAACAACGAAATGGAACAGCAGCAAGTCACCATTCGAACACGTGAGGGTAGCGATCTGGGTCAAATGTCTCTAACTGAGTTTTCAGCTGTTTTAGATAAAGCCATTGCCCAACGTGGTAGACTGGAAACCGTTGAATAACTGGAGATACGACAATCAGCAAGAAAGAACGTGCTCGCATTAACGACCAAATCGACGGTGTCGATGAGGTCCGTTTAATCGATGAAGATGGCGAACAAGTGGGTATTGTCCCATTAAAAGACGCCTTGAATAAAGCCTCAAATGCCGACTTGGATTTGGTCGAAATTGTGCCCCATGCAAAGCCGCCTGTGTGCCGCATCATGGATTACAACAAGCATTTGTTTGAGCTTAAACAAAAGCAAAAAGAAGCCAAGAAAAAGCAAAAGCAAATTCAGGTTAAGGAAATTAAATTCCGTCCTGGAACCGATATTGGTGATTACAATATCAAACTGCGTAATTTGCGTAAATTCTTGGAAGACGGTGACAAAGCTAAGATTACGATCCGCTTCCGTGGTCGTGAAATGGCTCACCAAGAGCTCGGAAAAGAAATGCTGGATCGTGTCGAACATGACCTAGAAGATATTGCTACGGTGGAACAGCGTCCGAATATGGAAGGCCGCCAAATGCATATGGTGCTTGCGCCAAAGAAAAAGTAGCAGTAAAATGTTGCGCTTTCAGCGGGTATAACTTGCTGAATTAGTGGCTCAGAACGTTAACTGATCAAGTCAGTACGCCTGGGTTAATCAAAACCAAAGAGGGTATTCTCATGCCAAAAATGAAGACCAATCGAGGCGCTGCAAAGCGTTTCAAAAAGACGGCCAATGGCTATAAGCGCAAACAAGCGTTTAAAAACCATATCTTGACCAAGAAATCTCCTAAGCGCATTCGTCAATTGCGTGGCCAGGTGCAGGTGACTGCGGCTGATAAGCCATTGATTGATCGTATGTTAGCTGGCGTTAAGTAATTTAGAGGAGATATATCATGGCACGAGTTAAAAGAGGCGTAGTTGCGCGTCGTCGTCACAAGAAAGTACTTAAGCAAGCGAAAGGTTATTACGGTGCGCGTTCACGTGTTTACCGCGTAGCTTTCCAAGCGGTTATTAAAGCAGGTCAATATGCTTACCGCGACCGTCGTCAGCGTAAACGTCAATTCCGTCGTCTATGGATTGCACGTATCAATGCGGCAGCACGTCAAAACGGTTTGACTTATAGCCGTTTTGTTGATGGCTTGAAAAAGTCGATGATCGAAGTGGATCGTAAAGTGTTGGCGGATATCGCTGTACACGATAAAGAAGCATTCATTGCGTTGGTTGAGAAGGCAAAATCAGCAATCCAAGCTGCATAATGCATTTTCACCACTGATCGATTATACGATCTAAAAAAGGGGAGCTAAGCTCCCCTTTTTTTATTCCTTTTATTCTATAATTCAGTGGCTTAGCGCTTTCATTTTCAGCGCGTTTTGATAAAATCTTCAACCTTTCGCATCGTTATCATCTAAGGATTGCACATTCATGCAAACAACACTTCAAACGCTAACAGAAACCGTACTCTCGGCCATTGCCAGCACCGATGACCTTCAAGATCTTGAGGCGCTGCGAGTTCAATATCTGGGTAAAAAAGGTGAGATTACCGGCCTCATGAAACAAATGGGAGGACTGACTCCTGAAGAGCGACCTAAGTTTGGTTCGTTGGTTAATGAGAGCAAGCAGCAGGTGCAGGCAGCGTTAACAGAAAAAAAGGCAGTGCTAGAAGATGCCGCACTGGCCGCAAGAATCGAGCAGGAACGTTGTGATGTCACACTGGCTGGTCGTAATGCTTCTAAAGGGAATTATCACCCCATAACGCGTAGTATGCAGCGAATTGAACAATACTTTGCTGAGCGCGGTTTTGATGTATCCACCGGCCCTGAAATCGAGGATGATTACCATAACTTTGGCGCGTTGAATATTCCAGAGCACCATCCAGCACGTGCGATGCATGATACCTTTTATTTTGCCGACGGCAGCTTATTACGCACCCATACATCGCCTGTTCAGATCCGCACGTTAGAGGCTCAGCAACCGCCAGTCAGCATTATTGCGCCGGGCCGCGTTTATCGCTGTGATTCTGACTTAACGCATACCCCGATGTTTCACCAAGTGGAAGGTTTATACGTTGACCGCGCTGATAGCGGCAATGTCAGCTTTTCTGCCTTGAAAGGTGTATTGATTGATTTTCTTCGCACCTTCTTTGAGTCGGACAACCTTCAGGTTCGTTTCCGCCCGTCTTATTTCCCGTTCACTGAACCTTCAGCTGAGGTCGATATTCAGTGCGTGATGTGTCATGGGCAGGGTTGTCGAGTCTGTAAAAAAACAGGCTGGCTTGAGGTTTTGGGTTGCGGCATGGTTCACCCGAATGTGATTCGTTCTGTGAAGCTTGACCCTGAAACATACACAGGTTTTGCCTTTGGTATGGGTGTTGAGCGATTGACGATGCTTCGATATGGCGTTAATGATCTGCGTTTATTCTTTGAAAACGATCTTCGATTCTTGAAGCAATTCGCTTAAGAATCAATAATTTACTGGAAATATTTCATGCAGTTTAGTGAATCTTGGTTACGTGAGTGGGTTAATCCTTCGATTAGTTCGCAGGTTTTAGCAGATCAGCTATCTTTAGCAGGTTTGGAAGTTGATGCACTTTCGCCATTAGCTGATTTTAGTGGTGTGGTCGTTGCAGAAATCGTGGACTGTGAGCCGCATCCTGATGCCGATAAACTTCGTGTTTGTCAGGTTCAGGCTGATGAAGAAGAGCCTTTTCAAATCGTCTGTGGCGCGCCGAATGCGCGTGTTGGCTTAAAAGTGCCATTAGCAAAAGTGAATGCGGTTTTACCTGGTGGCTTTAAAATTAAAAAAGCCAAGCTTCGAGGTGTGCCTTCTTATGGTATGCTTTGTGGCGCTAATGAATTAGCTATTGGTGAAGATACAGGCGGCTTGATGGAGCTTGCTGAGTCGTTGACGGTGGGCCAGGAGCTGAAAACAGCACTGGATCTGAACGATCACATTCTTGAGGTTGATCTTACGCCAAACCGCAGCGACTGCTTGTCTATTCGGGGCATTGCGCGTGAAATAGCCGCGATTAATCAGGTTGAGTTAACGCCTGTCAGCATTAACCCAGTAGCCGTTAGTAGTGAAAAAACGCTGTCGGTAACGCTGGATTCGGATATTTGCGGTTATTACTGTGGCCAGCTGATTGAAGGCATTCAGCCATCAGCACCGACACCTGAGTGGATGGTTGAAAAGCTCCGTCGCAGCGATATTCCGTCCGTTAATTTGGTGGCGGATGTGACGAATTATGTGATGCTAGAGCTTGGTCAACCATTACATGGTTTTGATGCCGATAAGCTGTCAGGCGGCATTACGGTTCGTTTGGCAAAAGAAGGTGAAACACTCGCGCTACTCAACGACAAAACAATTGAGCTAGAAGAGCAAAGTCTAATTATCGCGGATGATGCGAACCCTTTAGCGCTTGCGGGCATTATGGGCGGAAAAAGCTCAAGTATTAGCGACAGCACGTCTTCGGTCTTTATCGAAAGCGCGTTTTTTGACCCAACACGAATGGCGGGCAAAGCGCGTCACTACGGTTTGCATACGGATTCTTCTCACCGCTTTGAGCGTGGTGTTGATCCTGAGCTTGCAAAAATTGCGCTCCATCGAGCGGTGGCTTTAATCGTTGAGATTGCCGGTGGTCAAGTGGGTCCAATCGTGGAGCAGGGTAAAGCGGGCCATATTCAAGCTCGAGCGCCGATCGCATTAACACCTGAGAAGGTTAATCGCGTGCTAGGTACAGAGCTTAGCGACGAAAAGATGGTGGCTATTCTTGAAGGTCTAAATTTCAACGTTGAAAGCGCAGAATCTGGATGGTCTGTAACCGCACCGTCTTATCGTTTTGATATTGAGCGTGATGTAGATTTAATTGAAGAAATTGCACGATTATTCGGCTATAACAACCTGCCAGTACGTTCATTGAAAATGGACAGCTTGTCACGTGTTTCGAAGCAGGAAAGTTGGGTAACTCAGCGTGCCTTGAAAAACTTATTGATCGCTAGAGATTATCAAGAAGTCATCACCTACAGCTTTGTTTCAGAAGAAGCGAGCCAGCAGTTTTTCCCTGAAGAGCCGACCAAGAGTTTGCTTAACCCTATTTCAAGCGAGCTTTCCTCGATGCGCGTCAGCTTGTTGATGGGCTTGGTTGATAACCTTTGTTATAACATGAATCGCCAGCAACAGCGTATCCGCATCTTTGAGACCGGTCTATGTTTTGTTGAAAGAGGCGCGGAGCTGGTTCAAGAAGCACGTATTGCTGGTTTGATCTACGGAAGCCGTGAACAAGAATCGTGGTCGAATGATAAGTCGGGCGTGGATTTTTACGACATCAAAGGCGATGTTGAAGCGCTCTGTGCGGTTGGAAATGAGTTTGGTCAATGGAAAGCGGGCGAGCACCCAGTTATGCATCCTGGCCAATGTGCCGAACTTATTATGGGCGGTGAAAGCGCAGGCTTTGTCGGAGCCTTACATCCGAAGCTTCAACAAAGCTTAAGCGTTAGGAAAAATGTCTATGTATTTGAGTTAAAATTAGCGCCACTACAGCACGCCTTGCTGCCGTGGTTTGCACCGATTTCAAAATTCCCAGAAATGCGTAGAGACCTTGCATTTACCTTGAAAAAAGACGTGCAAGTCGCTCAAATTTATACTAAAATTAACTCATTGCGATTGTCGATTTTACGTCATACTTTTGTGTTTGATGTCTATCAAGATGAGACCATGAAAGAAGTGAAAAGTGTCGCAATGGCCTGTATTTTCCAGGATAACGAACAAACGTTAAACGATACAGCAATCAATGATGCGATGGCCGAGATTACTGAGGCCTTAGTTGAGGCGTTTGCGATTCAGGTACGAGGTTAAACGCATGTCTACTTTAACGAAAGCAAATCTTGCAGAGGGTTTGACGAATCAAATCGGTCTAAACAAACGTGAATCCAAAGAGTTTGTCGATATGTTTTTTGAAGAGATTCGTAGTGCTTTGGAAACAGGGGATTGCGTTAAGCTTTCGGGTTTTGGTAACTTCGAGCTGCGCGACAAAAAAGAACGGATGGGACGTAACCCAAAAACAGGCAAAGAGATACCAATTACTCCGCGCCGCGTGGTTACGTTTAAGTCTGGCCAAAAACTAAAACAACGAGTGATGGAATATGCTGGAACCGAATCATAATTCGGAATTGCCGCCAATACCGGCTAAGCGCTACTTCGCCATTGGTGAAGTCAGTGAGCTATGTGATGTTAAGCCTCATGTGCTTAGGTATTGGGAGCAAGAGTTTGACCAGCTAGAGCCTGTTAAGCGTCGTGGTAACCGCCGTTATTACCAGCGTGACGACGTACTGCTTGTGCGTAAAATCCGTCATCTACTCTATGATAAGGGCTTCACTATTGGTGGTGCTCGTCAGCAACTTGAAGAAGTAAAACAAGATAGCTCTTTAGGTAATACGCAGATCGTAAAAGAAATCATTGCAGAACTTGAGGAAGTGCTTAAAAT
>JAXHSS010000028.1:0-7635 GCA_034190675.1 Pseudomonadota bacterium
AACATTAAAAGCCCGCTCAATTGAGTATGCTTCAACATCGACAACCAGAGGCGAAACCTTAGCAGCACGCGAAACACTAATTAGGTCATCTACGCGCTCGGTTTGACTAACGGCTAGCAAAACGTCGTTCTTGGTTTCATCTTCGGCATTAGGACCGAGCACATCGAAGTCCATATTGACTTCATCCATGCTAAACGGAATGTACTGCTCAGCTTCCATCATTAATTGATTTTCGATTTCAAAATCAAACAGGGTCGCATCCATTTCAACTAACTTGGTAATTACCATAGAACCTGGCAAGCTCAATGCCGCGGTTCGAACTTTCGGTTTTGCCGCACTTACTGCTTTTCGAATAGTTTTAGCTACCAGTTCATGATCTTTGATTATGTATTCGTCGATAGCGCCTGAAGGCAGGGGCTCATATCCAAATGACTCAACCTTATAGCGACCACCTGAACGACTAAGCTCAAGCACTTTGACAGCGGTTGAACTGATGTCTATGCCAATAACTGGTTTTTTCTTTTCGCGAAAAATAAAAGACACGGGATCCTCGGAGTTAATAAGCTACTTTAAGTTTCGCTTGCCATTATGCATAAAAAAAGGCTTCTAGCGCAAGCATCTCTGACTTAACTAGTGTTATGGTTTGGTAATATTTTTTGCGTTACAATGTATGCAATTAATTTTTTTACGCTTTATGAAACAGTCTATTTTGTATGTGGCGCTCGCTGGAGTGGCTGCTTTACTCATTATCTTCCTTGGCTTTTTAGGCTTAAATTTATTTTATAAACCGCAGCTTCCAGATGCGGCCAGTCTTAAGACCATTGAGTTTCAAATCCCTTTAAAAGTCTATTCCCGAGACGGCAAACTCATAACCGAGTACGGTGAAAAGCTGCGCGCACCCGTAGACTTTGAAGACCTGCCCCAAGATTTTATCAACGCTTTAACCTCGGTAGAAGACCGTTACTTCTTCGAGCACAGCGGTGTTGAGCCCAAAGCGCTCCTTCGCGCATTTTTCGAACTACTGATGTACCGCGAGATCCGCTCAGGTGGCTCCACTCTTACCATGCAGGCGGCACGTAACTTTTTTCTTGACCGAGATAAAACCTTTGTTCGCAAATACAAAGAAATTCTACTTGCTATCGAAATGGAAAAGCAACTCACCAAAGAGGAAATTTTTGAGCTTTATGCTAATAAGATCTTTTTAGGTAACCGTGCCTACGGCTTCCAATCTGCGGCACAAATTTACTACGGCAAAACATTGGATCAGCTAACCATTGCTCAATTGGCCATGCTTGCTGGAATCCCTAAAGCACCCTCTGATATCAACCCCGTGCGCAACCCAGCGGCAGCCACCGAGCGTCGCAACTTTGTTTTGTACCGCATGAACCAGCTAGGCCACATAAACCAAGTTACTTACGAAGAGCAAATAAGCCAACCTGTTACCGCTCAGATTTTCAAAACACCCACTGAGATCAATGCAGCCCATGTCGGAGAAATGGTTCGCCAGTTTATCGTTAGCCAATTTGGTGACGAAGTCGCCCAAAGTGGGGGTCTGCAAGTTTACACCACGCTGCTAAGCCAACACCAATTTGCCGCTGAAAAAGCGGTGGTTACTCACTTAGAAAACTATGATGAGCGCCATGGTTACCGTGGCGCTGCCGACAATATTAGCGCCGTATTAGAAAGCCTTGCGCTACCTAAAAACCTAACGGCCTCATCTGAATTATCCGCCATTAGTATGGAGCAGCACACCATTTTGGGCACAGAGCTTCGACGCTTCCGCCCTGTGCAAAACCTAATGTCTGCAGTGGTGCTCAAGGTCAATAAAGAGAGCGCACTTTTATATACCTACAACAAAACGCTCGAATCGCTGCATTTTGAAGAGGCAAAATGGGCAAGAAAATATCTAAGTGCCTATGGCATGGGTCCTAAACCTAAAGCGCTCAACGAAATCATCCAAACTGGCGACATCATTTACATCAAGCCAGTGCAAAAAGAGGAAACTACCGTTTTCGGGCTTTCTCAAGTTCCATCAGTTGAATCCGGTTTTGTATCACTCGATGCTAATGACGGCGCCGTTCTCGCCCTAGTTGGTAGCTTTGATTTCAACCGCAACTCCTATAATAATGTGGTGCAAGCCAAGCGCCAAATGGGCTCGACGATTAAGCCGCTGATCTACTCAGCCGCTCTTGCTAATGGCTTTAACGCGGCTTCTATTTTTATGGATGCTCCGCTACCGTACTCAGGCAATAATGCATGGCGACCAGCAAACTCAAACCAACAATTCGGTGGCCCAACACGCCTGCGTGAAGCCCTTTACCGCTCAAAAAACCTCGTCTCGATTCGCTTAATGCAACAACTGCAATTTGAGTTCTTGTTCCCCTATTTTGAACGCTTCGGACTTGACACCAAAGGCTTTCCCAAGGACCTATCTGTTGCTCTGGGCTCGGTTAGCGCCTCGCCAATGACCGTTGCTAAAAGCTACGCACATTTTGCCAATGGCGGCTACACTGTTGAGCCTTATTTCATTCACCATGTGATCGATAAAGACGGCAATATTCTCTTCAAGAGCAGCCCGAAGGCTGTTTGTCCGCAATGCAGTCAAAAGTCCGTCATCAAAGACGAGCCAACATTACAATACAGCCAAGCGCCTTTAAGCTTAGACCCAGCCAATATGTACATCATGGACTCGATCTTAAAAGATGTAATTAAGCGCGGTACAGCAACATCAGCACGCAGCATAGGCCGTGGTGATATCGGCGGAAAAACAGGCACAACTAACGATCAGTTTGATGCTTGGTTTTCAGGCTATATCCCCAAAACATTGGCCGCGACAGCTTGGGTAGGCTTCAGTAATCCTGCAACCTTAGGTCGACGTGAATACGGTGGACGGGCGGCACTGCCAATCTGGAAAGACTATATCTCCGCGATCAGCGATCAATATTCTGAGCAATATCTGGCCGAGCCGAGCAATATTGTGACATTACCTATCGATGCTAAGACAGGAAAAATCACGCATTTGGATAATGAGGATAAGCGCTTTGAGTTATTTATTAAGGGTTTTTTCCCTGAGGCCGCAGCCGACCCAGAAGAAAGCAGCGAAAACTATGACGACCTCTCTCAGGAGCTGTTTTAGTCCGTTGAAACTGGTTCGCTAACCTTTTAACATTAGCTGAGCGCCTTTGCTCAAATGAGCTTATACGCTTAGCTGTTAACAGCCAGCAAACTCCGTAAGTTTTATGCTGCAGCCTGCCAAAAGGTACAAGGATAGTGCGGGCGCTTAAAGGCTAAGATGAAAAGTAGCTGGCCCGTCGTTCAACAAACTAACCTGCATATCAGCCCCAAAAACACCCTGCTTAACCGAGACGTCCATGCCGCGCAGCTCATCGGCCACCTGCTCATATAACGACTCTGCTCGCTCTGGCCGCTCTGCCCCTGAGAATCCCGGGCGACGACCCGACGACAAATCTGCCGCTAACGTAAATTGCGAGATCAATAGCACCTCACCCTTCACCTGACGCACATCAAAACGCATTTTTTGCGCCTCATCCTCAAACACCCGCAGGCCAGAAATCTTATCTGCCATCTTCGCACAAAGCGCTTGTTCATCGCCTTTTTCAACAGCCAAGAAAACCAGCAGGCCCTGACCTATCGCTGCAACCATCCTTTCCTCCACAGCAACACTGGCATGTTTAACCCGCTGAATTACCGCAATCATTTAGCGCCGCCTTGCGCCTTATTCGTCTTTTTACTTTGGCGCACGATCAGACGGGATACCAATAAACCCACCTCAAAAAGCACCCATAACGGAATAGCGAGCATAAATTGCGACAAGATATCCGGAGGCGTTAGCAGCATCCCAAGGACAAATGCGCCCACAAAAATATAAGGGCGCAGGCTCGCCAACTTAGCCGGCGTCGTTAAGCCCGTTGCGACCAGCAAAACCGTTGCTATCGGCACTTCGAAGACCAAACCAAAGCCAAAAAACAGCTTAATCACAAAGCTAAAATACGCCTGAATATCCGTCATCACCTGAACGCCTTCCGGCGCCACGGCGGTAAAAAAGCCGAAAATCACAGGAAAAACTAGAAAGTACGCAAAAGCAACTCCACTATAAAACAAGATAATCGAGCTAAATAATAATGGCAGGGTGAAACGCTTTTCTTTTAGGTATAAACCTGGAGCAATAAACGCCCAAAGTTGATGCAATAACACGGGCATGGCCAGAAACACCGCAAGAAAAATCGCCAACTTGAGCGGGGTTAAAAAAGGCGAAGCTACTTCAGTAGCAATCATTTGGCTGCCATCTGGCAACGCAGCTAATAAGGGTTCTGCCAAGATATGATACAAGTCGGCGGCAAAATAAAACAAACCCAAGAACAACACCACAATCACAGCAACGCTCCATAACAGGCGGCGTCGAAGCTCAACTAAGTGTTCAATAAGCGGTTGTTCGACCAACTGATCCGCAGCCTCTTTGCCACCAAGACCTTGATACACGGACGCCTTAGAGGCTGAAAAGCTTGCGGGCTCTTCAGGTGAGTTTGGCGACGAGTTTGCATCTGTCTGAGGCTTTGATTCCATAGCTCATTACCCCTTGGTTGACGAGTCGTCCAGCTTTGGATCTTGCGAGGCAGGTGTCGCTGATTGCGTGGGCGGGTTGATGGCCTCTTGCTTGATATCTTCTACGCTTTGATGAAATTCTTGGAAGGTTTTTTGAGACAACTCGCTTGATTCTTGCAGCTGTTTTTTAAGCTTTTCCAACTCAAGCTCTCGGTCAATTTCATTTTGAATATTCACCCATGCTCCGCGAACTTTCGCTACCATTCGAGCAATCGCTCTTACCGCAACAGGCATGCGCTTAGGCCCCAAAACTAGAAGGCCCAGCACAAAAATCACCATCAGTTCTGCAAAGCCCAGATCAAACATGGCGACTGAGCGTTTACTTTTCGGCTTCTTTTTTGCGAGCCTTTTCTAGCTCTTCAGCGTCTTCTGCTTGGATACTCGGCTTTTGCTCATCTTCGCTCATCGCTTTTTTAAATCCTTTAATCGATGCGCCTAAATCACCACCGAGGTTTTTTAATCGCTTACCACCAAACAACAATAAAACGATCGCCAAAATAATGATTAATTCCCAAGGGCTTAAGCCAAACATTGCGCACCTCGCTGCAGATTAAAAGAATAAAAGCTATGACTTTCTAGCGGCTTTTTCTTCAAGCCCAGACAATCCAAATCGACGTTCAAGCACCGCTAAAACCTCGGTTACCGAAACATCTTGATCCACTAACGCCACAAGGCTATGAAACCATAAGTCCGCTACTTCATTGACCAAGTCTTGTCTTAGCGTATCGGATTTTGGCTCAAGAGAGAAGTCTTTGGCCGCAAGGATCATTTCTGTTGATTCCTCACCGACCTTTTCCAAAATCTTATTTAGCCCCTTAGCATATAGCGACGCCACATAAGAGCTGTCAGGCACTGCCTGCTTGCGCTGCTCTAGCACTTGTTCTAGCTGTTTTAGGATCTCGCTCATCGAACTTTAATACCCCGAGCTTTCATCGTCTCTTTAGCCTCAGCAATGGTGTGTTGGCCAAAGTGAAAAATACTCGCCGCGAGCACCGCATCCGCCTTGCCTTCGATCACGCCATCAGCCAGATGATCAAGGTTGCCCACGCCACCAGAAGCGATCACAGGGACTTCAACAGCTTCGCTGATCGCTCGCGTCAACGCCAAATCAAAGCCATCTTTGGTTCCATCGCGATCCATACTGGTCAGCAATACCTCGCCCGCACCCGACTGGCCCAGCTGCGTATTGGCTGTCATTCGTTTCGCCCACTCGATCGCATCAATACCTGTTGGCGTTCTGCCACCATGAGAAAAAATCTCCCAGCGGCTATCGGCCACTTTTCGCGCATCAATCGCAATAACAATACATTGAGCTCCAAAGCGCTCAGCAGCTTCGGCCACAAACTCAGGTTTTTTGATCGCGGCTGAATTAATCGCCACCTTGTCAGCACCCGAGTTCAGCAAATTGCGGATATCTTGCAAGGTTCGAACACCACCACCCACGGTTAGCGGAATAAACACCTGCTCAGCAATTTGTTCGACCATATCAAAAGTAGTATCACGGGCTTCGTGACTGGCAGTAATATCAAGAAACGTGATTTCATCTGCGCCAGCTTCGTTATAACGCTTGGCGATTTCAACCGGGTCGCCAGCATCTCGAATATCAACAAACTGAACACCCTTTACAACGCGACCTTTGTCAACGTCTAAGCAAGGAATAACACGTTTCGCCAAGGTCATTGGCTTTCATCTCCAATGATAATACTGTGCTGAGGCACGATTTCATCCGCTAGGCGCTGCGCTTTTTCTAGATCAAGCGTGCCCTCGTAAATCGCACGACCAACCACAACGCCGCCAATATTATGCTCAGCGTATGAACAAAGTTGGCGAATATCATCTTCATTGGTCACACCACCTGAGGCAATCACAGGGATTTTAACGCTCATCGCAAGCTCTTTGGTTTGCTCAATATTAACGCCCTGCATCATGCCATCACGGCTAATATCGGTATAAATAATGGATTGAACGCCGCAATCTTCAAACTGCTTACCCAGATCAGTGGCTTTAACCTCACTGACCTTGGCCCAGCCATCAGTCGCTACATAGCCATCTTTAGCATCAATACCAACAATAATATTTTTCGGAAATTCCTTACAGGCCTGCTTAACAAAGTCAGGATCTTCAACCGCCTTTGTGCCAATAATCACAAAGCGAACACCGGCTTCAAGGTAGTAATTAATTACCTCAAGCGAACGGATGCCGCCACCGATCTGAATCGGCACCTCAGGAAAAGAAGATGCAATGCTGCGAACAATATCACCGTTCACCGGCTTGCCAGCAAACGCGCCATCCAAATCAACCAAATGCACACGACGCGCACCAAGGATAACCCAATGCTCAGCCACCTCACCTGGATGCTCCGAAAACACGGTATCATCTTCCATGCGGCCCTGACGTAGGCGCACACACTTACCTTCTTTTAAATCAATTGCGGGGATAATTAACATAAAAACCTCAATGCTCTTGTGGAGCGTTTACGACTGCCCGTCCCATGAGCAAAAATTCTTTAGCAGTCGCAATCCAGCGCTCGCACTTTTTTCAGGATGAAATTGAGTCGCCACAATATTGTCTTTAGCGATAACCGCTGAAAACGGATGGCCATACTTACACTGCCCCACGGTTTCTGCCAAATTCGGCTCCACGTGGTAGCTGTGAACAAAATAAAAATGACTGTCTTGGGCAATGCCTTCCCAGATCGGGTGAGCCTGCGTTTGTTGCACTTGGTTCCAGCCCATATGCGGCACTTTCAGAACTTCGCCTGTTTTTGCATCACGCAAATGGTCACCAAAAAATCGAACGTTAGCATCAAAGACATCCAAGCACGCCACGCCGCCGTTTTCTTCGCTGAATGCGCATAATGCCTGCATCGCAATGCAAATGCCGAGCATAGGCTTTTGCGCCATCAACTCAGGGATCAGCTCATGCAAGCCTTGCTCACGCAAACCTGCCATACAGCCTCGAATTGCACCAACACCAGGAAACACAATACGATCCGCTAATCGCAAAACATCA